>DASSAD010000101.1:0-4547 GCA_035685725.1 Amycolatopsis sp. | reverse complement strand
ATGCCGAGAGGATCTGCACTCCGGTCTGCACGACCCGCAACTGCTGGAGCATGTCGACGAACAGCTGCTCCGCCTGCTCACCGTCCCGGTCTCGGTCCTCGCCCATGGCCCGGCCTCAGATATTCTCCGCGGACGGCTCGGGCCCGGCGGCGCCGACATCCTGCCCGGTGCTGTTGCGGGCCCGCAGACAGCGGATCATCTCCTCGGCGTACGGCAGGGCGCCGAGGATGACGACGCCGGCCAAGGTTGCGGTCTTCACCCGCCCGGACAGCGGGCGCTCCTTGGGCCGAAGCCGCCAGTCACGCCGGCCGCCGCGCCCGAGCAGCCCCGCCGTCTGATCCCAGTGCATGATCGAGAGGATGGCGGCCGCTGCCATCGGCACGACCTCCAAGAGGCTGTGGACCTGCTGCTCGCCCGGCGAGACATGGCGGCGCGTCTGGGCGAAAGCCACGTCCGCGTAAGCGGTGGCCTGGTGCAGCCCGAGCGCGCCCCCGGCGACGACGGGCACACCGGCGTTGACCTCGCAGAACAGGCCAAGCATGGTGGGGATCGACGCCTCAGTCATCATCAGCACGTGGAGCGCGGACTCCCCGACGCCGGAGGTCGTCTCGATCCGGGTGCGCCGATGGCGCCACCAATCAACGGCCCCGGCGCCGATCCACGCGGGCATCACACCGTACAGCAGCATGCGCCGGGCCGCCTCATCCATGCCGGCCTGGCGGCGGGCCTGCCCACGCACGCCGCTCACGCGGGCGACCGGCGCCGCAGCAGCGCGCGCGGCGGTTCGCGCCAAGGACATCAGCGCTACTCCTCTCGAGTGCGGGATGGTCAGGAGTTGCGGCCGGTGAGCGCGTCGCGCATCCGGTCGGCCAGCCCGGCACCCGTGGTGGCGAGCTTGTTGTCCGGGGCGTTGGGGTGCGGGCGTGTCGGTGCGGTCTTCTTCGCCTGCCGGATCTTCTCGCCCAATTCGAACAGGTAGTCCTGCGTGCAGGCTTCGAGCAGCGCGGGGAAGAGGTTCTCCTCCTCGTCCTTGACGTGCGCGGTCACCTCGGCGATCACCTTGGCGGCCACGGTGTCGAAGTCGGGGTTGGCGGTATCGGCGCGCTCGAGGTCTTTGAGCAGCTGCTCGACCTTCTCGTGGTCGGCGACCTCCTTGTCCGCGATCGGGCCGCCACCTGGCACATGCTCGCGCACGGCCGGGTACAGGTGCTGCTCCTCGGCCACGGAGTGACGCACCAGTTCCGCGGTGAACTCGTCGGCAACCTCACGGCGCCGGGAGTGCTCACCGGGTTCGAGCGCCTGGAACTTCGCGAACATGCCTTCCACCTCACGGTGGTCCGCGGTCAGCTCCGCGATGATGTTTCCCTCGTGCCCGGTCATGTCGGCATCGTCCTTTCCGGCGTGCTCAGCCTGTGCGGTCCCGTGTGCCGCGTCCCGGTGCCCGGCTCGCGGCGGAACATGCCCGCAACCTCACGGTCGGCCCGGCAAGCCGAAGCGCTACTCTTCTTCGACCACGCGCACGCTCTCGAGCTCGGGATCCGCTGCGTCCGGCACGAGCATCCCGGCGCGCACCCCGCTGGTCAGGTAGTCGACAACCGGTGCGGTCAGCCGCTCGCCGGGCAGGGCGGCAGGGATGCCGGGCGGTACGGGGTGAGCATCTCCGCACTGATCCGGCCCGCGGCCTTCGCCGCCGGGACCTGCTCGACACGGCCGAAGAAGGCATCACGCGGTGAGAGAACCTGCTCAAGGCGCAGCTCGGCCGGATCCGGCACGGTCACGCGCGCAACCGGGTGTAGCGCAGGGACGTTCTCGATCAGGTCTCCGAGCGCGCGCAGCAGACGCTCGCCGGTCACCGCGTCAATCCGCGTGGCTCAGCTGCGCGCTGGTGCGCCGGTGGTCGCAGACGTGCAGGTCGACCTGCCGGTGCGAGCGCAGCCAGTCCGCCGCCCGAAATCCGCTTGTGCCCAGACCCGCGACGTCGATCACCAGCTGCAGCGGGTCGAGCCCTGCGGCCCGCCCTACGCCGCACAACTCCTCACGCCCGTAGACGCGCAGCCCGTCCAGCGCGTTGATCCGGGTGCGCAGGTCCGCTGCGAGGGCGAGCGCGGCCGTGTAGAGGCCGTGCCTGTCACCCCGGTCACGCCGATGCGGTCGGCGTGGGCGCGGGCGTGTTACTGCTGCCCGCGCCCACCCGGTTGTTACGGTGTTACTTGGTGGGGGTGAAGGTGACGCCGCGCAGGACGTCGCCTGCGGCGGCGGTCTGCAGGGTGTTGTAGTGCTCGTTGGTCGGCTTGGTGGTAGCGGTGACCTTGTCGGTGATGGTGACGAGCTTGTTGGGGTCGGCACCGTAGTCGGAGACGCCGCCGATGGAGGTGGTCACGCCGTAGAGGGTGACGGTGCCGTCACGGTTGACCTTGCCGGTGAAGTTGCGGATGCCGTCGACGGCCGGGGTCCAGGGCGTGCCGGTGACGGGGTTGGTGCCGGTGGGCAGGCCCGCGACGGTGTACGGCACGCCGAGGCCGAGGCCGGTGTTGAGGGTGTAGTCGTAGGTCCAGGTGCCGTCGACCTGGGACCACTTCTGGATGCCGGCGAGGTTCTGGGCTGCGGCTGCGGTGAAGCTGCCGTCGCTGTAGGTGTCGGTTCCGTTGCCGGAGTCGGCGACGTACATGGTGGAGTTGTTCGCGAACCAGATCGCGCCGATGTCGGCGGTGTTGCTCACGGCGCCGGTGTCGGGGGTCTTGATGGACTTCGCCGGCGCGGTCGGGAAGCCGGAGAGGATGCACATGTTGTCGGCCGGCTGGCCGGTGGTCGCGTCGTAGGTGTCTGCGGTGGTGGGGGCGGGCGCTCCTGCCACGGGGGTGCCGACGCCGCTCGGGCAGGCGGTGCCGGTGGTGTCGACGAAGTAGACGGTGTCGACGCCGTTGCTGCCGGATCCCTTGGTGTAGTAGAGCACGTTGTCGTGCATGGCGAGTTCGGCGAAGTTGGTGTCCTTGCCGAGCTTGTCCGCCTTGGTGGTCCCGGGCAGTTGCAGCACGCTGAATCCGCCGACGGGGGTCGGCTGCCCGGGGGTCTGCGCCTGCTCGGGCTCGTTCGCCGGGGTCACCAGCTGCGCGCCGGTGCCGTAGATGAGGCCTGCGACGGAGGTGCCGGTGCCGTTGTTGGAGTTTCCGGCGGTGTAGTACAGGCCGGTGGCGTCGTCCAGGATCGCGGCGCGTCCGTTGTCGCCGCTGTAGGCGTTGGTCTCGGTGATCGAGAACTTGCCGTTCGCGTCAAGTTCCCCGACCGCGCGGTAGACGGACTGGGTGTCCGGGTTGGTCGGGTCGATCACGCCGGGGGTGTTGCCGTTGGAGGCGTCCAGAGTGTTCGCCGGGGTGACGTAGCCCATCAACGTGACCGCGTCGCCGCCGGTCGAGAGGTTGAGCGCGAGCTCGGACTTCGAGGAGAAGCTGCCCATCAGCACGTCGTGCCCGCGACTGTCCGCGCTCGGAGTGCCGTCCGGTAGGGCGATGGAGTCGACCGGCCTGCCGTTCGCATTGATCTGATCGAGGTAGATCGGCGCCGTGACGCCGAAGTTCGCGTCGACCGAGACGTTGTCCCACACGTGCGCGAACGATCCGTCGGCCACCGCGACCACGCCGGTCGGCAGCACCGTGACTCCGGGCGTGATCATCGAGGCGGTGCCGGTGTAGTGCACGCGGCTGACCAGCAGGTCGCCCGGGATCAGCGCGGTCTTGCCGCCTGTGGCCTGCGCGGTAGCGCTGCCCACGCCGACCACGCACGCGCCGATCGCGAACGTGGCGGCCACCCCGAGCGCGCCGCGCCTGCCCCGGCCCGGCAAGCCGTTGGAACGCACGAACATAAGAGCTCTCCTTTTCGCGGACAGACTGATCCCCAATGGTCGTGAGGAGCGCTCACGATCACATCACTCACAGGTTGTTTTGTGAGCGGCTCATGGGTGAACGCGCGGCGAAGCTTCTCCTACTTCGACTTGATCGCCGCGCTCACCGGCCAGCCCCTCGAACGGATCACCCTGCCGCAGGCCGAGGAAGGCGTTCCCGGACAGCCGGGGCGAACGGGCCGGAGGGGCCCCACAAGTCGGCTGGCGGGTGTACCGGGGCACGCGGGAGCGGGACCCACAGGTCGATCGGCGTCTTGAGCGCGTTCAGCGCGAACGCGACCTCGTGGTAGTGGCCGATGAGCAAGATCAGCTCGATCAGCTGCGGTTCGGAGTAGTGCCTGGGCAGCGTTTCCCAGGTGTGCCGCGAGACGGTGGACGTGGTGTGCAGTTCGTCGACCGCGTCGAGCACGGCCTTGTGCGGCTCGCTCCATCCCGTGGCCGCGCTGGTGCGAGCTGTCGCCGCGATCTGCTCCGCGGTGAGCCCGGCCGATGAGGCGATGGGGACGTGCTGCGCCCACTCGTGCGGGCTCCCGCATCGCACCGCGATCAGGGACGTGGAACCACAGCTCGCCGACTTCCGGAGCTACTGGCTCGGCTGGGGTCAGGCTGAGAAGCCGGTTGGTCCGCACGCCGAGTGGCGGGGGGGGGG
>DASSAD010000100.1:0-5995 GCA_035685725.1 Amycolatopsis sp. | reverse complement strand
CGGACGGGAGAACACGGCAACCGGAGCAGGGGACACACCGACCGGACGGGAGAACACGGCAACCGGAAGGGGGGACACGGCGGGGTATCCGCGTGTCCCCCGCTCCCGTCGGCGTGTCCCCCGCTCCGGTGGCCGAGTTCTCCGGTCCGGTGGCCGAGGTCGCTCGTGCGGTCGGCGGGGTTGCGGGCGTGGTGGGTGTGGTGGGTTACTGGGACCCGGCGGCGATGACGGCGCGGTTGTGCTGGGCGACCACGGCCAGGTCGGGTTTGACGACCCGGCGGTCGTAGGTCAGGAATCCGTTGACCTCGTCCTCGACATCCGTGGTCTGGGTGTAGATCGCGCCGGAGAGGCCGTTGGCCCGCACCACGTTCTCCAGGTCCTCGCTGACCTCGACGTACCGCTGGGTGAGCTGCGCCGCGCTGGTCGTCATCTCGTACGCCTGCGGCGTGCCCGGCCAGGTGTGCCCGGCCACGACGAGCCCGAGGCCGCCGTACTCACCGTCCACAATGGCCCGTGCGTCGCGCACCTCCGGGCCGCCGGGGCCGACGTAGGTGTGGTCGTCGTAGATGTCGCCCGCGCCCGAATCCGGGTGCGAGAAACAACAGTTGACGCCGCTGTCCGCATCGACGAGCCGGGTCGGGTCCGCGGTCTTGACCACGTTCGCGATCCGCGCGGTGTCGTACTCGCCCCAGCCCTCGTTGAACGGGACCCACCCGATGATCGAGGTCGTGCTGCGCAACTGGTCGATCATCGCGTGCAGCTCGTCCTCGAAGTTCGCCCGCGCCGCCGGCGGGGGTGGCGGCTGCGGCACGTTCGGGCCGGACAGGTCCACCGGCAGGGACGGCATGTCCTGGAACACCAGCACGCCCAGCCGGTCCGCCCAGTAGTACCAGCGCGCCGGCTCGATCTTGACGTGCTTGCGCACGAAGTTGAAGCCCAGCTGCTTGATCTTGTCCAGGTCGAAGCGCAGCGCCTCGTCGGTGGGCGCCGTGTACCCGCCGTCGGGCCAGAAACCCTGGTCCAGCGGCCCGTGCAGGAAGGTGATCCGGCCGTTCAGCGCGATCCTCGGCCGGCCCTGGGCATCGTCGACCAGGCCGACGGTGCGCAGGCCGCCGTAGCCGCGCACCTCGTCGACCGTGGTGCCGGCCGGGTCGAGCAGCCGGACGGTGAGGTCGTAGAGGTACGGGTCGTCCGGGGTCCACAGGTGTGGCTGTGGCACGGGCAGCCGAAGCGGCTGTCCGGGCTGTCCCTCCGCCCGGGCGACCTCGGCGCCACCGCTGTCGTGCACCACCACCTCGGCGCGCTGGTCGCTGACGCCGGAAGTGCGCGGGGTCACGGTGAATCCGGTGAGATCCGGCGTGATGTCCAGACGGTCGACGTGCGCGGCCGGCACGGGCTCCAGCCAGACCGTCTGCCAGATTCCGGACGAAGCGGTGTAGAAGATGCCGCCCGGGTGCGAACTCTGTTTGCCGACCGGGAACGGCGCCGCCTCGTCGTGGTCCTCGGCGCGCACCACGATCTCCTGCGCGCCCGGCTTCAGCGCGTCGGTGATGTCCGCGCTGAACTCGGTGTACCCGCCCTCGTGCGTGGCGACCCGCGTACCGTTCACCCACACCGTCGCGGTCTGGTCCACCGCGCCGAAATGCAGCAGCACCCGCTGCCCGTGCCAGGACGGCGGCACGGTGAAGGCGCGGCGGTAGGTCATGACGTCGTCGTGCCTGCCGACCCCGGACAGCGCCGACTCGGGTGGGTAGGGAACGAGGATCGGTTCGGAGCCCGAAGAACCGGAGGAACCGGAGGAATCCGAGCCCTGGTAGTCCCAGAGCCCGTTGAGGTTCTGCCACTCGGATCGCACGAGCTGGGGACGCGGGTAGTCCGGCAGCGCGTTACCCGGATTGACCTGGTTCGTCCACGGAGTGCTCAATGGTGGTGTTTTCGGCGACCATCCGGCCGCGCCCGTCTGAGTCGTTCCCGCCAGTGACATAACGAGCCCGACAATAGCGCTTATCGCGAACCTCGTCGTTCGCACGACATCCCACCCCTCTCGGTTTCGCATTCGCCCGGTTCCGCGGTGGACGGCTCACCCGCGACCGCGCTTGTCCCCAAACAACCCACCGGGTCCCACGGTGACCAATGTCACGAACCGCGTCACGAGGCTGTTTGGGTGGTTCTGGTCTTAGTTGACCAGTGAGTAACCTTCCGTCATGCGCGTGCTGATGCTGTCCTGGGAGTACCCGCCGGTCGTCGTCGGCGGGCTCGCCCGCCATGTGCACGCCCTGGCCCGGCACCTGGCCCGGGACGGACACGAGGTCGTCGTGTTGTGCCGGCACGACGCGGGCACCGACGCGAGCACCCACCCGGGTTCCGACCACGTCGTCGACGGCGTCCGGGTCATCCGGGTCGCCGAAGACCCCCTGCATGTCACGTTCGAGCGCGATCTGGTGGCCTGGACCCTCGCCATGGGACATGCCATGATCCGCTCCGGGCTGGAGCTGCTCCGCAGCTGGCAGCCCGAGGTCGTGCACGCGCACGACTGGCTGGTCACCCATCCCTCCATCGCACTGGCCGAAACCGCCCGGGCTCCCCTCGTGGGGACTATCCACGCGACCGAGGCCGGTCGCCACTCCGGTTGGCTCTCCCATCCGCTCAACCAGCAGGTCCACTCCGTCGAGTGGTGGCTGGCCAACCGATCCGACGAACTGATCACCTGTTCCCAGGCCATGCGCGGGGAAGTGGCGCGACTGTTCGAGATCCCGGGTGAGGAGATCACCGTGATCCACAACGGGATCGAGGAACGGGGCTGGCAGGTGCCCCCGGCGGAGATCGCGCACGCCCGGCGGACCTATGCCCCGGACGGGGCGCCGCTGCTGCTGTACTTCGGCCGGCTCGAATGGGAAAAGGGCGTGCAGGACCTGATCGCCGCGCTCCCGGAGATCCGTCGCGCGCACCCCGGGACCCGGCTGGTCGTGGCCGGCCAGGGCCGGCACCGGGACGAGCTGATCGGGCAGGCCGGCGAACTCGGCGTCTCCTCCTCCGTCGAGTTCGCCGGACACCTGCCCGATCGCACACTGCGCGCCGTGCTCTCCGCGGCGGACGCGGTCGTGCTGCCCAGCCGGTACGAACCCTTCGGCATCGTCGCGTTGGAGGCCGCCGCCGCGCGGGCTCCGCTGGTCGCCTCCACCGCGGGCGGGCTCGGCGAGGTGGTGGTCGACGGCGTGACCGGTCTCGCGTTCGCGCCCGGCGACGTGGCGGCCCTGACCACCGCGGTGAACGCCGTGCTCAGCGACCGCGAGGCGGCCGCCCGCCGGGCCTGGACGGCGCGCTCCCGCCTCGCCGCGGACTTCGACTGGGCGCGGATCGCCACCGCCACCGCGGAGGTCTACCGCCGGGCCCGCTTCACCGAGCACGAGGAACTGGGCCGCCCGAAGATCCCCACCGGCAACGTCTTCGAGCCCTGAACCGGATCTGCCGCACCTCAGGTGCTGGTCAGGTAGCGGGCGTAGGCACCGGTCGTCAGGAAGCCCGGAAGCGCTTCCCCGAGCGCGGTCTCCTCGAAGATGGCGCGCGCGTCGTCCAGCCGGCCGCCGTTCCCACCCTGCCGACGGCGTTCGGCCCGGATCCCGGCGAGTTCCTCGTCGAGGAGACCGCGGACCAGCTCCGCGGTGATCGTGGTGCCGTCCGCGAGCTTGGTGCCGTGGTGGATCCACTGCCAGACCTGGCAGCGGGCCAGCTCCGCGGTCGCGGCGCTCTCCCGGGAGTGCCCGATCGCGACGGCGCCGGTCCCGCGCAACCACGCGTCGACATACCGCACGGCGACGGCGATGTCGGCCCGCACGCCTTCCTCGGTGACTTCACCGCCGGCGCTCGCCACGTTCAGCAGGTCCCCGGCCGGCACCGCGACGTCCTCGGGTGGCCTGCCGAGCTGGTTCGGCCAGCCACCGAGTGTCCCGTCGAAGACCTCCTCGCACACCGCGACCAGGTCGGGATGCGCGACCGGCGAGCCGTCGAACCCCTCCGCCGCCTCGCGTTCCGCGTTGCGACGCACCTGTTCGACCGCGGCGGTGGTGTGCTCGAAGTCCGTTCCGGGCAGGAAGGCCGTCACGCCGCCGATCGCGTGCGCACCGCGTTTGTGACACGTGCTCACCAGAAGTTCGGTGTAGGCGCGCAGGAACGGTGCCGTCATCGTCACCTGGTCGCGGTCGGGCAGCACGTAGTCCGCGCCGAGCGTGCCGAGGGTCTTGATGATGCTGAAGAGGTAGTCGGACCGGCCGACGGCGAGCCCGGACGCGTGCTCGCGAAGCTCGTAGAGGATCTCCTCCATCTCGAAGGCCGCGGTGATCGTCTCGATCGGCACGGTGGCCCGCACGGTGCCCCGCGGAATGCCGAGTTCCCGTTGTGCGAGCAGGAAAACGTCGTTCCAGAGCCGCGCTTCGAGATGGCTTTCCAGCTTCGGCAGGCAGAAGTACGGACCACTGCCGCGCGCCAGGCGGCGCGCGTTGTGGAAGAAGTACAGTCCGAAGTCCACCAGGCTCGCCGAGACCGGGCGGCCGTCGATGAGCAGGTGCTTCTCCACCAGGTGCCAGCCCCGCGGCCGGACCACGATCGCGGCCGGGTGGTCGCCGATCGTCCGCCGTTTCCCGTCTTCGGTCGCGCGATCGAGGGTGCGCCGCACGGCGTCGGACAGGGTGAGCTGGGCGCCGATCATGGTGGACCAGGCCGGTGCGGTGGCGTCTTCGAGGTCCGCGGTCCAGACCCTGGCCCCCGAGTCGAGCGCGGCGAGCGCGCTTTCCCGGTCGGCCGGGCCGGTGATCTCGACGCGGCGATCCTCCAGATCCGGTGCGGGCGGGGCGACGTGCCACGAAGGATCGCCGCGGATCCAGCGGGTCCGGGGCAGGAAGTCGAGGGTCTGTTCACCGGAAGCCAGCTTCTCGCGACGCTCACGGCGTGCGTCGAGCACTTCACGGCGGCGGCCGGCGAACGCGTTGTCCAACCGCGCCACGAATTCCAGCGCGTCCGGCGTGAGGATCTCGGCGAAGCGTTCTTCCAGCGGGCCGGCCACCCGGAGACGGGTGCCGGGCACAGCGTGGGACATGGCGAACCTTCCGGAGGTCGGGCCGATCAGTGGGCCTGGAACTGGGCCTCTTCGGTGGAGCCCTTGAGCGCGGTGGTGGAGCTGTCCGGGTTCAGGGCGGTGGAAACGAGGTCGAACCAGCCGGTCCCGACCTCGCGCTGGTGCCGGGTCGCGGTGTAGCCACGCTCCTCGGCCGCGAACTCGCGCTCCTGCAGTTCCACGTAGGCGGTCATCCCCTCGCCCGCGTATCCCTTGGCCAGCTCGAACATCGAGTGGTTCAGCGCGTGGAAACCGGCCAGCGTGATGAACTGGAACTTGTATCCCATGTGGCCGAGTTCACGCTGGAACTTCGCGATGGTCGCGTCGTCGAGGTGCTTGCGCCAGTTGAACGACGGAGAGCAGTTGTAGGCCAGCAGCTGCTCCGGGTACTCGGCCTTGATCGCCTCCGCGAAGGTGCGGGCGACCTCGAGGTCGGGCTCGGAGGTCTCCATCCACAGCAGATCGGCGTAGCGGGCGTAGGCGAGACCGCGGTCGATGCAGGGCTCGATGCCGTTGCGCACCTTGTAGAACCCCTCGGAGGTGCGCTCGCCGGTGACGAACTTCCGGTCGCGCTCGTCCACGTCGCTGGTGATCAGTGTGGCGGCCTGCGCGTCGGTGCGGGCGATGATCAGCGACGGCACGTCCAGCACGTCGGCGGCCAGGCGGGCCGCGTTCAGCGTGCGCTCGTGCTGCCTGGTCGGAATCAGCACCTTGCCGCCGAGATGTCCGCACTTCTTCTCCGAAGCGAGCTGGTCCTCCCAGTGCACCCCCGCCGCGCCGGCCGCGATCATCGCCTTCATCAGTTCGAAGGCGTTGAGCGGCCCGCCGAAACCGGCCTCGGCGTCGGCGACGATCGGGGCGTACCAGTCGATGCCGGTGTCCCCC
>DASSAD010000099.1:0-12259 GCA_035685725.1 Amycolatopsis sp. | reverse complement strand
CAGAACGCCGCTTCGATCGCGGCGCTGTTCCTGACCACCGAGGCCGTCGTCGCCGACAAGCCGGAGAAGGCCGCCGCGGCCGCTCCGGGTGGCGCTGACGGTGGCATGGGTGGCATGGACTTCTGATCCGCGCCCGCGGTTAGCCGCTGAAGGGGGCTTCGGTGCGAACATTCGCACCGAAGCCCCCTTTGTCTGTCGTGGTTCTTCGCGCGTGTGCCGGCGTCACGGTGGGTGGCTTCAGTCTTCTTCGGGCATGAGGATCCAGCAGACGGCGTAGAGCAGCACAGGTGTGCCGACGCCGAAGACCGTGGCGGCGACGAAGATGATCCGGAGCACCGTGGCGTCCACGCCGAGCAGTCGGGCCCAGCCGCCGCACACCCCCGCGACCATCCGGTCGGTGGAGCTGCGGCGAAGTTTCCTGGTGGAGGTGGGAGTCGTCATGGTTTCCATGGTTGCCGTCGTGCGTGTTCGGCACATCGGGGAAGGGCCCGGAGTCCGACCCTGAACAGATCACGGGGACTGTCAGGGTCTGCGGGACCGCGCACCTTGGACGCGTCAAATCGATGTCGATAGAGTCGTTCACATGCCGGGATCTTTGTTGGGAACCGAGGTGCGTCGGGTCGAGGACCCGGAACTGCTGCGGGGCCAGGGAACTTACGTCGACAACCTGCCGTTCGAGGGCGTCCTCCACGCGGGGTTCGTGCGATCCCCCTTCGCGCACGCGCTGATCAACGGGATCGACACCTCCGAGGCCGAAAAGGCACCCGGTGTCGTGGCCGTCTACACCGGGGCCGATCTGGACCTGCCGACGCTGCCGGTGTTCATCGAGGTCAACGCGGAATGCGCGCGGCATCCGCTGACCACCGACCGGGTGCGGTTCGCCGGTGAACCCGTCGTCGCCGTGATCGCCGTGTCGCCCACCGCGGTCGAAGACGCGCTGGAACTGGTGGACATCGACTACGACCCGTTGCCCGCCGCCGTCGACGTCGAAGAGGCACTCGCCGCCGACGCGCCGTTGCAGTTCACCAGTCTGCCGTCCAACCTCGCGGCCGGTGAACGGGACGAGGCAGGGGCCGACGTGCTGGCCGGTGCCGATGTGGTGGTGCGCGCGAGGATCGAAAACCAGCGGATCGCGGTGGCGCCCATGGAGGGCAACGCGATCGCCGCCATCCCCGCCGAATCCGGCGACTACGACATGACGATCTATGTCTCCACCCAGATGCCGCACGGGTTCAAGGCTTCGGCGGCCGATGTGTTCGGCTGGGAGCCGGACCGGGTCCGGGTGGTCGCTCCGCACGTAGGCGGCGGGTTCGGCGGCAAGGCCGGGCTGATCGCCGAGCACGTGCTGGTGATCGAGGCGGCGCGCCGGCTCGGGCGGCCGGTCAAGTGGATCGAGAGCCGCTTGGAGAACATGCAGGCCGCGCCGCAGGGCCGCGCCCAGGTCCAGTACGCCGAGCTCGGGTTCGACGCCGACGGCAAGATCGTCGGCATGCGCTGCCGGGTCCTCGCCGACGCGGGCGCCTACGCCGGCTTCGGCGGTGCCCTCGCGATGGGGCCGACCCGGATCATGGCGCCGGGCGTCTACCGGATTCCGCGGCTCAGCTACGACGGGGCCGTCGTGGTGACCAACACCGCGCCGGTCGGTGCCTTCCGTGGCGCCGGACGTCCCGAAGCCGCCGCGATGCTGGAGCGGATGATGGATCTCGGGGCGGCCGAGCTGGGCATCGACCCGGCGGAGCTGCGGCGCAGGAACTTCCTTCAGCCGGACCAGTTCCCCTTCACCACGCTGACCGGGGCCAGCTACGACTCGGGCGACTACGACCTGCCGCTGACCGAAGCGCTGCGGCTGGCGGGGTATGCGGAACTGCGAGCCGAGCAGGCCCGCCGGATCGAGGCCGGTGAGCACCTGCTGCTCGGCATCGGAATGAGCGCCTACGTGGAGATCACCGGCGGTGGTGGCGGTGAATACGCGTCCGTGGAGGTGGGCGCCGACGGGCGGGCCGAGATCAAGGTGGGCACCTCCGGGCACGGCCAGGGACACCCGACGTCCTTCTCCATGATCGTCTCGGATCTGCTGGGCATCCCGCTCGACTCCGTGGACTTCGTGCAGTCCGACACCGCCGAGGTCCCGCGCGGGAGCGGCACCGGCGGTTCGCGGTCGCTGCAGCTCGGCGGCAGCGCGGTGCGCCAGGCCTCGGAATTGGTGTTGAAGCGGGCCAGGGAACTGGCCGCCACGCGGCTGGAAGCGGCGGTCGAAGACATCGAGGTGACCGAAGACGGCCGCCTCGGCGTCATCGGGGTGCCCGGAGCCGGGCTGAGCTGGGGTGAGATCGCGCGGGCCGCCGAGGAGGAGGGCCGGTCGCTGCTCGAGGAGACCGATTTCAAACCCGGCGGCGCGACCTTCCCGTTCGGTGCGCACGTTTCCGTGGTCGAGGTGGACACCGAAACCGGGTTCGTGCGGCCCGTGCGGCACATCGCGGTCGACGACTGTGGTGTCGTGCTGAACCCGCTTCTCGTGCGGGGCCAGCAGCACGGCGGCGCGGTGCAGGGAATCTCGCAGGCGCTGTGGGAGCAGGTGTCCTATGACGCCGACGGCAACCCCATCACCGCGACCTTCGCCGACTACATGATCCCGTCGGCCGCGGACACCCCGGATCTGGAGACCGCGAACACGGTGACACCGACCCCACGGAACCCGTTGGGCGCCAAGGGAATCGGGGAGTCGGCCACGGTCGGGTCCACCCCGGCCGTGCAGAACGCGGTGGTCGACGCCTTGAAGCACCTCGGTGTGCGGCATGTCGACATGCCGGCCAGCCCGCTGCGGGTCTGGCAGGCCATCCAGAATGCCCACGACGGCGGCCCGACCTCGCCGTGGCGCGAGCCGCCCGCTGTCTTCGACACCCTGCCTGTTCGCGTTGCCGGTGACAGCCGTGACGCCGACGAGGCGGTGGCGTAGCAGTCAGAACGCAGGGGTCCGGGTCCGCACATCGCGGGCCCGGACTTCTTGTTCCGGGCGGCGGCTGTCAGGACGATGTCGCTCGGCTGAGCGCGGTGCGGACCCGGGCCAGCCGTTGTTCCCAGGCGGTCCGGGTCTCCTCGTCGGCGGTCGCCGCGGCGGCGAGATCGGGCTCCGGGGCGGTCCGGAGCACCGGGAGGTAGCCGTCCACCGGGGACAACGAGCCGCTGGTGACATCGCCGGTGAGCAGCGACCTGGTGCCGAGACCACAGGCGAACTCCAGCGACGGGAGCGCGCCGGCCAGCGCAAGGCCGGCGGCGAGCCCGACGCTCGTCTCCACGGCGGAGGAAACCACACACGGCAGGGCGCACGCCTCGGCGACCTCCAGCGCCCGCCGCACCCCGCCCAGCGGCGACACCTTGATCACGGCGACGTCCGCCGCCCCGGCCACGGCCACCTTCAACGGATCCTCCGCGCGCCGGATCGACTCGTCGGCCGCGTTCCGGACATCGTCGCGCCGCCGGACCGCCGCGAGTTCCTCCACCGAGGGACACGGCTGCTCGACGTACTCCAGCCCGCCGGCGGCACGGTCGAGTTCGCGGATCGCCCGGACCGCCGTGTCCACGTCCCAGGCCATGTTGGCGTCGACCCGGATCGCGCCGCCGCCGCCCAGGGCGGCCCGCACGGCGGCGACCCGGTCACAGTCGTCGGCGAGGGTGGTCCTGGGGTCGGCGACCTTCACCTTCGCGGTGCGGCAGCCGGAGGCCGCGACCATCTCGTGCGCGCGTTCGGGCGAGACCACCGGGACGGTCGTGTTGACCTCCACGCGATCCCGCACCGGAGCCGGCCAGCCCGCTTCGCTCGCCTCGACCGCCGCCGCCAGCCAGGGCGCGCTTTCGGCGTCGGAGTAGTCGGCGAACGGACAGAACTCGCCCCACCCGGCCGGACCGCGCAGCAGCACACCTTCCCGGACGGTGATGCCGCGGAACCGGTTGCGGAGCGGGATAGCGTAGACGATCACGCTCCGAGCCTAGGACCACGCGAGCGCCCACCGCCAAGGCGAACCGGTGCAGCCACCCCGCCCCGCCGACCAGGCCGAAACGGTAGGAAGGGGTATTTACTACGGATAGTCCGTAGTAAATACCCCTTCCTACCGATTGGGGCGGGTCGGGCGGGTCGGGCAGCGCGGGCTGTGGCTCGACGGCGGCCGGCGCGGTTGCCGACCGGGGTGTTTCGTGCTCCCCGGTCTCCGGGTACGCCGAAGGAGACGATGCCGCTGATGAAAGGAGTGCGATCGTGGCACAGGACTTGACCGGCAAGCGCGTCGCCTTCGTCGTCGCGCCGGAGGGCACGGAACAGATCGAGCTGACCGAGCCGTGGAAGGCGGTCGAGCAGGCGGGTGGCCGGCCGGAGCTCGTGTCGACCGAGCCGGGCAGCATCCAGGCCTTCAACCACCTCGACCGGGCCGACACGTTCCCGGTGGACAAGGTCATCAAGAACGTGCGACCGGACGACTACGACGCCCTGGTGTTGCCGGGCGGCGTGGCCAACCCGGATCACCTGAGGACCGATCCGGACGCGGTGAAGTTCGTCGGCGCGTTCTTCAAGCAGGAGAAGCCGGTCGCGGCGATCTGTCACGCGTCGTGGACGCTCATCGAGGCGGACGTGGTCCATGGGCGTCGGATGACGTCCTGGCCGAGCCTGCGGACCGACCTGCGCAACGCGGGCGCGAACTGGGTGGACGAGGAAGTCGTCGTGGACAGTGGCTTCGTCACCAGCCGCAAGCCGGGCGACCTGCCGGCCTTCTGCGCCAAGATGGTGGAAGAGATCGCGGAGGGCAAGCACCTCGCCCAGGCCAGGAGCTCCTGATCTCGGTGAGACTTCCGATCACGGTTCCCGGGGCGTCTGCTTCCGTGGGCGGTGGGGCCCGCGCGCGGAGGGCGGGCGCTCCGGCGCACCGGTGGTCAGGCGCCGGGCCAGCGAGATCGCGTCCACGGGTGCCCTGCCGATGACGTCGTTGTCGAAGTACACGTAAACATCCTTTCGGGACGCCCACTTCCTGATCTTTTCCGCCCAGCGGTCCAGCGCGGCGTCGCCGTACCCGCTGGTGTAGAGGTCTTCATCACCGTGCAGTCGCACGTAGACGAAGTCCGCGGTGACTTCCTCCAGCGCGACCCACGTCCCCGCGGAGTCCGAATCGACCAGTGCGATGTCGTTGTCCCGCAACAGTTTCGCGCATCCCGGCGTCGCGAAACTGGGATGACGCACCTCCAGCGCGTGCCGCAGGGCGCGCGGCGGCCCGGGATCGGTGTATGCCTCGGCCTTCAGTTTGTCGTCGTGCCGCGTCGCCAGCGCCGCGGCTGCCGGTGTGGTTCGCGGTAGCAGCTCGAAGAAGCCTGCCAGCCGGTCGGGTTCGAAGGCGAGGTTCGGCGGTAGCTGCCACAGGATCGGGCCGAGCTTGTGGCCAAGGGCCAGCACACCGGAGGCGAAGAAGTTGGCCAGCGGCACCTCCACATCCCGCAGCCTCTTCATATGCGTGATGAACCGTCCGCCCTTGACGGCGAAGACGAAATCATCCGGTGTTTCCCCGGCCCAGGAACGGTAGCGCTCCGGCCGCTGCAGGGAATAGAACGAGCCGTTGATTTCGGCGGAGTTCATCTTCCGCGAGAGATACTCCAACTCGCGACGCTGTGCCAAACCCTTCGGGTAGAAGGATTCTCGCCACACCGGGTAACGCCAGCCCGAAGTGCCGACCCTGATTTCCCGGATAACACCACCACCTCAGCGTTTGTTTCAGAACACGCCCAGCTGTTTTCGTGGCCAGGGCCTTCCGGCGCGCCCGTCTCGTGTTGTGCTGGAGGGAGCCTTGGCCCCGGGACCGGCCAGGGTCGGAGCGCGGGTTCGGCTCATCGCTTCGATCAGGCACCTCACCTCTCGGTCCCAGGAGTCAGTCCCAGGAGAATCGCCAGTGCCGGCGGTGCACCAGACCGCCGGCGTACTCTCGCAGGTTGCCGGGCTGACCGGAAAAGCTGCGCACGCTGAACGACCGGTGTTCCGCGGCCACCACGAGTGCGCGGCCCTGGTTGCGGGGCGGCGCCGCCACCGAGAGTTCCAGTTCGTCGAAGCCGAGCACGATCAGGCTCGCCCCGAACCGGTCCTCCCAGCTGCGCAGGACGGCCGAGATGGCCGCCACGTCGTCCGTCGACTTCATCATTCCGGTCCAGCCCAGCACGGCCGGGACGTCGGCCGGCCGCAGCACCGGCACGAGGCCGAGTCGGTAGGTGCCCCGGCGGGCGAGGATCGACCCGGTGTTGCCCGCCTCGGCATGCGGGTCCACCCGCAACGGTGATTTCCGTGCCAGGGCGGGGAAGTTCGCGCCGTAGGGACGCAGACAACCCACTCCACCGGTGCAGCAGAACGGATCCCACCACTGGGCCAGCGTCTCGGCGACGTCCACCGCCTCGATCCGGTGCGCGGCCGGGGCGAGCCTTTCCCGTTCGTCCAGCCAGTCCTCGCCGTTGGCGGCGAACCGCGGGTCGTCGGGAACGAGGACCGGCCACAATGCCGGTTGCCCCGGCTCCTCCTGCTTCGCCCGGTCGAACTCGGCGATGTGGTCACGGTAGCGGCCCGGCTCGTTCAGCGGTTCGTCCGAGACCCAGATCGGGCCATGCCACCGGCCCGCGGGCAGGTCACTGCCCGGCAGCGTCTCCCGGGGAGAAGCGGCGATCGTCATCAGTATCCCTCGCAGTAGGTTTCAGCAGCAGGTTTCACCAACGAGCCGAACACTAGTTCGAGGGTACGACATTTTCGGTGCGCCTGCCCGCGATATACCCGATCAGGGCGAGGCCGAACGCCCAGCCGACGGCGACCGCCAGGGAGAAGGGCACGAGGCCCTGCCACAGAACCAGTGCCGCGAGCGAAAACGGCAGGCAGCACCCCAGGACGGCGGGCAGGCGGTGCCGCCACCGGGCCGCGGCCAGCGGGGGCAGACCACCGAGCACGACCGCCGCGAGCCCGAAGAAGGCTTGCGCGCTTCCGGCCGACAGCCACAGCACCAGCCAGCTGAGCCCGGGCGCCGCGGCCGCGACGAACGCCGTCCACAGGACGATCCGGAGGAGCCGCTCGATCGTCGCGCGGTCGCCACGAGCCGCGGTGACCGCCGCCGTGACGATCAGGACGGCCAGCGCCACGACCTCTCCCGTGAGCAGCGCGGAAGCACGGCTCGCGGACAGGAAGCGGGCGGCGAAGTACGCGATGATCGCCCAGGTCACCGCCGCGCAGGCGAGTGTGCCCAGGTAGCGCGGGATCAGGTCGGTCGTGGAAAGGTGTTTTCGAGCCACGTCCGGTGGATTCCCCCATCCGCCGGAAACCAATCCGCCCGGCCCGGCGGTGCCGCTACCATCCCCCGGGTGCCGATCATTTTTGTGCCCTATCACCAGGACGAGCGGCTGCCGGCGGGAAGCATTCCGCTGCCCGGCATCGACCGCACGGTCACGGCGAAGCTGACGGGTCTCGACGTCTGGCAGCGGCTGAGCGGGTTGCACGGCGAAGTAGCCGACGTGGTGGCCGAAGAGATCCGGGGCGGCGCCGCGCCCGCCGTCGTCTCGGGAGACTGCCTGGTTTCGCTCGGGGTGGTCGCCGGGGTCCAGCGAGCCGGGATCGACCCGTCGGTGATCTGGTTCGACGCGCACGGTGACCTGCACACGCTGGAAAGCTCGGCCTCGGGTTATCTGGGCGGGCTGTCGTTGCGCCTGCTCCTGGGCGCACACCACGACCGCATCGCGGCGAAACTGGGCCTGCGCCCGCTCGGCGAGCGGCAGGCGATCCTGGTGGACGCGCGGGACCTCGAACCGGCCGAGGCCGATTACCTGGCCGCGGCGGAGGTCCGGCACTGCGGCGTCGACGATGTCGAGGTGCCCGCAGGCCCGATCGTGCTGCACGTCGACGTCGATGTCATCGACTGCGCGGAGCTTCCCGGCCTGGGCTTCCCGGCTCCGGACGGACCGTCATCGGCGGCCGTGATCGCGTCGGTGAAACGGATTCTCGCCGAAGGTGACGTCGTCGCGGTGCACATCGCCTGTCCCTGGAATCCGGTGCAGGGTAGGGACCACGAGAACCGCGCTCGCCTGCTGAAGCAGTTGCTCGGCGCCTGAAACCCGGTGGCATCACCGGTAGGTGTCGGCGTCGCGGATGGTGTAGGCGTAGCCCTGCTCGGCGAGAAAGCGCTGGCGGTGGGCGGCGTATTCGGTGTCCAAAGTGTCCCGCGAGACAATCGAATAGAAATGCGCCTGGCGGCCGTCGCCCTTCGGGCGGAGCAACCGGCCGAGGCGCTGTGCCTCTTCCTGCCGTGAACCGAACGTCCCGGAGATCTGGATGGCGACCGAGGCCTCCGGCAGGTCGATCGAGAAGTTGGCCACTTTGGACACCACGAGCCGGTCGATTTCGCCGCGGCGGAAGGCGTCGAACAAGGCCTCGCGTTCCTTGTTGCGGGTCGCGCCCTGGATCACCGGCGCGTCCAGCTCGACACCGAGGTCCTCCAACTGGTCCAGATAAGCTCCGATGACCAGCGTCGGTTCGCCCGCGTGCTTTTCCACAATGGACTTGATGACCGCGGTCTTGCTCCGCGCGGTGGAAGCCAGCTTGTACTTCTCGTCCGACTCGGCGGTGGCGTAACGCAGCCGCTCGTCTTCGCTGAGCGTGACCCGCACCTCGACGCACTCGGCCGGCGCGATCCAGCCCTGTGCCTCGATGTCGCGCCACGGCACGTCGTAACGCTTCGGGCCGATCAGGGAGAAGACATCGCCCTCGCGCCCGTCCTCCCGCACGAGCGTCGCGGTCAGCCCGAGCCGGCGGCGCG
Source organism: Amycolatopsis sp. (assembly GCA_035685725.1). Lineage (GTDB taxonomy): Bacteria > Actinomycetota > Actinomycetes > Mycobacteriales > Pseudonocardiaceae > Amycolatopsis_E. Next base: position 3,446 of record DASSAD010000099.1, on the reverse strand, counting down.
ACTGCAGGTCGGCGGTCATCCGGAAGACCGGCGCGGGCAGCAGGTGGACCTCGTCGTAGACGACCAGTCCCCAGTCACGCGAGTCGAACAGCTCCAGATGCCGGTATTCTCCCTTGGTCTTGCGCGTGATCACCTGGTAGGTGGCGATCGTGACCGGGCGGATCTCCTTCTTTTCCCCCGAGTATTCGCCGATCTCGTCCTCGGTCAGCGAGGTTCGCGCCACCAGTTCCCGCTTCCACTGCCGTCCCGCGACGGTGTTGGTGACCAGGATGAGCGTCGTCGCCTGTGCTTGGGCCATGGCCGCGGCGCCCACCAGCGTCTTGCCCGCGCCGCAGGGCAGCACCACGACCCCCGACCCGCCGGCCCAGAACGCGTCGGCGGCCTTTCGCTGGTAGTCGCGCAGCGCCCAGCCGTTCTCGGCCAGTGAAATCGGATGCGCCTCGCCGTCGACGTAACCCGCGAGATCCTCGGCGGGCCAGCCGACCTTCAGTAGCGCCTGCTTGAGCCGGCCACGCTCGGAGGGATGCACGGTCACCGTGTCCTCGTCGATCCGCGCGCCGAGCATCGGGCCGATCTTCTTGTTCCGCAGCACCTCTTCCAGCACCGCGCGGTCGGTGGTCGACATGACCAGGCCGTGTGCCGGGTTGTTCGTGATCTGCAGCCGCCCGAACCGGCCCATCGTGTCGATGATGTCGATGAGCAGCGGCTGGGGGACGGGGAACCGCGAGTAGGCGGTCAGCGCGTCGACGACCTGTTCGGCGTCGTGCCCCGCGGCCCGCGCGTTCCACAGCGCCAGCGGCGTGATGCGGTAGGTGTGCACATGCTCCGGAGCGCGTTCCAGTTCCGCGAACGGCGCGATCGCGATCCGCGCGTCCTCGGCCCTCGCGTGGTCGACCTCGAGCAGCACGGTCTTGTCGGACTGGACGATCAGCGGGCCATCGGTCACGCCATCCTTTATACGGCCCCGTCCCCGTGCGGGCCGAACTGCCTGGTGAGGAGCCGTTCGACCCGGGTTCGGCCGTGGTGGCGCCGAAGAAGTCGCAATTTGTGGCGAAGAACACATTCACGGTTTCGGTGGTCAATGCGGCCGACCCCACTCGCGGGGGCCTATGAAGTGCCGCCGGCGACGGCGATCCGTGCGGCGTCGGTCGGGTTCCCCCTGCCGAGTCGCGGCATCGTGGGCGGGAGTGGGATCCGGCCGCCGGTCGTCCGGTCGCAGCCGGTAACCAGAACCCGGGTGGTGACCCCCATGATCGCTACCCCGCGCAGCAGTCCGCCCTACTGATCCGAGGAATTCCGGAACGTGGGTGGAGCTGAGGATCGAGGGCCAATACCATTCGGCAGAGACCGCACCCAGAGTAGACATCGCGCTGGCCCGTGCCACGATTCGGCTCCTCTCTAGTAGGTTAGCGACTCGGTGCCGGTGACAGTCCGTATCCGGTGGATTGGTTGGAGAAGGAACGCAGTTGGCCCGTCAGCCCAAGCGATCCGGCGGCGCCAACGCCGTGGCTCGCCGACCCGAGATCCGCGTCGGCGGTCGCTGGCGGCTGCGGAACTGGCGACTGCGGACGAAGCTGATCGTCGTCCTGCTCATCCCCACCATCACCGTGCTCTCGTTGGTCGGCCTTCAGGTGCGCCAGGACCTCGGCCAGGCGGAGGGGCTCGCCCAACTCGCCGCGCGGGGCCGGGTGGACGACAAGGTCAACGCGGTCGTGCAGGAGCTGCAGCGCGAACGCGACCTGACCGTGGTCTACGTCGCCCAGGGCCGCAAGGGTGATCTCAGCCAGCTTCGCGACCAGCGCGACCGCGTCGACGCCGCGATCGGCGACTTCAGCAAGGAACTCGACGCCGACCGCGACCTGCTGTCCCGTGACGGCGCCAGCGAGCTGGAGGCGACGATGAGCAGGCTGAACGTGCTCACGGGCCTGCGGTACTCCGGCGAGACCTCGAACCTGCCCGCGGCGCAGGTGCTGAGTTCCTACAGCGACCTCATCTCCGGCATCCTCGATCTTTCCGACGAAGCCGTCGCCGACATCACCGATCCCGAACTGACGAGGCTGCGGCTGGCCACGAACGCGCTGGCCCGCGTGAAGGACCAGATGTCGATCAAGCGGGCGCTGCTCGGTGACGCGCTGGAACAGCGCGAGATGAGCGGCGATGTGCTGCGCTCGCTGCTGGGCGCCGACGCCGAACTGTCCGCGGCGCTCAGCGACTACCGGAAGTTCGCCACGCCGGACCAGCAGCGTGAGTACGACGCCACCGTGACCGGGGCGCCCGTCGAGCAGGGCAACAACATCTTCGAATCGGCGGTCACCCGCGGGGAGAACGGCCAGAGCCTGTCCATTCCGGACGCGCGGCAGTGGGACACGGACGCGACCGACACCATCGATCTCGCCTACCGCGTCCAGCAGTCGTTGCAGACGCTGACCCAGCAGGAATGCGACACGCTGGCGGCCGGCGCGCGCCGGGCGGCGATCGAGAACGCCGGGATCGTGCTCGGGGTGCTGGTGCTGTGCGTCGTGCTGGCGGTGATCATCACTCGCTCGTTGCTGCGCCCGCTGCGCCTGCTCCGCCGGACGGCGCTGGAGGTCGCCGAACGCCGGCTGCCGGCGGCGGTCGAGGACATCCTCGCCGACCCGAACCCCGATATCGTGGCGCGCCGGACGGTCGCGCCGGTGCCGGTGTTCACGCGCGAGGAGTTCGGCCAGGTGGCGCGCGCGTTCGACGTGGTGCACAGCGAGGCCGTGCGCCTGGCCGGTGATCAGGCCTTGCTGCGGGAGAACATCAACGCGATGTTCGTCAACCTGTCCCGCCGCAGCCAGGATCTCGTCGAGCGGCAGTTGTCCGTGCTGGACCGGATGGAGGCCGGCGAGCAGGACCCGGACACCCTGGGGGGCTTGTTCGAACTGGACCACCTGGCCACCCGGATGCGGCGCAACAGCGAGAACCTGCTGGTGCTGGCCGGACAGAACCCGGGCGACGGGCCGGCCGAGCCCGCGGCCGCCGAGGAGATCATCGGGGCAGCGCTCTCGGAGGTGGAGCACTACCAGCGCATCGAGCTGACCCCGGCGCCGGAGCTGGCCGTGCGCGGCGAGGCCTGCGGTGACCTGGTGCACCTGATCTCCGAGTTGCTGGAGAACGCGACTCTGTATTCGCCGCCGCACACCACGGTGGCCGTGGTCTCCGCGACCGCCCGGGACGGCGCCTGGGAAGTGCACATCACCGACCGCGGCGCCGGGATGCCCGAGCCCGAGATCCGCCGCGCCAATTCCCGGCTCACCGAGCCGCCGGCGGTGGACGTCGAGGTGTCCCGGCGCATGGGCCTGTTCGTGGTGGCCACGCTGGCCCGGCGGCACGACATCCGGGCGTCGCTGCACGCGGCCGACACCGGTGGGCTGGAGGCGGTCGTGGTGGTGCCCGCCAGCCTGATCGTCCCGCTCCCGCCG
>DASSAD010000098.1:0-28908 GCA_035685725.1 Amycolatopsis sp. | reverse complement strand
ACGATGTTCGCGGCGCCCTGCGCGCCCATCACCGCGACCTGCGCGGTCGGCCAGGCCAGGTTCAGGTCGGCGCCGAGGTGCTTGGAGCCCATCACGTCGTAGGCACCGCCATAGGCCTTGCGGGTGATCACCGTGATCAGTGGGACCGTCGCCTCGGCGTACGCGTAGATCAGCTTCGCGCCGCGGCGGATGATGCCGTTCCACTCCTGATCGGTGCCGGGCAGGAAGCCTGGAACGTCGACGAAGGTGAGTACCGGGACGTTGAAGGCGTCACAGGTGCGCACGAAGCGGGCCGCCTTTTCCGACGCGTCGATGTCCAGGCAGCCGGCGAACTGCGTCGGCTGGTTGGCCACCACACCGACGCTGCAGCCGTCGACCCGGCCGAAGCCGACCAGCACGTTCGGCGCGAACAGTTCCTGGATCTCCAGGAACTCACCGTCGTCGAGCACGCGGGTGATGACTTCGTGCATGTCGTAGGGCTGGTTCGGCGAATCCGGGATGACCGTGTTGAGTTCCAGGTCCGACTCGGTCACCCCGTCCGGAATGGACGTACCCGACGGTTCCGGCGCCTCGAAGACGGGCGCTTCGGAAAGGTTGTTCGACGGCAGGAACGACAGTAGTTCCTTGACGTAGGAGACGGCGTCCTCCTCGTCGGAGGCGAGGTAGTGCGCGTTGCCCGATTTCGTGTTGTGCGTCCGCGCGCCACCGAGTTCTTCGAAGGTGACCTCCTCACCGGTGACCGTCTTCACCACGTCGGGACCGGTGATGAACATGTGCGAGGTCTGATCGACCATCACGACGAAATCGGTCAGCGCGGGCGAGTACACGTGTCCGCCCGCGTTCGCGCCCATGATCAGCGAGATCTGCGGGACCACGCCGGAGGCCTGGGTGTTGCGGCGGAAGATCTCGCCGTAGAGGCCGAGCGAGACCACGCCCTCCTGGATCCGCGCGCCACCGCCCTCGTTGATTCCGATGATCGGCCGGCCCGTCTTGATCGCGAGGTCCATCACCTTGACGATCTTCTCGCCGTAGACCTCGCCGAGCGAACCGCCGAACACGGTCACGTCCTGGCTGAACACGCACACCGGGCGCCCGTCGACGGTCCCGTAACCGGTCACCACACCGTCACCGTAGGGACGGTTGTGCTCCTGGCCGAAGTTCGTCGAGCGGTGCTGGGCGAGTTCGTCGAGTTCGACGAAGGAACCGGGGTCCAGCAGGAGGTCGATCCGCTCCCGGGCGGTCTTCTTCCCCTTCGAGTGCTGACGTTCCACCGCTCGCTGCGACCCGGCGTGCACCGCTTCGTCGTACCGTCGGTAGAGGTCCGCCAGCTTCCCCGCCGTCGTGTGGATGTCCGGCTCGTCAGCCGGGGGTGTCCCGATCGGCTCCGTCGCACTGCTCATGAATTCGCAGCTTAATCACTGAGCGTCGATGGTGTGTAGGGCATGAGTCTCACCGTGGGAGTTCCCGTAGACTTCACCGTTTTTCCGCCTCCGGGCCGGAGAAGAGAGTCAGGAAGAACTCGTCGAGACAGGCGCGCCAAGCAGCCAGCGCGGTGTCCGCGGCCTCCGCCGATCGGTCCGGGATCGTCTGCGTCACTTCGACGCGTACGCCCAGCAGGCCCGCGGAGATGATCTCCCAGCGCACCGTGCCGGCTGGTGTTCCTTCGTGCAGCCACTGGTATTCCAGCACCTGAGGTGCCTCGACCACGGTCAGCGGACCCGCTGGCACCGCGTCGGCGGTGGCCGGGGCAGGCGGCGCGCCGCCGGGTGCGACGAACTTGCCATCGGTGAGTCGCTGCCACACGCGGTCGACCGGCTGCCACACCAGATCGCGGGCGAAGCGCACCTCGCCGCCGACGATTTCACCCTGGTCGAGACCGAACTTCCGGACATAGCGCAGCATCGGGCCGAGCCAGTCGCCCGGCGGCTGGGCCGCCTCGCCGTCCAGGCGCGCGGACAGCGAGGCCAGGCAGGTGTCCCAGCCGGCCGCGTTGCGGCCCGCGCCCAGCCGGCCCAGCGGTCCGCCGCCGAGGGTCTGCGAGAAGTACAGCCGGCACCCGTCACCGTCGGGTACCACCTCGATGCGGAGCACATCGGCGTTCCAGCGGAACGCGTAGACCTTCGGTGGATCGAACTCGAGGATTTCGCCCTCGCTGATCTTCTCGTCGACCGGTGCCTCGCCGGGAAAGACGAACCGCATCTTCGCGCCGGTCTTCAGCTCGGTTTCGATGACGGCCGGGAACCAGTGCGCCATCTCCGCCGGGTCGGTGACGGCCCGCCACACCTTCTCCGCGGGATGGGCCAGCCGGCGCTCGAATCGCAGGACGGCGTTACCGCCGATCGTCTCCAGTCGCGCGTCCATTCAGGGCTCCTCCGGGTGTTCGGGCATGGTGTCCAGGTGACGTTCGAGGGCGTCCAGGCTGTCGTTCCAGAGCCGCCGGTAGGGCGCCAGCCAGGCGTCGACCTCCGCGAGCGGCTCGAACCGGAGCCGGTACCAGCGTCGTTGCGCGTCCTGCCGGACCTCGACCAGCCCGGCCTCGCGGAGCACCTTCAGATGCTTGGACACCGCGGGCTGAGTCAGGGCGAGCCGCTCGACCAGTTCGCCGACCGGGCGTTCGCCCGCGCGCAGCAGGTCGAGGATTTCGCGCCGCCGGGGCTCCGCCACCACCTCGAATGTAGATGCCATGACAGGAATATAACCGGTTTGGAATATTGAGGTCAAGCTGAGTCTCGCCCGCGCGGACCGATGAGTTTTCCGGCCCCGGCCGGTCTGATCGGGTGTCGACACCCCCGAACGAGGAGCGCACGATGAGTCTTCCCCGGATCGTTTCCCGGCCGGAGTGGCCGGAAGCCCGCAAGCAACTGCTGGTCGAGGAGAAGGCTCTTCGCGGACTGACGCGGGAAAGGCGGATTCGATGAGCCTGTCCAAGAAGCGGCTCGCACGCATGCACGACGTGCTCGCCGGTCATGTCGAACGCGGTGGGGTGCCGGGGATCGTTTCCCTGATCCGGCACCGGGGCGAGGTGCACGTCGACGTGATCGGCGAGCGGGTCCGGCGCGACACGATCTTCCGGATCAGCTCGATGACCAAACCGATCACGGCGGTGGCCGCGATGATCCTGGTCGAGGAATGCCGGGTGCGGCTCGGCGACCCGGTCGACGAACTGCTGCCCGAGCTCGCGGACCGTCGCGTGCTCGGCAAAATCGACGGCCCGCTCGACGACACCGTGCCCGCGCACCGCGCGATCACGGTCCGGGACCTGCTGACCTTCCGGATGGGCTTCGGCCAGCTGCCGATGGCGCCCGACAGCTACCCGATCCTGCGTGCCGCCAACGAGCGGGACATCGGCATGGGGCCGCCGAACCCCGCCGCGACACCGCCGCCCGACGAGTGGCTCCGCCGCCTCGGTGAGCTGCCCCTGATGTGCCAGCCGGGCGAGAAATGGCTTTACCACACGGGTTCCGACGCGCTGGGCGTGTTGATCGCCCGGGCGAGCGGGCGCCCGCTGGAGGATTTCCTGCGGGAGCGCGTTTTCGAACCGCTCGGGATGACCGACACCGCCTTCAGCGTCCCGGCCGGGAAGCGGGACCGGTTCGTCACCAGTCATTGGACCGACGGCACCGTTTATGACGAGGTCGACGGGCGATGGAGCAGCCCACCCGCGTTTCCCTCCGGTGGCGGGGGACTGGTCTCCACCGCCGACGATTACCTCGCCTTCGGGCAGATGATGCTCGCGAATGGCCGTCACGGCGATGAGCGCCTGCTGTCCCGGCCCTCGGTCGAGTTGATGACGACCGATCAGCTCACCACCGTGCAGAAGGCCGTTTCCGGTTTCTTTCCCGGGTATTTCGACGGCCGCGGCTGGGGTTTCGGGGTCAGCGTGATCACCAGGAGGGACGAGGTCTGCGCGGTCCCGGGCCGGTTCGGCTGGGACGGCGGGCTGGGCACGTCGTGGTTCTCCGACCCGCGCGAGGATCTGGTCGCGATCCTGCTGACCCAGCGAGCGGGTTTTCCGCTGTTCTCGCCGGTCTGTCTGGACTTCTGGACCTCGGTGTATCAGGCGATCGACGACTGAGCCGTGCCGCGCGGCGGAAACCGGATCAGACCGACGGCGCCAACACGTAGGAGAACCTGCGGATCACCGGCACCCATTGCTGGAAGTGTGACAACTCGACGAGGTCTACGGCGGCCATCAGGCTGGTGAGGCCCTGATGCAACCGAGTCCAGTCCCGTACCTCGTTCGCGGGCAGGACCCCGCGGACCCGGTTGCGCCAGTGCTCACCGGCCTGTTGCGGTTCGAAGTCCGCGACGAACGCCGCCCACGTCCCGTCCGGCGCGCGGTGCACCAGGCCACCCTCGACCGAGCGGCCCGGGTCCGGCGGCGTGTCCAGTGCACTGGCGAGCAGGCCTGCGGGCGCGGTCAGCAGTCCGCCGAAGACCCCGATGGGCGTTCCGGAGTGATCCGGTGGTAGGGGATCGATTCCCAGGCGGTGTCGGGAAACCGGCGTGCGAGGCTTTCACCGAGGTCGCCGAGCGCGCTGCCGACGGAGACCACGATGGCGTCGATACCGGCGTCCCATGGTTCGCTGGTCCTCAGCACCTGACAGGCGATATCGCCCACCACACCGAGACGGCCGCGTTCCACGGCGGGCGGTTCGGCGGTCATATCGGCAGCTTAACCGGCACGATGGCGCGATCAGGGTCGAATGGACAAAGGCCCGCAGGCCCGGACCGTGCTTAGCTGGAGGGGTGGGGACGGACAGGCTGGCGCCATTCGAGGCCGAACGCGGGCGGTTGTTCGGGCTGGCGTACCGGATGCTCGGCGAAGCGTCCGCCGCCGAGGACATCGTGCAGGACGCCTACCTGCGCTGGCAGAACAGTGACGGGGTCGAGGTGCCGGCGGCCTGGCTGACGAAGGTGGTCACCAACCTTTGTCTCAACCGGTTGACCGCGGCGCGGGCGAGCCGCGAACACTACATCGGGCCATGGCTGCCCGAACCGGTGTTCACCGACACCGGCGAACTGGGGCCCTTGGAGACGGTGGAACAGCGGGACTCGTTGTCGCTGGGCATGCTGGTGCTGCTGGAGCGGCTGACTCCGCCGGAACGGGCCGCATTCGTGTTGCACGAGGCGTTCGCCTACAGCCATCGCGAGGTCGCGGACATCCTCGATCTCACCGAGACTCACGTCCGGCAGCTGTACCGGCGGGCCCGCGCGCACGTCGGCGATCCGCGCAAACGTTTCACCCCGAACCTCGAACACCGGAAACGGATCCTCGAACGTTTCCTCGCCGCGGCCATGGAGGGCGATGTGGCGGGACTGGAGCGCCTGCTGGCCTCCGACGTCGCGTCCTGGGCGGACGGTGGGGGCAAAGCGAGTGCGGCCCGGCGGCCGGTGTTCGGCAGGGACCGGGTGGTGCGCCTGCTCGGCGGTCTGGCCCGCCATCCGATTCTGGTGGAAGCGCGGCTGTCCATCGAGGCGGTGAACACCGAACCCGCGATCGTCCTGCGCGAGAACGGAAAACTGTCCTACATCATCGTGCCCGAAATCAGCGACGACAGCGTCATCGCGCTTCGCACCGTCGCCAACCCGGACAAGCTGGCTTTCGCCGCACGCCAGCTCTCCTGAGCCCGCCGGGAATGTGACCGCGACCACTCGATGTCACGAATCGCGCCCTTCGTCGGTTCAACCCGCGACGAAGGGAGAACGACATGCACATCGTGGTTCTGGGCGGCGGCTACACGGGGCTGCTCGCCGCGCAGCTGACGGCCAAGCGCACGAACGCCCGCGTCACGCTGATCAACGCCACCGACCGGTTCGTCGAGCGCGTGCGTTTGCACCAGCTCGCCTCGGGACAGCGTCTGCGCGAGCTGCCCCTGACCGAACTTCTCGACGGCTCCGGAGTGGAACTGATCGTCGGCACCGTGACCGGGATCGACGCGGAGCGGCGGCTCGTGCGGCTGGGCGGGGAACCGGTGAGCTACGACATCCTGTTCTACGCACTGGGCAGCCACGCGGACCTCGACACCGTGCCCGGTGCGGCCGAGCACGCCTACAGCGTCGCGGGTGCCGAAGAGTCCGAGCGGCTGCGCGATCGGCTGGCGCGGGGCGGGGTCGCCGCGGTGGTCGGCGGTGGGCTGACCGGCATCGAAACCGCCACCGAACTGGCCGAGTCCCGCCCGCACGTCAAGGTGCGGCTGGTGACCGGGACGTTCGGGGGCGGACTGTCCGAACGGGGCCGGCGCTACCTGCGACGGACCTTCGAGCGACTGGGCATCGAGCTGATCGAGGGGGCTCGCGTGGCCGAGGTGCGCGCGGACGGCCTCCTGCTGGCCGACGGAGCGCACCTCGCCGCCGACACCGTGGTCTGGACTACTGGTTTCCAGGTGCCGCCGATGGCCCGTGAGGCCGGCTTCGCGGTGGACACGGCCGGTCGCATGATCGTGGACGCCACACTGCGTTCGGTGTCGCATCCCGAGGTCTACGCGATCGGGGACGCCGCCGTCGCGCGCCTGACCGATGGCCGGGAACTGCGCATGGCCTGCGCCACCGGACTCCCGGTCGCGGCGCAGGCGGTGGGCGCGTTGGTCGACCGCCTGGGCGGCCGAGCGCCGAAACCCCTGCGGTACCGGTACTTCACCCAGTGCGTCAGCCTCGGGCGGCGCGACGCGCTCATCCAGTTCGTGCGCGCGGACGACAGCCCGGTCGAAGCGGTACTGACCGGCCGGCTCGGCGCGTGGTACAAGGAAAGCATCGCGCGCGGCACGATCATGCTGCAACGGCACGTCGCGCTCGCCCGGCTCATTTCGTAGCCGCGCTCCGCCAGGGCGGCCTCTTCCTCGGGCGCGGCCGCCCGCGGCTGCTACCGCGAGGCACGGTGTGGACTGCTTTCACGAGGCACGGTGCCGACTGCTTTCACGAGGAATGGTGCGGACTGCTTCCGCGAGGCACGGTGCCGACTGCTCTCACGAGGCACGGTGTGGACTGCTTCCGCCAGGAACAGGCCCAGAACCTCCGCCAAACCGCGTCGTGTTCGGCCGACGGCGGTCCGCTGGTCACCGCCGACGGAAAAGCCCGCGGCGTGGCCGCCTTCCGGGCTCCGCAGCGGCGGCAGGCGTGGGCTTCCGCCCACCCCCTTCCGCCGTGTCCCCTCTTCCGGTCGCTGTGTCCCCTGTTCCGGTCGCCGTGTTCGCTCTTCCGGTCGCCGAGTTCCACTGCTCGACCAAGGGTTCCGGATCCACTGGCCGGACCGGGACGCGGGGGCCCGACGGTGTCCGCAAATGTTCCACAATCCGCTTGTTCACGTTCGCGATGGCTTCACGAACGGCTTTCTCGGTACGCAGCGTCCGGATGGTCTCCGGCAGTTCTTCGATTTCCCGGCGCAGTTTCAGCGGTGTGGGTAGTAGCGCGTCGTTCGCCAGCCCCTCGCTGGCCATCTTCCGCCTGATCCACCAGAGTTCGTCGTACGGCTGGTTCAGGCCGGGAATCGGTTTGCCGCGACCGGGTAGGTCGTCGAGTTTTCCGGCTTCGGTCGCTTCGCGGATCTGCCGCTCGACCCATGACTCGAAGCCGATGCCGGTGGGCTTCCGTTCGGTCATCTCCCCCATTCTGCCCGGTGCCGGTCACGAGCGGGCGAGGCCGGCGGCCCGTGCCGTCAGGTAGCCCTCCTGGTCGGGAACAGTCGTGGTGCGGCCCGCCGCGGCCGGGTCGTCGGCTGCTGCTGTTCGGAGACGTTCGCGGTGCGCTGCCGCGGCCCCGTCGTGCGTCACCGCGGCGTCGAGATCACCTGCCAGTTCGGGCAAACAAGCCCGCGGCGGGTGGTTCCCGCAGGGCGGCGGTACCCTTCCCGGCTGTTCGAGGCCGCGCCTGGACGTCGCCAAGGGTCACCCCGCCGGGTGAGTTCCTGGTTGATCTCCGCCTGGAAGTCGAGTGCGGCTTGATCTCTTCGGGGGTCCGTTCGGCCATCGGCACCGTGCACTTTCGCAGAAACAGGAACTCGGCGGGTCTCGCTCCTCGCATCCATTTTTGACGCGATCGCCGATACGACGGGGCAGGCCGAGCGTTCTTGAGATGCCTTCGCCGACACCTTCGCGGTGCTGGTGTGGACTGCGGTTCGGGCATCGCTCCGACATCGTCGCCAGAGCCTTCGACCGGTGCCGCGCGCGCCCGGCTCCGGGTCGCCCCCGGGAAAACCCTGAGGTTTTTGTCGGTGCCTCCGTCTACCTTGTGGGTGCGGACAACGGAGAGGAGGCGCCGGCATGGCCAGACCCGAGCCAGGGCTCGCCGTCAGCGTGCGAGGCCTGGTCAAGCACTACGGGGCCACACGCGCGCTGGACGGGGTGGATCTGGAGATCCGCTCCGGTCAGGTGCTCGGTCTGCTGGGGCCGAACGGTGCCGGCAAGACGACCACGGTGCGCATCCTGACCACCTTGCTGCGCCCGGATTCCGGCGAGGCATGGGTGGCCGGTCACGACGTGCTCTCCGAGCCGGACGCGGTGCGGCGCTCGATCGGCCTATCCGGCCAGTACGCCGCGGTCGACGAGAACCTCACCGGGTTCGAGAACCTGTACATGGTGGGCCGGCTCTATGGCAGGAAACGGGCCGCGGCCCGAACTCGAGCGCGCGAACTGCTGGCCCGGTTCCGGCTGGCCGAGGCCGGGGACCGGCCCGCGAAGGGGTATTCCGGCGGGATGCGCCGTCGCCTCGATCTGGCCGGCGCGCTCGTCGCCGAGCCGCGCGTGGTGGTGCTGGACGAACCGACCACCGGCCTCGACCCGGCCGGCCGGCTCGAAACCTGGGAAGTGATCAGGGAACTGGTCGCCGAGGGCACTACGGTGCTGCTCACGACGCAGTATCTGGAGGAGGCCGATCAGCTCGCCGACACCATCGTGGTGATCGACAAGGGGGTGGTGATCGCGCGCGGCACCGCCGACGAGTTGAAGGCGCGCATCGGCGGGGAGCGGCTGGAACTGGTGGTCGCCTCGGCCGAGGATCTGCCGGTCGCCCGGCAGGTGCTCAGCGACGTCGGCAGCGGCGAACCCGGCGGTGACGAGCACGCTCGCCGAGTCGAGATCATGGTCGACACCGGCCCGAAGGCGCTGATCGAGGCACTGCGCAGGCTGGACGCGCTCAACGTCACGGTGCTGGACGTCGCACTGCACCGCCCGACACTGGACGACGTGTTCCTGGCCCTCACCGGGCACGGGGCCGAGGCCGTCGGCGGCGCTTCCGCCGGCATGAGCGGCGAATCCACCGGAGAAAAACGATGAACGCGCTCGCGAAAAGCATTTCCGACGGCGGTGTGATCACCTGGCGCAACCTGATGAACGTGCGCCGCAACCCGGACTGGCTGATGGCGGCCACCCTCCAGCCGATCATGTTCGTGCTGCTGTTCGCCTACGTCTTCGGCAACGCGATCGGCGGCGAGGCGGGCGGTGCGGCGTACCGGGAGTTCCTGATCGCCGGCATCTTCGCGCAGACGGTCGCGTTCAATTCGGCGTTCACCGTGATCGGGTTCGCCAACGACCTGCAGAAGGGCATCATCGACCGGTTCCGCTCGCTGCCGATGTCGCGGATCGCGGTGATCCTCGGGCGCACCGCGTCCGACCTCGTGGTCAGCGTGGTCGCGCTGGTGGTGATGTCGCTGTGCGGGCTGATCGTCGGCTGGCGCATCCGCGGCAGTTTCACCGATGCCGTGCTCGGTTACCTGATCATGCTGCTGTTCGCGTGGGCGCTGTCCTGGGTCGGCGCGCTGATCGGCCTGACGGCGCGCAGCGTCGAGGTGGCCCAGAGTGCCGGGCTGATCTGGATTTTCCCGCTGAGCTTCATCTCCTCCGCGTTCGTTCCGGTGACCGCGCTGCCCGGTATTCTCCGGACCATCGCGGAATGGAACCCGTTCACCGCAGTGATCAACTCGACCCGTGACCTGTTCGGTAACAAGTTCGGCCCGCCCCCCACCGGCTGGCCGGCCCAGCACGCGGCCTTGTACGCGGTGCTGTGCTGCCTGGCCCTCATCGCGATCTTCGCCCCGCTGGCCACCGCGCGATACCGCCGCGTAGCCAGCAAATAACCCCACCCACCCACCACCCCGCCCCGAGTTCTCCGTTCCGGTCGCCGTGTTCCCCGTTCCGGTCGTCGAGTTCTCCGTTCCGGTCGTCGAGTTCTCCGTTCCGGCGCACGAGTTCTCCGGAATCTCGGCTCCCGCACGGGTGGCTCGTGGTTGCGCGACCCGCCGACCTGCCCGGCCCTGCGGATTGCACCGGTGTTCGCACACGCCAGAGAACCGACTCGCGCGGACAGCGAACTCATCCTCCGGACAGCGAACTCATCGACCGGACAGCGAACTCGGCGACCGGACCGGCGAACTCGGCGACCGGAATAGCGAACTCGGTCACGGGAAGGGAGAACTCGGGTACCGGAGTGGGGGACACGGCCGGTTTCGTTGACATCCGTGACAGAGTCGATTCTCGTGGGACGGAACGACAGCGATACGGACACGATCCGTCGGCTGGCCGGGTTGGCCACGCCGATGGCGTTGCGGGTCGCGGTGACCCTGGGTCTGCCGGATCGGCTACTCGGCGACGGCGCGTCCGTCGATGAACTCGCGGTCGAGCTGAACGTCGCTTCGGTCGCCCTCGGTCTGTTACTGGGCCACCTCGAGACCCTGGGGGTCGTCGAACGTTCCTCAACCGGGTATCGGACGAGTGCGTACGGCGCGAACCTCTGTGCCGATGCCGGCAACAACCTGACCACCCTGCTGCGTCTGGACACCGCCGGTGGCCGCGCCGAGCTGGCCTTTGTGGAACTCGCCCACAGCATCAGCACCGGTCAAGCGGCCTACCCCTGCCGTTACGGGCAGGACTTCTGGGCTGATCTGGCGGAGCATCCGCACCTTCGTGAGTCATTCGACCGGCAGATGACGCACCGGTTCCGTGAGCAGATTCCGTGGATCGTCGCTGGTTTCGACTGGTCCCGGTTCGCCACGATCGTCGATGTGGGCGGTGGCCAAGGCAGCCTGCTTGCCGCGATCTTGGCCGCCCATCCTCGGCCGCGTGGCCATCTGGTCGATCTCGAACCTACCGCCGCCGAGGCCCGGCACCTGTTCAGCGCGCACGATCTTGATGAGCGGACCCAGGTGACGGCGGGGAGTTTCTTCGACCCGCTCCCGGCAGGTGCGGACGCCTATTTGTTGTTCGACATCCTCCACAACTGGGATGACGAGCACGCCCACCAGATCCTGAGCCGTTGCGTCGAGGCCGCCCGCCCGGCCGGGCGCGTACTGGTCATCGAAGGGGTCGCGGGTCTGCGGGCCGACAGTGAGAGCGACCTGGCCATGCTCGTGATTTTCGGCGGCCGCGAGCGCCGAATCCACGAGTTCCGCGCACTCGCCTCGTCGCTGGGTCTGGTCCTCGACGGTGTGACCGGTCTGACCGATCAACGCTGCCTTCTCGAATTCCGGTTCGCTGCCGACCAATGAGATGACGACGGTGTGGTGGTATCCGCAATGAATGCAGGTTCCGCATGAACCTGAGCCGGTCAGGGCTGACCACCGCTGACAGAAGTAGGGAAAAACCCGGATGTCCGGCGGTGTCGCGATCCCTAACTTCAGACCCATGATCCGAAGAATGTTGCTGCTGTTCCTCGGTTCGGCGGCCGTATGCCTGGTCCCGTGGATCCTCTACCTGGCGCACACACTGCCCGAACAGTACGACGCCGGCCAGTGGCGAACGGCCTGGGTGGGGTTCGACGTGGCGTTGCTGTGCTGCTTCGCGGGCGCGGCCTGGCTCGGGCTGCACCGCCGGCGGGCCGCAGTGCCGTTGCTCGCCGCCATAGCCGCGCTGCTGTGCTGCGACGCCTGGTTCGACGTGCTGCTCGACTGGACTTCGTCCGACCGGTGGACCAGCGTCGCCCTTGCCTTGTTCGCCGAGGTCCCGATCGCCGTGATACTGCTGGTCGCGGCGGGACGGCTCCTGGCCGGGATACCGCAGCGTACGTTGACGATCCGGGACATTGAGGTGTACGGCGACCCGTGGTACCAGCAGTTGCTGCGCGCGCTGCCCGCCACGGCGGACGACCTGGCCCGCGTCACCGGCGGGCGGGCGGCAGAAATCGCCGCATCCCTTGGCATCCTGGCCACCGACGGCTATGTGCGGCACCATCGGGACGGCCGGTGGCACGCTGTGCCGCAGCATCTGCGAGAACCCAGACAGGACGAGTTCGACGAGCCCCACCGATCACGGGTCGCGGCCTACCTCAACGAGAAATACGACCGGGAGTTGCGACTGTTGGCCTGGGCCGTGGCGCACCGGGACAAGTTCGGTCCGTGGGGCAAAGCGCAGCGAGCCGCGGTCCGTCTGACGGAGCAGGAACTGCGCGAACTGGAGGCCGCGTACCGGGAGCTACTCACGTCGTACTGTCAGCCGCGCCGCCGTCCCGCATCGGGCACACGCGAGGTGGCGGTGCGCTTCTACGCGTTCCCAACGCCCGACGCCGTTCCTTCCCGCGCTTGACCACGTCCCGCTGCGCCGGACGTGGTCGAACCAACTGGCCGGAGCGCCTGGTTCCACGTTCACCAGAAAAAGTCCGCCGCGGCGAGCGAATATCGCCGGAGGCTTTGTACCGGCGTGTAATTCTGGCGCGGAAACCGCAATAATCCTGATCAACTGGTGGCGTAGCAGTATTCGTGTCGTATTCGCCGTGTTTGGCAGCGCTCGCTAGGTAGGGATCAGGGACGTGGGGGACAACGTTGCCTCACCCCGCCGGCGTGGCCGATGGCGTTGGTCTACCGGGGTGGCCCCGGCCGCAGGACAGCGATGGTGATCGGATTGCGCCGTGAACCAAAGCCTGGGTGTCGGACGGCCACGTGGCCGTGCTAGACGCCGGTGGTGCCGTCGATGCGTTCGCGGATGAGGTCGGCGTGCCCGTTGTGGCGGGCGTATTCGGCGATCATGTGGGTGTAGATCCAGCGCAGGGTGACCTGTCCGCCGAGGAACGGGCTGGTCTGGTCCAGCTTGCGGTGCGCGCAGTTGGCGCGAGCGTGGGCGATTTCGGCTTCCCAGGTTTCGCGGGCGGCGTCGAAGGTGGTGTCGCTGGAGAGGTCGAACCCGCCGTCGTGGCCGTTGGGGTCGGCGTCCGGATCGTAGATCGGTGTGGCGGTCTCGCCTGCCAGGACCCGGCGGAACCAGTTCCGTTCGACTTCGGCCATGTGCTGGACCAGGCCGAGCAGGGTCAGCGGCGACGGCGGCACCGAGGCGGTGCGCAGCTGTTGTTCGGACAGGCCCTCACACTTGAGCCTGAGGGTGACGCGGTAGAAGTCGAGCCAGCTTTCCAGTGTGGTGCGCTCGTCGGCGTGCAGCGGCGGCATCGGTCGGTCGATGGTCATGATCCGCATGATGCCAGCGGGGTCTGACAGTCGTGCCGCCGAACAGGCGTCGGAACCCAGGTTGTCGTGCCGGCATTGACCGGCGGCTCCGTTGGCCGCGGCTCGATCCGCCTCCTCTGTGTGCGGGCGGCGAGGTAGGTGGTCCAGTCGTGTTGGGCGTAGGTGGCCCAGGCGTTGGCGGTGTGGATGTTGAGGTGGAGGAGTGTGGCGAGGCTGCGGCGGGGAGTGCGGCGGCCAGTGCGGCGAGGGTGGCGCTGCGGGCGCGGCGGAGGTGGACGGGCAGCTGTGTGCGCAGGGCGCGGTAGCAGGCGCCGCCCCAACGAATCCTAAGTGGACGGACGGCCGGCGCCGACGTAGTCGTCGCCCTTGATGTGGTACGTGGCGATCTGCACGGCCATGCCCTCGGTCGGAGCGTTGATCATCAATCCGTTGCCGAGGTAGAGACCGACGTGATGAATCGTGGTCGCGGGGTTGCCGTAGAAAACGAGGTCGCCCATTTTCGGCTGGTCCGTGGCGGGTACCGCGGGAACGGTCCGGAATTGGGAATCGGCGGTGCGCTGCAGCGAAATGCCGGCGCTGTCGTAGGCGGCCTTGGTCAGGCCCGAGCAGTCGAAACCGGCCGCGCCCGCGTCCGGGCCGTTGCCGCCCCAGACGTAGGGCAGGCCGATCTGGTCGAGCGCGAACCGCACGGCGCGGGTCGAGGGCTCGGACGCGGTGGCGGGCGTCTGGGAAAGCGTCGCGTACAGCTGTGCGTTGCCGAGCACCTGCTGCCGGAACAGATCCGAGTCGCGGTACTTCGCGATCGCCTGCCACCAACTCAGCCCGGACTGGAGATCCGTC
The DNA here is from genome assembly GCA_035685725.1 of Amycolatopsis sp. GTDB lineage: Bacteria > Actinomycetota > Actinomycetes > Mycobacteriales > Pseudonocardiaceae > Amycolatopsis_E. Next base: position 14,687 of record DASSAD010000098.1, on the reverse strand, counting down.
CCACCCGCACACAGCAACCGTCCCGTGGCCACGGAGGCGTCGTCGATGTTCTGGATATCGTTGCCCCCGGCTTGCTTGAATTCCGCCTGGGTGAGCTGCATCGGGCCGCTGCGCCGGTCGGTCGTGGCCTCTCCCGCGGCGCCCTGCAACGGGACCGCGCCGAGTGGGCGCAGGAGCGTTCCCGCGTCGGTCAACGCGTCGTCGCCGTAGCGTCCGTTGTCGGAACTGGCCTTGCCGATCCCGGCCAATGTCACCCACGAAAGGTGACATCCGGGTTGTTCGTGGCGGAGCGTCAACTCGCCGGTGGCGTAGCCGAGCAGCGCCCGCTCGGGGATGTCCAGCGGGCCGCTCAAACCGGCCGCCCACATCTGCAGCGCGCTCTTGTCTTGGTCCTGCTGCGGCGCCTGCGCCTGGATCGGGGCGCTGACCTGCAATATCGAGGGGCCGGACGCCGCGCCGGGACGCGACGGTGATTCACCGGCGGGCAGCACGGCCCGGGTCGGTGCCGGGGGCCGCATGAACAGCCAGCCACACGCGACCAGCGTGGCGACCATGCCCAGTGCGATCAGCGCCCGCCCGGTGGCGCCCTCCCAGCGTCCCCGCCCCGTCGCCGCGACGGTCTTTCGCACCCGTCGCGCGGCCCAGAACCGATCGGTCATCTTCACCACATTAGGAGAAACCGGCGGCGAGTCCACTCCGAACCCGGTGACCGGTCGGCGGCGGTCGATACTGTGCCCCCATGGTCCAGATCGACACCGCGCGCCTCCGTGCCGGACTTCTGCCGCCCTACGACCGTCTCGAGGTCGTGGAAAGCACTGGCTCCACCAATGCCGACCTGCGGGAAGCCGCCGTCGCGGGAGGTGTGGACCGGACCGTGCTGATCGCCGAGGAACAGACCGCCGGGGTGGGCAGGCGGGCCCGGGAGTGGAGTTCACCCAAAGGGGCCAGTCTTTCCGTGAGCGTGTTGTTGCGGCCGCACGGCGTGTCCTTCGCCGCACTCGGCACGCTGGCGATGGCGGCCGGTCTCGCCGTCACCGATCTGGCCGCCGATCTCGGTGTCGACGCGGTGTTGAAATGGCCCAACGACGTGCTTGCCGGGAGCGCGCGGGGCAAATGCGCGGGCATCCTGGCCGAGGCGCTCGCCGGTGACGACCCCGCGGTGGTGCTGGGCATCGGGCTGAACGTGCGGCCGCTGGGTTCGGGGGTCCCGGCCGGGGCCGGCGGCCTTCCGCCCACGTCGCTGGCCGAGAACGGGGCCCGCACCACCGATCTGACGGAGGTCGCGCTGGCCCTGCTGTCCGCGCTAGCGCGGCGCGAGGGCCCCTGGCGCGAAGCGGGTGGGAACCTCGCCGCCGCCGGGCTGCTCGACACCTACCGCGCGCGTTGCGAGACGCTCGGCCGGCGGGTGCAGGTTCTCCTGCCGGGCGGCGACTCGCTGGTGGGCACGGCGGAGGACGTCGATGAGGCGGGCCAGTTGAGCGTGCGCGCCGACGACGGGGTGCGGCACAACGTGTTCGCCGGTGATGTCGTGCATCTGCGCGCCGCTCCGTGAGGACCTCGCCCGCAGCCTGGGAATCCGGGTGAGTGGCGACTTTTGCGGGCTGATCACGCTCGCCCGTGAAGCCGTGGGCGGTACGGTAGCGCCATGGCCTTTCCAGAGGATCTGCTCAGCGAAAACGAACAGGTCGTGGTGCACAGCCACCCCCACGCGAAGATGCTGATCGCGCCGGTCTTCTGGCTGGTCGTCACGGCCGGGGTGGGAGCGTGGCTGGCTACGCTGGCCGGCGGGGTCGCGGCGCCGTGGAACGCGGTGGCGCTGATCGCCATTCTCGTGGTCGGGGTGCTGCTGATCTGCTGGTTGTTCCTGGCGCCGGTGATCCGCTGGCGCACCACGCACTTCGTGGTCACCACGGACCGGTTGATCGCCAGGGAGGGTGTGCTCACCCGGACCGGGATCGACATCCCGATGACCCGGATCAACAGTGTCCAGTTCGAACACGGCCTGGTGGACCGCATGTTCGGCTGCGGAACGCTGATCGTCGAGTCGGCCTCCGACGAGCCACTGCGGTTCGAGGACATCCCGCGCGTCGAGCACGTGCACACGCTGATCTACCGCGAGGTGAACGACAACCCCTACGACGACTTCGCGGGCCCCTCCGAGGGACAGCCCGGGCGCGGAAGGCGCTGATGGGCGCCCGGCAGCTGGGGTTGCCGGAACCGGCGGCCGCGGCCGGGTTACCGGGGCGGGTCACGATCTGGGAGGTCGGACCGCGCGACGGGCTGCAGAACGAGCAGACGGTGGTGCCCGTCGAGGTCAAGATCGAGTTTCTGGACCGGCTCGCGGACGCCGGGCTCTCCATCCTGGAGGCGACCAGCTTCGTTTCACCCGAATGGGTACCGCAGCTCGCGGACGCCGAGGAGTTGCTCGCCGGCCTTTCCCGCCGTGCGGGTGTGCGGTATCCGGTGCTGGTGCCCAACAAGCGCGGCCTGGATCGCGCGCTGGCCGCGGGCTGCACCGAGGTCGCGATCTTCGGCAGCGCCACCGAAACCTTCGCCCGGCGCAACCTCAATTCCACTGTGGATGATCAGTTCGCGTTGTTCGAGCCGGTGGTGAAGACCGCGCTCGACGCGGGCGTCGAGGTCCGTGCGTACCTGTCGATGTGCTTCGGGGATCCCTGGGAAGGCGTCGTCGACGTCGGCGAGGTCGTGCGGATCAGCCGCGCGCTGCTGGATCTCGGCTGTTTCCAGCTCTCGCTGGGGGACACCATCGGGGTAGCGACCGCGGGGCAGGTCGAGCGTCTGCTGGGCGCGCTCGGCGATGCCGGGGTCGGCGCGGAACGGCTGGCTGTGCATTTCCACGACACCTATGGCCAGGCGCTGACGAACACACTGGCCGCATTGCGCTGCGGAGTGTCCACTGTGGATTCCTCGGCCGGTGGGCTCGGCGGCTGCCCGTACGCCGAGTCGGCCACCGGCAACCTGGCCACCGAGGACCTGGTCTGGCTGCTCGACGGGCTGGGCATCGAGCATGGCGTGGACCTGGACGCGCTGGTCACCGCGAGCCAATGGCTGGCCGAACGGCTCGGCCGGCCAAGCCCGTCCAGGGTGGTCCGGGCGCTCGCGTCCTAGCGCGCCGGCCGACGACGAGCGGGAAGCTCGCGCGGTATCAGGAATTTTTTCACCCGAACGAGTGGAACCGCCCGATCGTGGGCTGCGTCAGACTCCAAGCCGATCGCTGTACCGACCTGGGAGGGCGCGCCGTGACCGAGCACCGCGCACAGGTGGACGAGCTGCTCGCCGATTACCGGCGCAGCCGGGGCCAGTTGGCCGCGGTGCACCGCGAGCTTGCGGCGGTGACCGCCTCGGCCGGTGACCCGGAAAACCTGATCACGGCGACCGTCGGACCACGCGGCACGCTGACGAACCTGGTCATCGCCGATGCCGCCTATCACCGGTACCGGCCCGCGGAACTGGCCGAACAGATCGTGCGCGCGACCGCCACCGCCACCGTCCGGGCACTCGCGCACGCCGGGGAGGTGCTGTCGCCGGCGTTGCCGAGCGGCACCGATCCGCAGGCGCTGCTGCTCGGCACCGGTGACCTCGCCGCCGCGGAGATCGCGCCGGCGCGGCCGCCCGTGGAAGAGGAAAGCTACGAGGACCAGAGCTGGATCCAGGAGAAGGCGCGATGACCGGCGGTTTCGAAGCCGACGTCCACCGGCTCGCGGCCCGGGCCGGTGAGTTCGACACGCTGGGCGAGCGTGCCGGCGAGATTTCCGCGGATCTCGACGGTGCGCTGCGAGGGGCCGAGGCCGCCTGGGGCGACGACGCCGTCGGAGCAAGCTTCGCGGCGGCACATGGCGGTCCGGCCGGGGAGACGGCGGACGTCGTGCGCGGGCTGGCCGGTGGTTTGCGGAAGTTCGGCGGGTCGGTCCGGGAGGCCGCGCGGCGGTATCACGCCGTGGACGCGGAAGCCGGGAAATCGATCGGCGAAACGGCCGCCGGGGACTAGCCGATGGGGATCGAACTGCCACCGGAGCTCGCCGACGTCGCCACGGCGACCGGTCTGTCCTGGCCCCAGGCCGACGAGGACAAGCTGCGCGCACAGGCGAACGCGTGGCGCGACGCGCAAACCAGGTTGACCGGTCTGGCCACCGATGCCGACCACACCGCCGGCGCCGCGGTCGGTGCCCTGTCCGGCACCGCGGCCGACGCCGCCGGGAAACAGTGGTCCGGCTTCGTCGATCCCGACCATGGCCGGCTCACCGCGGCCGCCCGGGGTGCGGGGGAGGCCGCTGAGCGGCTCGATCGCGCGGCCGATCAGGTCAGCGCGGCGAAGGTGGAGATGGTTCGCCAACTGGTCGGTGCCGCCAAGAACCGAGACGCGGCCCAGACCGCCGCGGCCGCCGGACATCCCGCCGCGCTGCTGGGTCTGGACACGGTGCTGCGGGGCACGGCGACCAACCTGTCCGCGGTCACCCGCGGGCTGGCGGACGCGGTCGGGCCCAACGGCGGATCGCCGGCGGTGAGTCCGCTGGTCGATCCGAATCCGGGTGCGCGGACCGCGCACGGCCAGGGCGGCCTGATCAGCGCGGTAACCGGGTTGCCCGGACATGTGCTCTCCGGCGCGGGCGCCATGGCCACCCCGCTGACGGACTCGCTGATGGACACCGCCACCGACACCGCCACCGACACCGACACCGACACCGACACCGGGACCGACACCGTCACCGACACTGTCATGAACGCCGTGGGCACCACGGCCGACATCGTCGACAAGGTCGCCCCGGCGGTCGACGGCGTCGTCGTGCCCGTCGGCGATCAGTTCGGGCACGCGGTCGACGACGCGGTGGCGCCCGTGACCGGTGCGGGGGCCGGGTACGTCGAGCAGAGCTTGCCCGCCGGGCACAGCGGCGCCTTCGACGGGGCCAATGGGTCCACTATGGACACCCCTCGGCACCTTCCGTCGGTGATGCCGCCGATCCCGGGCGCGGACGCGGGCACGGGGCCCATCCAGCTTCCCCCGCCGCCTCCGGCGCCCGCGGCGGATCCGTCGCGGTACGGGGGATTCGACGATGTCGCCACCCCGCCCTCCGGAATTTCCTTCGCCGCACAGTCGTCCGTGCCCCATCCCTACGACGCGACCATGACGCCGCCCAACGGGACTGTCGCGTCCGGATTCACCGACTCGGTGTACTCGCCGCCGCCCGTGGCCCCGGCCTCCGCCTTCGCACCGGGGGCCATGCCACCGGAACCCCCGGCAGCATCCTCGCCGGGGTATGCGCCATCGCCGCCCTTCGCGCCCTGGCCACCTCCCGTCGCCGCAGCGCCGGTCGCACCGCACGTCGGCGCACCGCCGGTGGGCGGGGGACCGGTCGTGTCCGGCGGGCCGGTGGTGTCCGGGGGTGGGCCGGCCGTGCCACCGGCCAGCGGCGCGCCGCGCGGTTCCGCCGCTCCGGGCGCGCCGACGGCGCAGCCGGTCGCGGCGCGGGGCACGCCCTACCGGGAAGGTGGCGCCGGGAACCCGGCGCCGCCGTATCCCGTCGCGCCCCGCCCGGAACCACCCCGCCCGCTCCCGCCGCTGGGCGCGCCCCGGCAGGAACGCGAAAGCATCGTGGCGTTGTTCCTCGTGCACATGTTCCCGATCGGGCATCTGCCCGTGGCGGCGGACCGGCCGGCGCGGCAACTGCCCGTGCCGTCGCCCGACGCCGACTACGCCTCCGGCCTGCGCTTCCCGCCGCACGACCATCCGCGGTCGGATCTCATCGAGTCCTCCGACGCGCTGGACAAGGTGCGGTCCGGACTCAGCCGCCTGCCGACACCCGCGGGATCGCCGCCGCCCGGCCTCACCGACGGCTACGATCCGCTCGCCGGACTGGCGGAGCGCGACTGGGACCGGCGCTTTCTGGCCGGGCTCCGCGACGGGATCCCGGAGTATGCCTGGCCGCCCGGCGAGCTCTACCCGGAGGGCGGAGAGGCGGCCGGCGAGCCGGAAATCGTGGCCGAGGGCATGATGCTCGACCGCTTCGGCGGGATCACCGGCCGCGTGTTCGCCCCGGCGGACACGCCGTTCGCGCGCCGGTCCCTGCCACCCTCGGCGCTCGAAGCGGGATACCGCCGCTATCACGTGCTGCGCGCGGTTCCGATGTGGACAGCGCGGTCGACGGGTTGGTTCGGGCAGCCGGGCGGCGGAGTGCGCTACCGGGCGGTCTACTCGGCCGATGAGCTGGTGACCATGGGATATCTGGCCGACGTGACGTTCGGGGAAATCGCGTGAGCGCGCGAGTGCCGGGAGGGGAAACAGCATGAACATCGACGCTCTCGCGCGCTGGCTGGAGACCATCGGGGTGCCGCACGAGGTGATCTCGGTCGGCGCCGAGGCGGACAACGCCTGGTGCGTGCTGCGCGGGGAGGAAGCCGAGGAAGGGGGAGCCGTGTGGGAGGTTTTCTGGCGGGAGCACGGAAACCGTTACGACTGGGCAAGGTTCACCAACGAACAGGTGGCCTGCCATTACCTGTTCGGCCGCCTCGCGTGGTCGCAGGTCGCGCGGGGTGCGGTCGGCCTGCTGCCCGTGCCCGCCGCACCGGGATCCTGACGCGGAAATCGACCACACCGTCCTACCGCGACGGTCCGCGCTCGATCAGTGCCGGAGGATCCGCAGTGCTTCGTCGTGGAGCAGACCGTTCGACGACAACGCGGAGCCGCCGTCGAAACGCGGCTCACCGGAAAGGTCGCTGAACCGTCCGCCGGCCTCGGTCACGAGTATCTGCACCGCGGCGACGTCCCACGGATTGACGATCGCCTCGGCGGCCAGGTCGATCGCGCCCTCGGCCACCAGGCAGTGCGACCAGAAGTCCCCGAACGCGCGGTTCTCCCAGCAGGCGTCGGTCAACGCCAGGTACGCCGCGCGCGAGTGGTATTCCGTCCACGACCCGAGGTGCGTCGTGGACAGATAGGCGTCCTCGATCGCCGCGACACCCGACACCGAGATCCGGCGCTCGCCCGCCGCGTCGCGCAGCCAGGCACCCGAGCCGCGTCGGGCCCACCAACGCCGGCCGAGCAGCGGGGCGCTGATCATGCCGAGCACCGGGACACCATCCTCGACCAGCGCGATCAGGGTCGCCCAGACCGGCGCGCCCCGCAGGAAGTTCTTGGTGCCGTCGATCGGGTCCAGCACCCAGGTGCGACCGGAGGACCACGACGAGCCACCGCGCTCCTCGCCGACCACCGTGTCGGCCGGGCGCTCCGCCGCGAGCAGCTCGCGGACCGCGTCCTCGACGGCCGTGTCCGCGTCGGTCACCGGCGTCCGGTCCGGCTTCCTGGCCACCTGGAGGTCGCGCGCGCGGAACCGGGCGGTCGTGATGGCGTCGGCCGCGTCGGCGAGGCGGCCCGCGAGAGTGAGATCATGCGGCACGCGACGATGGTTTCACGCGGCCCGGTCGTAGAGTTGACCAGGTGAGCATGGTGTTACTCGCCGAGGACGACCCGGCGATCGCGGAACCGCTTTCGCGTGCATTGCAGCGGGAGGGGTACGAGGTTCAGGTGGTCGGTGACGGCCCGTCGGCGCTCGACGCCACGTCCGACCACCGGGTGGACCTGCTGGTGCTCGATCTCGGGCTGCCCGGGATGGACGGGCTCGAAGTCTGCCGCAGACTCAGGGCGAGCGGCACCGAACTGCCGGTGCTGATGCTCACCGCCCGTACCGACGAGGTGGATTTCGTGGTCGGTCTCGACGCCGGCGCCGACGACTACGTGGCCAAGCCGTTCCGCCTGGCGGAGCTGCTGGCCCGCATCCGTGCCCTGCTGCGCCGCCGCGCGCCCGAGGTGCTCGACGCGGGTGGCGTGCGGATGGACGTCGGCGCCCGCATGGTGACCGTCGAGGGCCGTGAGATTCAGCTCGCCAACAAGGAGTTCGAGCTGCTCCGGGTGTTGATGAGCCATGCGGGCCAGGTGGTCAGCCGCGACGAGATCCTCGCCGAGGTCTGGAACGACCTGGAGTCCAAGACCTCCAAGACGCTCGACATGCACATGTCGTGGCTGCGCCGCAAGCTTTCGGTGACGAGCGACGGCAAGGGCGCGGTGCACTCCGGGGACGGAGAGCGTCGCATCGCGACGGTGCGCGGCGTCGGCTTCCGGTTCAACACCGACTGAGGACCTTCGTGCGCCGCCGCATCCTCCTGGCCATCCTGCTCGCCGTCGCGGTGACCGCCGCGGCACTGGGCATCCCGCTCGGCGTGACCGCCTGGAAACTCGTCGAGAGCATCAGCACGGAGGATCTGGCCGAGCGCGCGTCGCAGATCGCCGCCAATCTCGACACCTCGCTGGCGGACGGGCAGCTGAGCGATTCAGATCTCGCCGGCGTCGCGATCCTCATTCCCAACGGCGGCAGGCTGCGGGTGGACCTGCCCGGCCAGCGGCCGATCACGGAGGGTGCGAACCCGGGGCCCGACGTCGTGGTGGCCGCGGCGGATCTCGCGGAGGGTGGGCGGCTCGAGCTGTCCATCTCGGCCGGACCGCTGCGTTCCCGCCAGACGACGGTGACCCTCGCGGTGCTGCTGCTGGTGCTGCTGTCGGTGAGCATCGGCACGGTCGTCGCGACCGTCACCGCGCGCCGGCTCGCCAAACCGCTGAGACACGTGGCCGAGCGGGCGGCGAAGCTCGGCGGTGGCGATTTTCGCCCCGATCCCAGCCGGTACGGGGTCGGGGAGCTGGACATGGTGGCCGAGGCGTTGGACACGTCGGGGCGGGCGCTCGCCCAGCTGGTCCAGCGGGAGCGCCAGCTCGTCGGTGATGTCTCCCATCAACTGCGCAGCAGGCTGACCGCACTGCAACTGCGCCTGGAGTCGCTGACGATCCTCGATGACTGCGACGTTTCGGAAGAGGCCCGCGCCGCGCAGGAACAGGCCGACCGGCTCTCCGAAGCGCTGGAGGAACTGCTCGCCGCCGCGCGCGCGGCCGCGGAGGTCGACGCCGAGGCGGTCGATCTTCCCTACGCGCTGCCCGAGGTCGCCCGCGAATGGCGCGAACTCCTGCGTGCCGAGGGGCGCAACCTCCGCGTGAAGATCGGCGACGGACTGATGGCGCGGGCCACCCCGGGGCGGCTGCGCGAGGTCGTCGGGGTGTTGCTGGACAACGCCTTGCGGCACGGCGCGGGCACGGTCACACTCGCCGCACGCCGGGGCGACGCGGAGGGCACCGTGGTGGTGGAGGTCAGTGACACCGGGTCCGGGATCCCGGACGAACTGGTACCACACGTGTTCGAACGCGGGTTTTCCGGCGGCGGCTCGACCGGTGTCGGGCTCGCGCTGGCCCGCGCGCTCGCCGAGGCGGACGGTGGACGCCTGGAGCTGTCCAGCCGGCGTCCGGCGGTGTTCAGCCTGTTCCTGCGCGCGCCGGGGCCCGGTGATGTGCCTCCGGAAGTGCGCTGGCCCGCTGAACGGGTGCCGCGTTAGCTCGCGCTATTCGCTCTCGGCGGATTCCGGTTGGATCGGGTCAACCGCCTCGCGCGGTTCGAAGGCCTTGACCGGGCGGAGTTGGTGGATGGTGGCGTCGCGGCGGCGCTGGCCGAGTTCGTCCGGAAAGACCCACTTCTTGAAGGCCCAGAACCGGAACACCATCGCCAGCAGCATGCCGATGATCGAACCGCTGACGAAGTCCGCGGTCTCCTGGACCCACCGGCTCACCAGCGGGGTTTCCAGGTGCAGGGCATAGCGCGAGAGGTAGAGCGGAATCAGGTTGATCACCACGGCGAGCCCGCTGATCACGAAGAACAGCGCGGCCTCGTGGGTGCGCTCGCGCCCGCCGCGCGTCCGGAAGGACCATTCCCGGTTGAAAACGTAGGAAACGATGGTCGCGACGATGATCGCGATCGCTTTCGCGGTGGTCGGCTTCGACTCCAGCACACCCAGTTTGAGCAGGTACCACACGCCGTTGTCGACGACGAACGTCGTGCCGCCCACGACAGCGAACTTGAGGAGCTCCCGATGTTTGATCAGAACCGATCGTAATGGTTCCGGGGTGTGCGCGAGCACGCTTTCCACAACGGTCACCGGCGTAGTGTACGGAGTTTGGGAAACGCGCTGAGATCAGGCGGCGCGTTCGTCCGCTTTCACCGTGTCCGGAGTGCGTCGGCGCACGATCCGGGGCCGGGCGTCCGCCTCCGGGAAGACCCATTTCTTGAATGCCCACCAGCGGAAGAGCATCGCGACCAGCGTGCCGAGAATGATGCCGGAGACGTAGTCGGCGATTTCCTGGGTCAGCAGCCCCACGTACGGCGTGCGGAGGTTGAGCAGGTAGTGCGAGATTGCGAGGGGAACCTCGTTCAACCCGGCCGCGATCCCGCTGATGACGAAGAACAGTGCGGCCTCGTGGGTGCGCTCGCGCCCGCCGCGGGTGCGAAAGGACCATTCGCGGTTGAGGACATAGGACACGACGGTCGCCACCAGAACACCGAGGGCCAGCGCGGTGATCGGCTGCCCGGACAGCACGGTGAACCGCAACCCGTAGGTGACCACGTTCGTCACGGCGAAGCAGATCCCGCCGACGATCGCGAATTTGAGCAGCTCACGGTGCTTGATCAACAGCGACCGCAGGGGTCTGGGCAGCAGCCCGAGCACCGTGTGAATTCCCGCCATACGTCCTGACGCTACTCCTGCTTGTCATCGCGGCAATCCGCAGTCACCGTGACGAACTCGCTTCACCGGTATCGGTGGAGGAAGGCGTCACGTTCGCGTGCTATTCGGTGCCGATCGGTGACGACGCACTGTCCGTCGGCGACGCGGAATCGTGCGACGGGCTCGAAACGGTGATAGGCGACGGACTGCTCGGCTGCCCCGTGGGCATCGAGCCCGACGCGGAACTCACTCTCGCCGGCGCGCTCGAAGTAACGGGGGCCGCGGGCACGGAGAGGGGGACCTGGACCGGCACCGCGGCCGCGCCGGCACTGATCGTGCCCCGCACCACGCCGCCGCCCGCGCCCGGATCGGCCGCGAGCCAGAGAGTGAACACGGCCGCCTGACCGGGCCGAAGGCCTTGGGTGGACCCGCAGGTCACGGTCCCGCGAGCGGGTGGACAGTCGAGGGCACCGGTCCCCGGGCCGTGGCTGACCGTGCGAATCCCGTCGGGCAGGTTCAGGGTGGCGGACACCGGGCCGGACGCCGAGCCACCGTCGTTGTGCACCGTGATCGACAGCGCGGAGGGGTCGCCGCCGGGTCGCAGCGTGATTCCGGCCGAGGGGAACTGCGCGGTCAGTGCGGGCAGTACCGGCAGGGAAGGCGTCGGCGCGGGCGGCACCGGCGCTGACGGGGATGGGGCTGACGGGGATGGGGCGGACGGTGTCGGGTTGTGGGACGCCTGACCCGGAGAAGTCGGTCCCGGTGCCTGGCTCGGGGGCGCCTGGCTCGATGGCGGTGACTGGCTCGGCGGCTGGCTCGGTGGGGGCTGGCCGGGTGATGTCTGGCTCGGTGGGGCGGCGGTCGGCACCGGGACCTCGGCCGGTGGCGAGGTCTGGCTCGGCGGCGCCGTTGCCGACGGGGGAACGCTGGTGGGCGGGGCGACTGCGATCGGAGACTGCACCTGGCCCGGCGGTGCGGTCGGCGGCGCGGCAGGCAGGGGTGTCGGTGTCGGTGCTGGGGTCGGTGCCGGTGCCGTCGGCGTGTTCGGAAGTGGGCTCGGTAGTGGCGCGGGTGTGGACGAGGCCGGTGTCTGCCCGCCCGTCGTCGGGAGTACCGGGAGCTGGGGCGGCACGCCCGGCAGCGGAAGTCCCGACGCCGCCCCTCCCGACGCTGGCGGAGCCTGCCCCGGGAGGGACGGGATGGGCAACGGGATCCCCGGCGGCATCGCCGGCAGCGGCAGTTCCGGCGTGGGCACCATCGCGCTGGGCAGCGGCTGCCCGGCGGCGTTCGGGATGCGCGGCGACTCACCGGCACCGGCGGCGAGGGCCGCGGCGACGGCGGCGGCGATCGCCGCCCCGGAGACGGCGACCCCGACGAACTGGCGAGGGCCGGCCGTGGCGCGCTGTGCGGCGGTGGGACCGGCCGGGGTCCCGTCGGTCTCGGTGCCCATCGTCGTCGTGAGGTAACCGGACGCGGCGCCACCGAGCACGATCGGCGCGACGACCGCGCGCAGCGCGCTGTTGACGTCGGCCAGTTCCGCGGCCAGCGCCCGGCAGCCGGAGCACTCGTCGAGATGCCGCTCCACCTGGGCGCGTTCCCGTTTGGACAGGCCGTGCCTGGTCCAGGCACCCAGCCGCTCCGCGGTCGCCCGGCAGCGCTCCGCGGCGGTCTCCGCGAGATGCACCTGCAGGTAGGCCTGGCGCAGCCCTTCCCTGGCCCGGGACGCCAGGGCCGACACGCCGTTCGCGGTCAGCCCCAGCACCGGTGCGATGTCGGCGGGGGCCTGCTGTTCGATCTCGGTGTGCCACAGCACGGCCTGCCACCGCTCGGGCAGCCGCGCGAACGCCTTCGCCGCGAACGTGCGCTCGAGACCGGCGACCGCGGTGTCGGAGAACTGCACGGTGAGCGCGTCCGCGGCGGCCCCGCCCGCGCGGCCGACCGTGGTCATGTCCTCGTTGAGGTCGACCCGCTGGTCCCGGCGGGCCTTGTGGTAGGCGTTGTGGCGCAGGGTGGCGAGCAGGTAGGCCCGAAAGGCGCTGTCGGGACCCTTTCCGGCGCGCAGGATGTCGAGCACTTTCGCGAAGGCTTCGGACACCAGATCGTCCGATTCGGTCTTCGACCACGACAGCTGGCGGGCCAGGTTGTAGGCGGCGCTCACGTGACGCTCGTAGAGGACGCCGTAGTCGGCGAGAGTCCCCGCGCGGACGGAGGCGATCAGCTCGGCGTCGCTCTTGCCGTTGAAGCCGACGGGAACGGTGGACACTGCTCTCCTCCTCCCGAGACGGTGCATGACGGCGAGGGGTTCACCGCTTATCGTCGTTGACGTCGCGTAGCGCTCAGTGTGGCTGACTGGAGAAGGCTCGTCATCTTTGGCGGCAGGGGTTGACCCGGAGGGCCCAAAGAGTTCACCCGGCCCCGGTGAATCATGCCCACGGTGACGTGCTATAGGCCATTCTCGCAGCTCAGCGTGATGGAGCTAACCGTCCCGAGTTACCGCGCCCGCGTGATCAAGGTCTGCGCGTAGTGGAGGAAGGAAGCTTTACTACGGAATGCGGGACGGCCCGCGCGGGCCGCGGATCCCCTCCCGGCCGTCGAGCTGCGACCCCGGATGGGCCCCCGGACGCGCCTCAAGAGCGACTCCCGTGGCGACCGGGATCCGACGGGATTGCGACCGGGCTACGACCCCGGATGCGACCCCGGAGGCGACCGGGATCAGGCCGGGATCAGGCCGGGAGGCAGCCGGGTGCGGCCCCGGAAGCGCAAGGGATCAGGCAGGGATGCGGCGCTGCCGGTCGCGGGGCCTGTCACCGACCAAACCTGATTCGTGATTTGCTGATGTAGTGACGCAGTCAGTGTCCGCTACCAGCGGTGAGCATGCGGTGCGACCGCGGTTGGCGTTGCGAACCTCGCTGGCCCGGCTGTCCGTACGCCCCAGGTCGATCCTGCTGCTGTCCGCGCTACCCACACTGGCCATCGTGGCCGGCGTCGTCGCCGCGATCTTCGACTGGCGTCTCGGCGTGGACAGCGCGGTGTACCGGGCCGGCGCGCTGACGCTGGTCCAAGGCGACTCGCTGTACGACTCCAACACGCTGGCTTCCGAGCCGTGGTGGGCGCTGCTGCCCTTCACCTACGCGCCCTCGGCCGCGCTGCTGTTCGTGCCATTGGCATTGGTGCCGCCGCAGATCGCGTGGGGCGTGCTGGCCGCGGTGTCGCTGTTCTCGCTGGCTCTCGTGATCCGCGTCGCGATCGGCGCGCTGCCCAGGCCGGCGGCCGGCCCCCGCTGGTGGTCCTCGCCGGCCCGCGCCACGCTGGTGTTCTCGGTGCTGACGCTCGGCCTCGAACCGGTCTGGCGCACCCTGTTCCTCGGTCAGATCAACCTGATCCTGATGGCCATGGTCGTGGTCGACGTACTGGTGATCAGCGCCCGCGGGGTGCGCGGCGGAGGCATCCTCGTCGGCATCGCCGCCGCGGTGAAGCTGACTCCGCTGACCTTCGTGGCGCACCTGTTCTTCACCGGCAAGCGCCGGGAAGCCCTCAACGCGCTCGGCGCGTTCGTCGGCCTGCAAGCGGTGATGCTGCTGCTGATCCCGGGCGACACGATCCGCTACTGGACCAAGACGATCTATGACACGGGCCGCATCGGCCCGGTGCACTGGGCCGGAAACCAGTCGCTGAACGGCCTGCTGAACCGGGTGACCGACCTCGCGCCGTGGGCGTCGAAGGCCGCGCTGGGCCTGAGCGCGCTGCTGGCCATCCCCGCCGTCTGGCTGGTGCTCCGCTTCCACCGGCGCGGCGAGGAGCTTTCCGCCCTGCTGGTGACGGCGTTCTTCACCCTGCTGGCCTCGCCGATCTCCTGGTCGCATCACTGGGTCTGGGCGGTGCCGCTGATCATGCTGCTGGTCGCGCGGTTGCCACAGACCACGCCGGCGACCGCGTGGCGCCGCTGGCTGGGCACCTTCGCGGTGATCGCGGTGTTCATCAGCTGCGTGCTGCTCGTGCTGCCCAACGGGCGCAACATCGAACTGCACTGGAGAGTCTGGCAAAGCGTGCTCGGCAACGCCTACATCCTGGTGCCG
>DASSAD010000097.1:0-58768 GCA_035685725.1 Amycolatopsis sp. | reverse complement strand
CCGTAGAAGTTCGTCTCGAACTCCCGCCGGATGTCCTCGACCGGCGAGTCGAGAAAGGAAGCCGCGCCGAACATCGCCGCGTTGTTGACCAGGATCGTGACATCGGGGGCCCGCTCGGCGACGGCCGCGACCGCCGCCGGGTCGGTGATCTCCAGGGGCAGGGCGACCACGCGGTCGTCCGTGATCGTGCGCGCGTCGCGAGCGGTGGCGTATACCCGCTTCGCCCCGCGCTCGTACAGCTCGTGCACCAGTGCCTTGCCGAGTCCGCGACTGCCACCGGTGACCAGTGCGACGGAACCTTCTACGCGTGTCATGGCGATTTCCCGTGGGGGTCGGAAGAAACCGATCGGTTTCCGGTTGACCGCGAGCGTAAACCGATCGGTTTCTTCGGGCAAGCCGGTCTTGTATCATCGCCACGTGAACACTGTGCGAGCTTCCTCACGCGACCGTCTGCTGGACGCCGCGGCGGAGCTGTTCTACTCCGGCGGGGTCCATGTCGGCGTGCAGGCGTTGTGTGCGGCCGCCGGGGTTTCCAAGCGGTCCATGTACCAGGAGTTCGCGACCAAGGACGAGCTCGTCGCGGCCAGTCTCGAACGGAGCGGGCCCCGCTACAACGCGTTGTTCCTGCCGGAGGAGGCCGACGAGCGCACGCCGCGTGAGCGCATCCTCCACGTCTTCGAGCGGTTGGAGGCCCGTTCCGGGTCCGACCGGTATCGGGGCTGCCCCTTCGTCAGCACCGCCATGGAGCTGAAGGACATCACACACCCCGCGAGCGACGTGGCGCGCCGGTTCAAGCAGCAGCTGACCGATTTCTTCGAGCAGCAGGCCGGTTTGGCCGGTGCCGCTGACCCGGCGCTGCTGGCTCGGCAGCTGACCGTGGTGTTCGACGGGGCGGGGGCCCGTGCCGTGGTGAGCGGGAAACCCCTTGCCGGCCTTGCGCTCGCCACCGCGACGACGCTGGTGGACGCCGCGACGGGCGGTTCATCGGGAGAAACGGGACGCCCGCGGCTCAGCCCGGGGTGAAGCACTCTTCGTAGACCTCGACGGCGTGCGCGATCCAGCCGGTGGTCCGGCCGACGACGAAGATCGCTTCTCCGGCGCCGTAGTCGAGGCCGTGCGCGAAACACAGGGCGCCGAGGGCGAATTCGATGTTGGGTTCGAGTTCGCGCCGTTCCCGCACCAGCTCGACGGCGGTCCGGACGATCGCCAGCCGGTTGGCATCGGCGTCGGCGCGAGTGAGCATGTCGAGCAGTGTCGCGGCACGCGGATCCGCGCCGCGGTAACGGGGCTGCCCGAACCCCGAAAGCCGGTCACCACGGAGTAGCCGCTGCCCCAGCACCTCCGGAACCGACGCGGGCGAACCGATGTCGGCGAGCCAGGACTGCACCGCGAGCGACGATCCGCCGCCCAGCAGGAGCCCGCTGGCCACGCTCATCCCGGCGAGCACCGCCGAGTACGGGTCCGCGGCGGTCGCGGCCGCCTCCCGCACCGCCCGCGTCGACGGGCCGAGTCCGTGATCGGCCAGCAGGACCAGCGCCGCCGAGAGCAGGCGGATCTCGGCAGGTCCGGGGTGCCGGCGCGAGAGCCGGGACCACAGTCTGTCCGCGATCGGTGACGACGGCGGGACTTCGGCGCGCGCGGGCAGGGATTCGACGAAGGCCGGCGCGAGCCGGCGGGCGGCCGCGAGAACCGACGGGACCGACAGGTCGTAGCGGAGCGGATCGGTGGCGCCCAGCAGCATCGCCGTCACCTTCAGCCGGTCCAGGGGCAGGCTCGACGGCGGCATGGCGGCCTGGACGCAGTGGATGTTCTCGACGAGTTCGCGCTCCAGCACCCAGTTCCGGCCGGTGGCGGCCCGGTCGCGCCAGAGCAGGCCCGCGACCGACTCGAACGACTCGGTCGCGGCGAGTTCGGTCGCGTCGCGGCCGCGGTAGCGCAGCCGGTCCTCGACGATGTGCGCGACGCCGGTCGACTGGCCGGCGGGTACGGACTCGGCCGGCGGGGCGACCGTGCGCAGGCCCTTGCGCTTGCCGAACTCCTCGATCTCCGCCTTCGAAAGCCAGCTTCGCCGGTCGTGCGGCAGCTTCTTCCGGTTGAGCAGGCCGCGGCTGATGTAGGCGTACACCGTGCTCGGTTTGACGCCCAGGATGCTGGCCGCTTCGGTCACCGACACCACGTCGGCGCCGTTGTCCGCGTCTGCCGTCAACGCTCCGCCTTCCGGGTCGCGTACACGTTGATTGTCCATCATAGCGCCCGAAAAGGCGTCGTTGACGTGGGAGGAGCGCCCACCTAGGGTAGCCTTCAGTCGTCAACATTGATGTCAATCAACGTAGATTCGTCAAGCTGAAGGAGCACCGGTGCGACCGCACAAGATCGCGCTGATCCGGGGTGATGGCATCGGCCCGGAACTGGTGGACGCCGCGACGACCGTGCTCGCCGCGGTGACCGCGCACGGCGAGTACTCGGTGGAGTACGTGGAAATCGACGCCGGGGCCGACACCTACCGGCGCACCGGGACCGCGTGCGCGGCCGCGAACGTCGAGCTGATGCGCAGCGGAGTCGACGCGACCTTGAAGGGCCCGGTCGGACTGCCGCAGGTGCGGCTGCCGGACGGCACGGAGGCGGGCGTGCTCGGCGGAATCCTGCGCACCGGTCTGGACCTCTACGCCAACATCCGGCCGATCTCCCTGTTGCCCGGCATCGGTTCCGCGCTCGCCGGCCGCGCGCCCGGAGAGATCGATTACGTGATCGTTCGCGAGAACACCGAAGGGCTCTACGCCGCACGCGGCAAGGGCGTCGGCAACCGGTGGGCGGTCGCGGACACCATGATGACCACTCGCGAAGGCACCGCGCGGGTTTGCCGGCGCGCGTTCGACCTCGCGCGATCCCGCGCTCGCGGCCGCAAGGTGACCTGTGTGGACAAGAGCAACGTGCTGCGTGGCCACGTGCTCTTCCGCGAGGTCTTCACCGAAGTCGCCGAAGGCTACCCCGACATCGCGACGGAGTTCTGCTACGCCGATGCGGCCGCGCAGGCGCTCGTGCTCCGGCCCGACGAGTTCGACGTGCTGGTCATGGAGAACCTCCTCGGCGACGTGCTCAGCGATCTCGGCGGCGCGACCGTGGGCGGGATCTCGGTGTGCCCGTCGGGCAACATCGGCGACCACGGCGCCTACTTCGAACCCATCCACGGCAGCGCGCCCGCCCTCGCCGGCCGTGGCCTGGCCAACCCGGTGGGCCAGCTCCTCGCGGCGGCCATGATGCTCGACCACCTCGGGCATCACCGGGACGGCGACACGCTCCGCGAAGCCGTTTCCACCGCGCTGCTGCGGGGTGCCGTGCGGATCGCGCCCGACGGCTCGGCGGCAGGCGGCCCGGAGGCCGTCGCGGAAGCAGTGGTGAACGTCATCACCGAGACCGGTGGCGGGCCTGCCAGGGAAAGGGACGGCGCATGAACGCGGAACTCGACTTCACCGGCCGCCGCAGATGGCGGATCATCATCGCCGCCTCGGCCGGGAACTTCGCGGAATGGTACGACTGGGGCGTCTACGGGGTGGTGGCCACCATTCTCGCCGCCAGGTTCTTCCCCGGCGGGAATCCCGCGCTGGCGCTGGTGAACACCTACGCGCTGTTCGCGCTGGGCTACTTCGCCCGCCCCTTCGGTGGCATGATCTTCGGTTACATCGGGGACCGGCTGGGCCGCAAGCGCGCGCTGTCGCTGTCGATTCTGCTGACCTGCGGCGGGACCGCGATGATCGGTCTGTTGCCGACTTATGCGCAGCTCGGCTTCGCCGGTCCGGCACTGTTGTTGCTGTGCCGGCTCGCCCAGTCGATGGGGGCGGGCGGGGAGTACGCGAGCGCGATCAGCTTCGTCTACGAGCACAGCCCGGCGCCCCGCCGGGCGCGCAACGTCGCCACACTGGTCTCGACCACCTTCGTCGGGATCCTGGTCGGCCCGGCGCTGGCATCGCTGCTCTCGGCCGTCATGACCCGCTCGGCCTACGACGCCTACGGCTGGCGGATCCTGTTCCTGCTCGGGATCCCGCTGGCGGTCTTCGGGGTGTACCTGCGTTCGCGTGTCGAGGAAAGCCCGGAGTTCGAGCGGCTGAAGACGGAGCGGAAGAAGGCCGCACGGGCCGCGACCCCGCTGCGTGACGCGTTTCGTTCGCACTGGGCCACGATGCTGGTGTTCATGGTCTGCACCGCCAGTTTCGCGTTGCTCAGCAACACCATCACCTCCTACCTGACCACCTTCCTGACCAGCGTGGGACACCTGGCCAGCTCGGACGCCTACACCGTGACCATCGTCAGCAACCTCCTGGTGATCGTGGGCACGCTGATCATGGGGCGGGTGTGCGACCGTCTCGGGCTGCGCCGCGCCCTGGTGCTCGCCGGGGTCGTCACGGCGCTGCTGGGGGTGCCGTCGCTCGTGCTGGCCGCCTCCGGCATCGGCGGCGCTTACCTCGGCGCGGCGCTGATCGGTGCCTGCAAGGGCCTGCTCGCGGTGCCGACACTGCTCGCGATCAGCCAGATGTTCCCGACCGGGGTCCGGATCACCGCGGGCGCGCTGGCGTACAACGTCGCGCAGTCGATCTTCGGCGGCACCGGCCCGGTGATCGGCGTGTGGCTCAACGCGACCACGGGCGGCCCCTACGGGCTCGGCGTCTACCTCGCCGTGCTGGCCGCGATCACGGCCGTCGCCGCCTTGGCGGCACGGCGGATGTTCACCCCGGACCCCGCGCGGGACACGCTCGTCCCGCCGACGATGCAGGTGGAGAGTCGATGACCGGCTATCGGATGACCCCGCTTTTCCAGGGATATCCCGGAAAAGCCGTCGAGCACGGCGGGCTCGGCTGGAGCAGCGTGACGCTGCTGGCCGACGCCGACCGCCTCGTGCTGGTGGACAGCGGCGGGTTCGGCATGCGCCCGCTGCTGGGCAAGCGGCTGGCCGAACACGGCGTCGACCCGGGCGATGTCACCGATGTGCTGCTCACCCACGCCCATTACGACCATGCGGGAAACTACCCGCTCTTTCCCGCGGCGAAGGTGTGGATCAGCGCGGCGGAGCTGGAATGGGCCGCGCGCACCGGTGCCGCCTTCATGCCGCTTCCCGAGCTGTACGCGGCCGATCTGGCCACCGGTCCCCGCACGAACCGGATCGAGCGCGACGGCGAGTTCCTGCCCGGAATCGAGGCCTTCGCCGCGCCCGGCCACACGCCCGGCTGCCTGGTCTACCGGGCGACCGGCGAGCACGGGCCGATCCTGTTCACCGGTGACGCGGCGAAGAACCGGGCCGAACTGCTCAGCGGCGCGGTGGACATGTCGCTCGACCGGGCGGCCAGCGGGAGTTCGATCGAGCGCATCCGGGCGCTGTGGCGGGAGCGGGCGGAGACCCTGCTGGTGCCCGGTCACGACGTCCCGATGCGCCTGGACGGCGGCGAACCCCGCTACCAGGGCGAGCGCCGCGCCGCGATCCGGTCGTGGTTCGGCGAGGAACTGGGCGAGACCACCCACTACGACCTCACCTGAGTGGGCCCACCCGGCCGCATCCTCCCCAGTACCGACCGAAAGGAGACCCGGTGCGCACCACCAGCGCCGCGGATCTGACCGATCTCGCCGTGCGGGCGCTGCACGGCGGCGGAATGTCCGAAGAGGACGCCACGAAGGTGGCGCGGGTCCTCGTGCTCGCCGACCTCTTCGGCATCCACACCCACGGCGTCGCACGGATCTCGCAGTATCTCGAGCGGGCCGCCGTCGGCGGCGTGGACGCCGCGGCGAAGGTCACCGTCGACCGGGTCACCCCGGCACTGGCCACAGTGGACGGTGCGAACGGGATCGGCCCGCTGGTCGGCGCGCACGCGCTCGAAGCCGCGCTGGCGGGAGCGCGCGAGGCCGGGATCGGCGCGGCCTTCGCCCGGGGCAGCAACCACTTCGGCCCGGTCATGCCCTACCTGTTCGACGCCTGCCGGCAGGGTTTCGCGGCGATCATCGCGAGCAACGCGACCACCACGATCGCCCCGTGGGGCGGACGAGAAGCGCGGCTGGGCAACAACCCGCTCGGCTTCGGCGTGCCGCGCCCCGGCGGTGATCCGGTGCTGCTCGACATCGCGCTGAGCGTCGTCGCCCGTGCCAGGATCCGGGCCGCCGACCGCGCGGGAGAGTCCATTCCGGACACCTGGGCGACCGACCGGGACGGGCGGGCCACCACCGACCCGCGCGCCGCGCTGGAGGGGTTCCTGCTGCCGATCGGCGGGCACAAGGGCTACGGCCTGGCGCTGATGGTCGACCTGTTCGCCGGGCTGCTCTCCGGCGCGGGATACCTGACCCGGGTCAGCTCGTGGAACGAGCACCCGGAGCGGCCGCAGGACCTCGGGCACGTGTTCATCGTGATCGATACCCGGCGCCTGCTCCCGGCGGAGACGCTCACCGGCCGCGTCGACGACTTCGTGTCCGTCCTGCACGACACCCCGCCCGCCGACCCCGGCCGTCCGGTCCAGGTGCCGGGCGAACGCGAACTGGCCGAATACCACCGCCAGTCGGCCCACGGCATCGACCTGCCGGACGAGGACCTGCACACCCTCACCACCCTGGCCCGCTGACGCCGTGTCCCCCCTTCCGGTCGCCGAGTTCTCCCGTCCGGTCGCCGAAGTCTCCCGTCCGGTCGCCGAGACCTCGGGTGTCGTTGCGGTAGGTGCTCGTCAGCCATGCCAAGGAGCGTCGTTCAGCGGAGTTCCTCGACCAGCCCGATGATGACGCCGGCGGGGCCGCGGACATAGCAGTACCGGCAGTGATCCTCGTACTGCGCCAGCTCGCCCACGAGCTCGGCGCCGTGGCCGCGCAGCCGGTCGAGGACATCCTCGACCGCGTCGACGACGAACGTGAGCCGAGGGATGCCCGGGGTGTTCACCGGCTCCCACGGCGCACTGCCGGTGGCCACCGGCCGATGGAACGTCGACAGCTCGACCCGGCCTTGGCCGTCCGGCGTCCGCACGACGGCAAGGTCCGATCGCACGCCCTCCAGTCCGACGAGCTGATCCACCCAGGCACCCTCGACCGTGGTCTCGCCCTCCAACTCCAGGCCCAGTTCGACGAAGAACGCGATCGCCGCCGCGAGATCCTCCACCACGAAGCCGACGTGATCCATCCGGTGAATCGCCATGATTTCCTCCTGCGCCGCACGGCCCTCGTGGCCGCTCGTGCCCCGGGGACGGAACCGGCGTCACGTTCTCGACATCCTCGGCCATCTTTTTTTCGGCACCGCCCCGGCCGACACCTGCCAAGACGTCCAGGGCGGGGGGCCGAAGAGGGTGGCGGTCACAGGTTTCGTTCCTCCGCCAGGTGCAGTGTGCCGTCGATGGTGAGCGTTCCGCGGCCGCACAGTCGGACCGAACTGCCGTCGACCTGGACGCGCAGCAGGCTCCTGCGGCCGATCGCGGTGCCTTGCTCGATGACCCACCGCGTCGCACCGTTCCGGCCGGTGGCGAGGTGTGCGGCGAGCGGGCCGGCGGCCGAGCCGGTGGCCGGGTCCTCCCAGATGCCGACGCCGGGGTTGAAGAACCGCGCGTACGCGTCGGTCTGCTGTCCACCGGGTTCTGCGGCGGTGGTGTAGAGATAGCAGCCCTGCGCGCCGACGTCGGTCAGGGTGGCGGCCAGGTTCCGCGGTGACGGGCGCGCGGCGTCCACCGCTGTCCGGTCGTTGACGGGTACCAGCAGGTGCGCGACGCCGGTCGACACCACCCGCGCGGCACCGGTCACCCGATCGGGCGCGATTCCCAGCGCGTCGGCGACGGGACCGGTGTCGCCGAGTTCGGCGAGGAACACCGGGGGCGCCTGGGTCAGCGTCACCACCGGCGACCCCGACCCGGTGCGCTCGACGCGAACGTCGAGCAGGTGCTCGCCAAGCTGCTGAACGAACTCGCTTCGATCCGGGGGCAGGGTCCCGGAGATCGCGAGCCACAACCACGCACCGAGCGCGTTGTGGCCTGCCCCGGTGACCTCGTCACCGGTCGGCGTGAACGACTGCAGCCAGGCGTCCGCACCAGCGCGGGTCGCGGCCGAGACGAACGTGGTCTCCGGCTGGTTGAACTCGCGAGCGATCGCCTGGCGCTGCGAGCGGCTCAGCCCGTCGGCATGCGGCACCACCGGCAACGCGTTACCCGCCAACGGTTCGTCGGCGAACACGTCCACGAAGGCGAAGTCGTAATCGGTCATGAACCCCAACGCTAGGTGGCCGCGGCACGACCTGCCACAGAATTCGCAACAGCTGGGTTCGGTGAGCAGCTCGCCGACCGCTGGGACGGAAACCGTTGCTGACCTCAGGTGTCGAACCGGACCGGGAGTTCGAGCAGGCCGCGGAACGGCGACGCCGCGGGCAGCCGGCGCAGTTCGTCGGCCGGGATCGCGAGCCGCAGCCCGGGCAGGCGGCGCAGGAGCATGCCGATGCCGATGCGCGCCTCCATCCTCGCCAGTGAGACGCCGAGACAGTAGTGCACGCCGTGCCCGAAACCGATGTGGGAACCGCGTTCCCGGCACACGTCCAGCCGGTCCGGGTCGGCGAACTGCTCGGGGTCGTGGTTCGCCGCGTTGATCACCACGCCGACGATCGACCCGCGCGGGATCGTCACGCCCTGGTACTCGACGTCCTCGGTGGCGATCCGGGGGCTGGCGACCGGCAGCGGGCCGTCGAACCGCAGCAGTTCCTCGATCGCGGTGGCCAGCAGATCCGGTTTGCCGCGCACCAGGTCGAGCTGGTCCGGGTTGCTCAGCAGCGCCACCGTCGCGTTGCCGATGAAGTCGGCGGTGGTCTGGTGCCCGGCGAAGAGCAGCAGGAAGGTGGTGGCCACCAGTTCCCGTTCGGTCAGCTTCCCGTCGTGGTCACAGCCCTCGATCAGCGCGCTGATCATGTCGTCGGCGGGCTCGGCGCGTTTGGCGCGCACCAGCTCGGTGAGATAGTTGTTCAGCCGCAGCTGGGCCTCCTGCACGGCGGCCTTGTCGTCGGCCGGGCTGCGGCCGGACGACCCGGACGTCCGGATCACCTGGGTCCAGCCGAGGACCCGTTCGTGGTCGGTTTCCGGGATCCCGAGCAGTTCACAGATCACCATCATCGGCAGCGGGATCGCGAAGTCGCGCATCAGTTCCGCCTGCCCGTCCGGGATGATCTTGTCGAGCAGGTTGTCCACGATCTCCGCCACCCGCGGCCGGAGCGCCTCGATCCGGCGCGGCGCGAACGCCTGGGACACCATCCGCCGCAGCCTGCTGTGCTCCGGTGGGTCCGAGTTGAGCATGTTGCGGTTCAGCGGCTCGGAGTTCGGCCCGAAGATCCGCAGGTAGTGCTCGCCGGGTCCGTAGAGATCCTTGGACAGCCGCGGGTCGTTCAGCGCGGCCCTCGCGTCGTCGAACCGGGTGATCAGATAGGAGTCGAACCGTGGCGAGCTGACCGGGCAGACCGGGGTGTCCCGCCGCAGGCGGGCGAAGGAGGGATAGGGGTCGGCGGCGAATTCGTCGGTGTAGAGCTCGGACGCGGGCACGGTTTCCTCGCTCATCTCGCCTCCTCGGGCTCGCTTCGCACGCTGTGCAGGACCTGATAGGTGTGCCGCTGCGCGGATTCGCGAAGCTCGCGGACCACGCGCAGCAGCCGCTCGCGGTTTTCGCTGCGGCCGAAGGCGTCGAGGCGTTCGCGGTCGGCCCAGTCGCTGATGATCAGGTAGCTGCGCGGATCGTCGGCGTCGCGGACCAGGTCCTGGCGCAGGCATCCGTCCATCGTGCGGATCACTTCCGCGGCCGAGCGCCATTCCGCTTCGAAGCGCTGCTCGCACCCTTCCCGGGTCCGCATCGCGAGCACGGTGCGCACGTTCGTCATTTCGCACCCCCGAAGACCAGACGCAGGCTGTCGCGGAGCGCTTCGGCGTCGATCGGCCGGCTCCGGAACCCGATGTGCCCGTCGGGACGCACCAGGTACAGGGCGGTGCCGGACACGCCGTAGGCGGCCCGGAACTCGTTCCCGTCGTCACGCACCACCGGCGGATCGAGCAACCACGGCACCTGGGCGTCCGGGCCGAGCAGCAGGTACACGTCGATCTCCCCGGAGGCCTGCTCGCGGACGTCGGCGGTCAGTTTCTCCACGGCCGCGGCCGCCGCCTCCTCGGCCGTGCTGTCGGCGTAGACCAGCAGGGTGTGCCGGGTGCCGCGGGTCAGCTCGTGCAGGCGCAGCGGGTGTCCGACGCCACGCCGGGAAAGCCCGCCGACGTCGGGAGCGCGGTCGCCGGGCGCGGGGCCCGCGCCGTCGGGGGTGAGCAGGGACTCGCCGACCAGCGGGCTGTCGGAGTAACTGAGCAGCATGGACATCTCTTGCAGGAACTGGCGTTTCAGGTCCTCGCGGTCCAACTCGTCGGTGAAGGCCATCCGCACCGCGCGCCCGACGATCTCTTCACCCTCCGGCCGCCGTTCGGTCTCGTAGCTGGCCAGCAGTCCGGGCGCGGCGAGCCCGCGCACCGCGAGCGCCAGTTTCCAGCCCAGGTTCCAGGCGTCCTGGATCCCGGTGTTCATGCCCTGGCCGCCCGCCGGCGGATGCAGGTGCGCCGCGTCGCCCGCCACGAACACCCGCCCGCGGCCGTAGGAGTCGACGATCCCGTGGCTGATTCGGAAGATCGACGACCAGCGCAGGTGGGACGCGCGCGAGCCGGGCGGGGCCAGGCGGCCCAGCGCGGTCTGGACGTCGGCGAGGGTGGGCTGGGCCAATTCCTCGCTGAACCCGGGCGGCGCGTCCGTTCCCTCGATCTGGGCGAAGAACCGGGGCGGCGCCAGCGTCGCGATCCGGTACCGGGACTCGCCGCGCAGCGGGACGCACACCAGCATGTCGTCCATCTGGCCGTCGGTCTCGTGCATGAACCGCAACAGGTGGCCCGCGGGCATGTCCCAGTCGACGTCCACGTCACCGAGCATGAACAGCTGCGGGAACCGGCCCAGCCCCCCGGAGAACGTCAGCCCGAGCAGTTCGCGGACCTTGCTGTGCGCGCCGTCGCAGCCGACGAGGTACTTCGCGCGCACGGTTTCCGTGCCGCCACCGGCGATCGCGAGCGTCGCGAGCACGCCGTCGTCGTCCTGGGTGAACGCGGTCAGCTCCGCACCCCGCCGTGGGCGCACGCCGAGCGTGGCCAGCCGTTCGGTGAGGATACGCTCGGTTTCGTACTGGGGGAGACCGAGATGCGCGTAGGGCAGCCCGGGCAGCTCCCAGCTCATCCGGTGGACCTCTTCGCCGTTGACGAACACCATCTGGCCGGTCAGCCAGATCCCGGCGTCCATCGCGTCCCGCACGATGCCCTGTTCCTCCCAGAGCTCCATCGTGCGGCAGTGCACGCCGATCGCCTTGTCCGCCTGCGTGGGCGGCGTGGCCTGCTTTTCCACCACCCGGCAGTCGATGCCGCGCCGGGCCAGTTCGACCGCCGCGGTCAGCCCGGTGGGTCCCGCCCCGACGATGAGTACGTCCGTTGTCGTGTGCACGTCGATCTCCTTGCCGGTACTGGGTTCTCGCCTGTTTTCCGGGTGCGCCGCGAGGTGGAACAGGCGTCGCCGGAAGTCCAGGAGGAAGGGCGCGATCGGCCCGGCCTCCTCCTGCGCGTGCGCCGGATTGCCGATCCAGCGGTAGAAATCCGCTTCGCCGCTCCACTCGGCGACGATGTGGTAGCTGTCGGAACCCGGTTCGCGCAGCAGGTCCTCGCGCAGGTAGCCCGGGACACCGGCCATCCGGGCCGCGACCTGCGGGTACCCGCGCTCGAACTCCGGGAGCCGGCTGGGCGGCACGGTGACCTCCACATCCACGCAGATCGCCGCCCCGGCTCCTTCGGGCCCGCGCATCACGCGGTGATCCTCCGGGCGCGGTGGCTCGCACAGGGCACGGACGGCCCCGGCGAAACGCGCGGCGACCGGCCCGTTCTCGTAGTCGCGCAACGCGAGTTCGTCGGCCCATTCGGTGACGACGACGAACGTGCGCGGGTCGCCGACGTCGACCAGCAGATCCCGAAGCAGGTTGCCGGCGAGCCCGCCGATCTCGCCGGCGAAGGCATGCCACGCCGATTCCACGGCCCGCTCGCACCCCTCGCGCGCGCGGATCCGCACCATCGTCCTGATCATGCGGTCCTCCCTTTCACGATGCCCGGTTCGCGTGATCGGGGCCGCGCAGCACCACGCAGCTGTTGAACCCGCCGTAGCCGCGAGCGGTGACCAGCACGACGTCGACGGGCATCCGGCGGGGCTCGCGCACGAAGTCGAGACCGTAGGCGGGCACCGGATCGGTGAGGTTGCCCACGGCCGGGATCACGCCGTCCCGGATCGCGAGGACGCCGGCGACCAGGTTCAGCGCGGACCCGCCGGCACACAGCCGCCCGATGAAGCCCTGCGGCGCGGTCACCGGGACGCGGTCCGCGCGGGAGCCGAAGGTCTCCCGGATCGCGCGGACCTCCAGCCCGTCGAGGTCGCGGCTGCCCGCTCCGTCGGCGATCACGACGTCGACGTCCGCCGGGGAAAGACCGGCGTCGGCGATGGCCTGGCGCATGCACCGGGTCAGCTGGCCGCAGTCGCGGGGCGCCCGGTGATGGTGGTACGCGTCGTGGGTGGCCGCGTAGCCGGCGACCTCGGCGTAAGGCCGCTCAACGCCGCGCTGCCCGGCTTTGCGGGCGTCCTCCAGTACCAGGACGGCGCCGCCCTCGCCGGGCGCGTAACCGTTGGCCGCCACGTCGAAGGGCTTGTAGCCGTGGACCGGATCGGGGCTGGTGGTCATCCGCCCGTTCGCCGTCTGGCAGGCAAGGGAATACGGGCACAGGGGCGCTTCGGTGCCCCCGGCGAGGACCGTCGGCGTGCCCCGCCGGATCGTCCGGCGCGCACAGCCGACGCCGTCCAGGCCGCCCGCGCCGTCGGAGACGACCACATTGGACGGTCCCTTGGTGCCGTTGCGGATCGAGACCTGGCCGGTGTTCGCCGCGTAGAACCAGGCGATCGACTGGTAGGCGCTCACCGCGCGCCGGCCCCGCGCCCACAACGCCTGGATCTCCCGCTGTCCGAACTCGACACCCCCGGAGCCGCTGCCGAAGACCACTCCGGTGTGGTACCGGTCCTGCCCACCGGCGTCGTAGCCCGCGTCGGCAAGGGCGAATTCGGTGGCCGCCAAAGCCATCCAGGTCCACCGGTCGGTCTGCACGGCGAGCCGGTCGTCGAGGTAGTCCTCGGACCGGAAGGCGGGAACCTGGCCCGCGATGGTGGTGTCGTAGGCGCTCGCGTCGAACGATTCGATCGGCCGGACGTGCAGCTCACCGGCCAAAGTGGACTTCCAGTACGCCTCGGTCCCGGTGCCGCTGGGCGCGACGACACCGACTCCGGTCACCACGACGGGGTTCACGACGTCCGGCCCGGCCTGGCGAGCAGGATCGCGGACTGGAAACCGCCGAAGCCGCTGCCCACCGACAGCACGACGTCGAGCTCCTCGGCCCGCGCCGTCTTGGGCACGTAGTCCAGGTCGCACAACGGATCCGGCCGCTCGTAGTTGGCGGTGGGCGGCACCACCCCGTACTCGATCGCGAGCGAGCACGCGGCCAGCTCGATCGACCCGATCGCACCGAGCGAGTGCCCGACCATCGACTTGATCGAGCTGACCGGCACCCGGTAGGCGTGCTCACCGAGGCTGCGCTTGAACGCCGCGGTCTCGTGCACGTCGTTCTGCTTGGTGCCCGAGCCGTGCGCGTTGACGTAGCTGATGTCCTCCGCACGCAGCTTCGCCTGGCGCAGCGTGTCGTCGATCGCCTCGGCCATCTCGATCCCGTCGGGCCGGAGCCCGGTCATGTGGAAGGCGTTGCAGCGGTTGGCATAGCCCGCGATCCCGCAGTAAACGTGCGCGCCGCGGCGCCGGGCATGCTCGGCTTCCTCCACGATCAGCACCGCGGAACCCTCACCCATCACGAACCCGTCTCGGCTCGCGTCGAACGGGCGCGAGGCGTGTTCGGGGTCGCTGTTGCGCGCCGAGGTGGCGCGGATCGCGTCGAAGCAGGCCATGGTGATCGGCGAGATGGGCGCGTCCGTCGCGCCCGCGATCACCACGTCGGCGTCGCCGTCCTCGACCAGTTGATGCGCGTAGCCGACGGCGTCGATCCCGGAGGTGCACCCGGTGGAGATCACCGCCGCCGGGCCGTGCGCGCCGAACCGGACGGCGACCTCGGCCGCCATGCTGCTCGGCACCAGTGCCTCGTAGAGGAACCTGCTGGCATAGCGGGGATCCACCAGCCAGTCGCGACCGCTGTCGGAGAGCACCTTGTACTCGTTCTCGAGCCGGGTGGTGGCCCCGACCGCGCTGCCCATCGCGACCGCCAGGCGGTCGTGGTCCACCGGCTCGCTGTCGAGGTCCAGCCCGCTGTCGGCGATCGCCTCGGCGGCGGCGACCAGCGCGAACTGGGTGAACCGGTCGCTGCGGGCGACCTCCTGCCGGGTCAGCCCGGCGGCGAGCGGGTCGAAGTCGCATTCGGCCGCCACCTGGGAGCGGAACTGGTCCGGATCGAAGAAGGAGATCCGGCGGGTGGCGGTCCGGCCGCTGGTGAGCAGCTGCCAGAACTCCTTGCGGCCGATGCCTCCCGGGGCCACCACGCCGACCCCGGTGATCACCGACGAGCGCCCGTTCATCCCGGGACCTCACCCGGCAGCGGCTCGGTGTCGACGTGGCCGAGCTCGGGGCGGGGCGCGAGCGGGCTCAGGCTGAACACGAGGAACGCTTCCTCCCCGGTTTCGTTCATCAGCCGGTGCCGGACCCCGATCGGGATCAGCACGCCCTCGTCCGCGCGCAGGGTGCGTGGTTGCCCGTCGACCCGCACGGTGATGGTGCCCCGCACGCAGAAGAGGAACTCCTCCGAGTACGGGTGCCAGTGCTCGGTCACCACCTCGCCGGGCCGCAAGGTCAGGGTGCCGAGGAACCCCGACGAAGCGCCGGTGGTGGCGGGGGAGAGCACCGTCCGGATGTCTCCCCCGCGCCGCCGGTTGGGCGCGACGTCGTCGCGTGCCACGACGCGGACACCGTCGGCCTGGCTCTTCGAGTTCGGCGTGGTGGTGGTCATGACGCGCGCTCCGCGGCAAGCTCGACCTTGCGCGCGATGATGTCCATCTGGATCTGGGAGTTCTCGTTGATCCGCCGGGTCATCGCCGCGTCGTCGACGGGCGCGTCCGGCCGCATCGCGAAGTCCTGCATCCAGCGCATCCGGGTGCCCTCGCCCTCCTGGTGGTAGGTCCACTCGATGTCCATGAACTCGAAGGGCCCCTTCTCCACCCGGTGGGCCAGCACCCGGTGCTCGTCGGGGTACATGGTGCGCTGGGACACCCAGCTCCAGACGGTGCCGGTCTCGTCGGGGTGCATGGACAGCCGGAAGGTCACCGTGTTCCCGTTCCGGGACAGGATCTCCGCCGAGGCGTACTCGGTGAACAGTGCCGGCCATGCCGCCACGTCGTTCGTCATGGTCCAGACCAAATCGATCGGTGCGCCGATGAACACCGCGTTGTCGGTGTGCCCGGTCATGTCGCGTTCACCTCCTGGAGCCGCCGGGTGACGGCGGCGATGATGTCCGAGAACGGGCGGTGCTGGAGTCCCTCGTCGGGCAGCTCGAACCCGTACCGCGTCTCGAGCGTCGCCTGCACGGCGAGGAAGGCCAGTGAATCCAGCCCGATGTCGGAGAACGTCAGGCTCACGTCCGTGGTGCGGTTCGACGCCGGAAGCCCGGCCTTGTCTTCGAGGATGTCCATCAGATCCCCGAGACCGAACTGTTGCGTGGTCATGATGCTGCGACTCCCTTCTCTTCGGTGAGCATCTCGTCGACGAAATGGATCGTGTGCTCACCGGCCACGAACACCGGGTGGCTCAGCACGGCGCGGTGGAACTCGGCACTGGTGCTGATTCCCTTGCCGTTCACCCGGATTTCGGCCAGCGCACGGTCCATTCTGGCCAGTACCGCGGGGCGGTCGGGTCCCCAGACGACGACCTTCGCCAGCAGCGAGTCGTAGTACGGCGACACCCGCGAGCCCGCGCGATACCCGGCATCGACGCGTGTCCACGGCCCGGCCGGCAGGTCGAGCCGCTCCAGCACGCCCGGGGTGGGGGCGAACGAGGAAGTGGGATCCTCCGCGTTGATCCGGCATTCGATCGCCGCGCCGCACAGGGTCACCTCGGACTGGGTCAGCGACAGCCGTTCGCCCCCCGCGACCCGCAGCTGCTCGGCGACCAGATCCACGCCGGTGACCATCTCGGTGACCGGATGCTCCACCTGGATGCGGGCGTTCAGCTCCATGAAATAGAACCGGCCCTCGTTGTCCACCAGGAACTCCATCGTCCCGGCCCCGGTGTAGCCCAGGCTCAGCGCGCCCCGCACCGCCGCCGCGCCCATTTCCGCGCGCATCGACGCGTCGAGGCGGGTGGACGGGCACTCCTCGACGAGTTTCTGGCGCCGCCGTTGGACCGAGCAGTCCCGCTCGCCGAGGTGGACCCCGTTGCCGTGCTGGTCGCACAGCACCTGGATCTCGACGTGCCGCGCGCCGACGAGGAACCGTTCCAGATAGACCGTGCTGTCGCGGAACACGGCGTGCGCGGCCGCGCGGGTGGCGTGGTAGGCGGCGCGGAAGTCGCCCTTAGTCGGCACGACGGCCATCCCGCGGCCCCCGCCGCCCGCGGCCGCCTTGATGATCACCGGGTAACCGATCTCCGCCGCGATGCGCTCGCCGTCCTCGACCGTCTCGACCGGCACCTCGGTGCCCGGCAGCAGCGGGAGGCCGGCTTGCGACATCAGCCCGCGCACCACGGCCTTGTTCCCCAGCCGGGCCATCACCTCGGGGTCGGGCCCGACGAAGACGAGGCCGTTCGCCACGCAGATCTCGGCGAAATCCGGGTCCTCGGAAAGGAAACCGTAGCCGGGATGGATCGCGTCCGCGCCGCCCTGCCGCGCGGCCTCCACGATGTTCGGGATGTTGAGGTAGCTGTCCTTCGGCGCCGGCGGGCCGATGCACACCGACGCGTCGGCGAAGGCGAGGACCGCGGCGTCGCGGTCGGCCGTGGAATGCACCGCGACCACCTCGACACCCAGCTCCCGGCAGGTGCGCGCGATCCGCAGCGCGATCTCGCCCCGGTTGGCGATGAGCAGCCGGCGGATCATCGGAACGCTCCCGGCGGGTCCCCCTCGGGCGGCGCGTCCTCCGGCGCCATGACGATGAGCGGCTGGTCGAACTCCACCGGCTCGCCGTTGCCGACGAGGACCTCGTCCACGGTGCCGGAGCACTCGGCCAGCAGCGGGTTCATCAGCTTCATCGCCTCGACGATGGCCAGCGTCTGTCCTTTCACGACGGTGTCGCCCACCGAGACGAACGGCGCCGCGCCGGGTTGCGATGCCGTGTAGAAGGTCCCGACCAGCGGAGCCCGGACCACGACGACGTCGTCACGTTCCTCCTCTTCCGGTTGCTGCCCGGGGGAAGCGGTCGTGGTCCGGGGCGGATCGTCGGCCGCCCACTCCACTTCGACGCTGTGCTCGTTCGCGTGCATCGCGACCCGGCGCAGGGAGCCGGGCAGCTTCGCCACCGCGGTGACCTCCTGGGTCAGCGCGTGCAGGATGGCCGCGTGATCATCGCCGTCGGGCCGGCTCATGCCGATCTCACCTCGCTCGCCTGCCACTTGCCGTAGGTGCGGAACCGCTGGTACCGGCGGGAAAGCAGCTCGCGCGTGGACACCAGGGCAAGCTCGTCGAGGTAGTCGACGACCGCCTTGCGCAGGTTGGCCGCCGCCACCTCGGGGGCGACGTGGGCACCGCCGTCGGGTTCCGGCACGACACCGTCGACGATGTCCAGGTCGAGCAGTTCCGGTGCGGTGATGCGCAGCGCGCGGGCCGCCTCGGGTGCCTCCTCCGCCGACCGCCACAGGATCGCCGCGCAGCCTTCCGGGCTGATCACCGAATAGAAACCGTTCTCCAGCATCAGCACCCGGTCCGCGGTGGCCAGCGCGAGCGCCCCGCCGCTGCCGCCTTCGCCGGTGATCACCGAGACGATCGGGACCGGGAGCGTGCTGCTGCGCATGATGCACTCGGCGATCGCCACCGACTGGCCCCGCTGTTCGGCTTCGATCCCAGGGAAGGCGCCCGGCGTGTCCACCAGGCACACCACCGGCAACCGCAGCGACGCCGCGTAGTCCATCAGCCGTTGTGCCTTCCGGTAGCCCTCCGGATGCGCCATGCCGAAGTTGGTGGCCAGCCGGTCGGCGGTGGAGTGGCCCTTCTGGTGCCCGATCACCATCACCCGGCGCCCCGCGATCCGCGCCGGCCCGCCGACCACGGCGGGATCGTCGCCGGCGCACCGGTCGCCGCTGAGCTCGCAGAACTCGTCGAAGGCGAGCTTCAGATAGTCCCTTGTGGACGGACGATCGATGTGCCTGGCGCGCCGGACCACGTCCCACGGATCCTCCCGGCCGAGCCGTTTGGCGCGCCGGACCGGGGCCGGACCGGGCGCCTTCCGCGGATCGGGCTCGTCCCGCCCATGGATGCGCAGCAGGCGGCGCACCAGCGGCCGGAGGCCGGAGCGGGGGACCACGTCGTCCACCATGCCGTGCTGGAGCAGGAACTCCGCCGTCTGGAACCCGGCCGGCAGCTCCTGCCGTACCGTCTGCCCGATCACCCTGGGCCCGGCGAACCCGATCAGCGCGCCGGATTCGGCCACCACGATGTGGCCCAGCGACGCGAAGGAGGAGCTCACGCCGCCGAAGGTGGGGTTGGTCAGCACACACACGGAGAGCACGCCCTCTTCCCGTAGTCGGGCCATCGCCTGCGCCGTTTTCGCCAGCTGCATCAGGGAAAGACAGCCCTCCTGCATCCGGGCGCCGCTGGAGGCGGTGACCAGCAGCAGCGGCGTCCTGGTGCGCCGGGCACGTTCGGCGGCCACGGTCACGCACTCGCCCACCGCCGACCCCATGCTGCCGCCCATGAACCGGAAGTCCATCGCGGCGATGACCAGCGCCGACCCGCCGACCTCCGCGGTGCCGAACACGACCGCCTCGTGTTCCCCGGACTTCTCGACGGCGGCGGCGAGGCTCTTGCCGTAGTCCTGCCCCTCGCCGAAGGAGATCGGGTCCCAACCGGACTGGTCACCCTCGATCGCTTCGCCGGTCAGCTCGACGAAGGTCCCGGGATCGGCCAGCTGGGCGATCCGTTCCCGCGCGGTGAGCTGGGTGTGGTACCCGCATCCGGCGCACACGCCCAGGTCGCGGGTCAGCCGCTTCCGGTAGAGCAGTGCCCGGCAACCGGGACACGCCTGCCAGTCGTCGACGCCACGCAAGGACGGGGGGGTGGGTTTGGACGTGCTCATGACATCAGGCGTCGGCGCGCCAGCGGTAGAATTCCTTGGCCACCGCGTCGGCCGGGCCGTTCCAGTTCTTCCGGTACGGGCTGACGTAGGGCTGCAGGTCTTCCATGATCCTGGCGAAGGCCGGCTGGTCGTGGTTCCGCTTCACGGCTTCGGTGAACGGCCCGGTCCGCACCAGAAGGTGCAGGTAGACGTCGTCGATCGAGTACAGCCAGCGGCCGGTCACGCTCATCTGCGCGGGCAACGGCCCCGAGTCGGACTCGGCGAAGATGCGCGCGATGTCGGACTCGGCATCGGGCTTGAGGTGCGCCGCGATGATCGTCTGGTGCTCAGCGGGCCGGGGGTCGGCGAGCGGATCCCAGCTGTAGAACTGCTTGGCGACCGAGTCCGCGGGAACCTTCCAGTTCTTCGGGTACGGCGTCACGTACGGGGCGATCGCCTCGCTGACCTTCTGGAACCCGGGCAGACCCCGGGTCTTGCCGGAGATCTTCGGATCGGCGTCCCGTTCGATCACGTGGATGTAGAGGTCGTCCAGGGAGAGCAGGGTCCGCCCGATCACACCGAAATCCTGGGGCCGGCTCGCCTCGTCGTTACGGCGGAACACCTCGCCGACCTTCTCTTCGCTGCCCGGGACGATGCGAGCGACGATCACGCTTCGGAAAGGCATGGCTGCTCCTAACGCTGGTGGTGAAGGCTCCTGGTGACGGGTGGATTCGATCGGGATTCGAGCACTCTCCTCGCCGCTCACGATTGCGTAATCCCGGAAAGCACGCCCACTCACCGCTGGCGAAGCGACGTGCCGGGGAACACCGGGTCTTTGCTGCACGTCATGAACAATCGTCGGGGAACTCGCCGAAGTGGGTCGCCGCCGGTGGTGGTGCCCAGGCGCGGCAGGGTCCTGGCTGGTGGTAATGGAGAACGGATTCGGGCGAATGAGACAACATCACGTGGGACGAGTAAACCTTGACCCCGCCAAAGAGGTCTTCACCCGATGGGAGTGACCCGACGGGCCCCCGTGGGTGACACCGTTACCGGCCGATGACGACAAAGCCGATAATGACACGGTTCCTTCCAGCGCGGTAAAGGCCGCGTCCTCCGCTCGGAAGAGCGTCCGGCCGCGCTGCTTTTCACGGTGACAATCAACCCGGGGCGCCGGTTCGACCTGCGCCTTGACCGCGTTTACGCGGATGGTCCCGGCGCCGTGGCGCACGGTTTGTCAGACTAACACGGCCAGTTCGCGGCGGCCGGTTTCCGGCGGGCCGGCCGGGCCGACCGGCCGGAAACCGGGCCGCGGCACCGGCATCTCGAAGGCGTCACCGGCCCGTCCGGCGCGGTGCCGCCCCGCGCCGCCCCGTGCCCGAAGCACCGTCGTCTCTCCTGAACTCACGTTCTTCTGACGGTTCGTCCACGGTGGGCTCTGGTCGATTATTGTTTTTTCGCGGTATCGGAATATCCTGCCCGCGTGCCTCCGGTATGACCATTTCGCCAGGATCACGGGGGCCGGATACGCGCAAGGATACGGAAAGCCGGGACGCCGGCCGTAATAGTGCGATCGTTTCGGTCGCTACCGTCCGCTGTCGCGGTGCTCAGCGCAGCCGGTACAGGATTTCGCCCGCGTTGTGGACCACCAGCGTGTCCTCCTCCCGCGCCCATTCGGCGGCGTCGATGCCGGCCGGGTCCAGATAGGACAGTCCGAGCGCGCGCGTCGTCGCTTCGTCGATCCCGGTGGCCAGGGTCACCTCGATCCGGCAGTGCTCGCCCGCGATCTCGTCGTAGCTGCCGCCGCCGCGCAGGTGCGTGGAATGCGCCAGCACTCCCCAGGACAGATCCTTGAACCGGTCCCACTGCCGCACGAAGTAGTCCCGGCAGTGGTAGCCGACCTCGGCGATCGCCGCGCCATGGGTCCGGCTGACCTCGGTGACCCCCGGCGCGTACAGCACCACCTGGCCGCCGTCGGCCACCACCGGCTCCACTTTGTACATTCCCTTGGCGGCGGTCCACAGCTCGTCGTAGCGGTCCGAGACCAGGGACAGCACCCGCCGCACCGGTTTGTCCAGGTAGCGCACGTCGACCTCGGCCGTGATGTCCGCCGCCGCGGCCCAGGCGTCCTGCGTGTCGCCGTAGCTGATCGCGTGCAGGTTCGTCGTCCCGGACTCGACCACGAGGCTGAAGCAGCGCAGCTCGCTGGGCACCAGCCCGGCGGCCCGGTTGATCAGTGCGCGCACCGGCGTGATGCCGCGGGTGCCGATGATCCCGGCGCTGGTGATGAGCGCGCCCAGCCAGTGCGACACGTCGATCACTTCCTGGCCGGCGACACCCGGGAACAGGTACTTGTTGCCGCCGGAGAACCCCACGACCTCGTGCGGGAACACCGGTCCGACGACGAGGGTCACGTCGCTGTCCACGACGGCCCGGTTGAGCCGGACATCGACCGGATCGTTCAGCCGCCCCCCGGACAGTTCGGACAGCTCCGGGCCGGGGATCGTGCCGACGGAGACGAGCATCTCCGGCTGCCACCATTCGTGATTGCGGATCGTCACGCCCGGATAGCGCACCTCGCTGCCTTGCCCGGGTAGGCCCGGCGGATACCCGAACAAGGCCGCGAGCTGGTCTTCGGTCATCGCCGGATGGGTGCCCAAGGCCACCATGAAGGTCAGTTCGGCGACCCGGCCGTGCAGCGCGGCGTGCACGCTGTCGAGCACCGCGGGGAGCGGACAGCTGCGGGTGGCGTCCGGCACCAGCACGCACACCCGTTTGCCCGTGTAGTCGTCCGAGTCGAGTGCGTCGCGGACGAACTTGTCGATCTCGTCCGGCGCGAGGATCTCCTGTGCCGAACCGAGGACGCGGGTCACGGGATCACTGTCCTTTCCGAGCAGGCAACGCGGTCCTGCAAGCGTTTGCACGAGTATAGGTTTCCCCGCCGTGGTCCGCTCGAGGTGATCAGATCCGGCCGGCCAGCTCGACCGCCAGGTCGGCGAGGGACTCGGCGGCGCCCGGCGCGAAGGGAGCCGGCATCCCGTAGTAGCGGTGGGCCTCGTCGACCTCGTAGCCACCGTGGCGGTACTCCTCGGCCGGTGGCAGATATCCCGGGCACCCGTCGGCGTAACCGATGACCAGGCATTCGCCCGGGACCCGCGCGGCGATCCGCTGCGCGGTCACGGAAAACGGCTCGCCGGGCAGCGCGACGACCCGCAAGCCGCCCCAGCGCAGCACGCTCACCCGCGCCGTCCACGACGTCATCGGCAGCGGGGCGATCTCCCGTGCCCAGTCGATCCAGTTCCGTAGCAGGGCTTGCCGGCCGGGGGCGGCCCCGGGCAGTTCCCGTGTCCACTCGGCGGAAAGTGCCGACGTCTGCGCGGGATTCCTGGTGCTCAGTGGCAGATCGAGTTCGCCGGAAACCGCCGTGGTGCCCGGCCGATCCGGAACTTCCCGGGTCGGTGTGCCCAGCGCGGCCGTCCCGATCCGCAGTCCGATCGCTTCGGCGGCCGCGAACGACCGGTCCGCCGTGCCGTCGATCGTCACCGACGCGTCCGCGCTGTGCCCGGTGTTCAGCTCACCGCAGCATCCGGTGAGGAACAGGCAGACCGATCCGGGATCGGCTGCCTCCACGGTGGTACGGACCACGCCCGGATAGTCCGCCGTCCAGAGCAGGTTGTCCGCGCCCAGCACGACGGGATGGCACGGGTAACTCACCACGGAGGCCAGCAGTCCGCCGTCCGCGCGCCGGAACCGCAGCACCGTCAGCGGCGCATGGACTCCACCGTCCGCGCGACGCCGGTTGTGCGCGACGCCCGGGTCCGCGCCGACGCCGATCTCGACCGACGCGGGTTCGCGCGCGGCGATCGCCTCCTGGGCGGCGCGGACGCAGGTGAGAAACACCGTCTCCAGATAGCCGGGATCGACGGGGCCGCCGAGCCGCCCGGGCACGGTGGCCGGGCCGCCATGGGTGTGCGTCGCGCAGACCACCACGTGGCCCGGCACCTCGGCGCGGACCCGAGCACAGAAGTCCTCGTGCAGTCCGCAGGTGTCCACGGTGACGAGCACCGTGTCGTCGACCGCGAGCGCCCGCACGGTGATCGGGTCGTGCGCGCCGGCCGCCGGCTTCCGCCGCGCGGCGAACCCGGACATGGCCAGCCCCGCCGGTGGCGTGCAGTCGTGCGCGACGACCCCGACCCGTGCGGTGCTCACGGCCCGACCACCGCCACGCCGTTGGCCACCACCGTCCGGATGTCCAGCGTGGCATCGCCCGGCCGCCAGGCGAAGGTGATCAGGTCCGCCGGGGCGCCCGGCCGCAGCAGGCCCCGCCCGCCCGCGAACCGGCCCGGATTGGCCGTCGCCAGGCGCAGCGCGGTCGCCAGCGTGAGGTCCGCCATCGTGATCGCGTTCGCCACCCCGTCGGCCAGCGAGCGCGAGGCACCGGCGAGGAAGGGAGTGCCCACATAGGACAGTCGACCGGCCGGGGACAGCTCCACCTCACCGCCCACCGGCGTGCGGTAGCGGCCCGGCGCCATCCCGCCCAGTTCCGTGGCATCCGACACCAGGTGGGACCGTTCCACGCCCTTCGCCCGCAGCATCGCCTTGAAGACCGCGGCGGGCAGGTGGTGGCCGTCGGCGATGAACCCGGCGGCCAGCCGGTCGTCGGCGAGCTGGGCCCAGAGGTAGTTGGGATGCCGCGCCAGCACGGCGTGCGCGCCGTTGCCGAGATGCGTGGACAGCTCGGCGCCCGCGTCCACGGCACGGGTGATCTCCTCCGGCGAGGCGTGCGTGTGCCCGATCGCGCACCGCACCCCCGCGCGGGTCGCCGCGCGGATGAACTCGATCGCGGCCTCGTCGTGCGGCGACACCGTGACCATGCCCACCAGCTCGCCCCACCGCCGCAGCTCCGCGAAGTCGGCCGGCCGGATGTGCCGGACGTCGTGCACCCCGCGCGGACCGTCCTGATCGGACAGAAACGGTCCCTCGACGTGCACGTGGGGAATCGCGTGTGCCACGCCGGGATCGGCCTTCCTGGCCTCGGCGATCGCTTCCAGCGCGCGGACGATGTGCGGCTCGCCGGCGGTCACCACGGTCGGCAGGACGGTCGTCACGCCCGTCCGCCACAGCGCCCGGACCAGTTCGATCACGGTCGTCGCGGACACCTCGGCACCGTTGACGTCGTGCCCGGCGAACCCGTTGACCTGAAGGTCCACCAGACCCGCCGACAACCACAGCTCGGCGGTCTCGTCCGTGGCGCGCACCTCGGCGATCGCCGGGCCGTCCGTGGTGACGCACAGGGTTCGCCCGGTGGCCGGATCGCGCCCGGTGACCTTCACAGTTTCCTTACCCGAGCACGGAAAGCGGCCACGAACCGGGCGTTCGCCTCGTCGCCGCCCGGCGCGTTTCCGCTGCGCCACACCGGCGGCTCCACGCCGGCCGCGGCGAGTGCTTCGACCGTGCGCAGCACCAGCGCGTTGAGCGCGTAGGCGTTGGCGAAGGTGGACACGGCCGCGATCGGTTCGCCGACGCCCTCGATCCTGACCACGGCGTCGCCGATCGGCACCTTGGTGTCGATCGCGATGTCCACCAGGTCGTGCAGGTTCGCCTTGGACGGGTGCCGGGCGGGATGATCGGGGGAGGTGTCGATGGCGTGCTGACGCGAACTCACGCCGATCAGCGTGACCCCGCGTTCCCTGGCCTCCAGCGCCGCGTCGATCAGCGCCGCGTTGATGCCGTAGGCGTTGACCAGGATGAGCAGGTCATCCGCACCGAGACCGGCATCGGCGATCACCACCCGCCCGTAGCCGGGCGTGCGCTCGATCGCCATCGACCGCAGCGCGCCGTTGGACAGCAGCGTGCCCTCGTCCAGGATCGCCGACACGTGCATCAGCCCGCCGGCGCGGAAGAACACCTCCTGCGCGGCGAGGTTGGAGTGGCCGCCCGGCCCGAAGATGTGCACCAGCCGGTCCTGGCCGACCTGCGCGGCCACGGCCTCGGCGGCCCGCCCGATGGCGTCGTACTCCTCGGCGTGGATCCGCTCCAGCAGTTCGGTCACCGTCAGCAGATAGCTCAAGGTGATGTCCGCCTGGTTACCGGACTGGTCGCCCGGTGGGACAGCGGGTTCGTCAGTGGGTTCTTCAGTGGGTTCGTCAGTGGGCTGGACGATGGGCTGGTCAGTGGGCCGGTTGTTGGGCTCAGTCGGCATCGGGCGCGGACTCCTTGTCGACGTAGAGGGTGCATCGCGGGTGGGTGCGCAGCGCGCTCGCGGGGAGGGAGCCGTCGATCGGACCGTACAACGCCGCGGTGACCGCGCGCTTCTTCTGCGCGCCGGGCACCATGCAGAACGCCTCGGCCGCGGACAGCAGCGCGGGGATGGTCAGGGTCAGCGCCTGGCCGGGCACCTCGTCCAAGGTGGTGAAGCAGCCGTCGTCGACCTGCTGGATCCGGCTGACCTCGTCCAGCGTCACCAGCTTCACCAGCGCGGGGTCGGCGAAGTCGGCCGGCGGATCGTTGAACGCGAGATGCCCGTTGACCCCGATGCCCAGGCACAGGATGTCGATCGGGGCGGCGGCCAGCAGCGCGGCGTAGGACTCGACGGCGGCCGTGGGCCCGGTGGGCCCGCCGGGTTCGGG
This sequence comes from Amycolatopsis sp., assembly GCA_035685725.1. Taxonomy (GTDB): domain Bacteria; phylum Actinomycetota; class Actinomycetes; order Mycobacteriales; family Pseudonocardiaceae; genus Amycolatopsis_E. The sequence goes on along the minus strand of DASSAD010000097.1, from coordinate 32,807 downwards.
GCCCGGGTCGATCAGGTGCGCCGCGCCGATCGGCACCCGGTCCAGGAGCACCGACGACAGCCAGTTTCCGAACCGTTGCGGCGCGTCCGGCGCCAGGCCCAGGTATTCGTCCATGTGGAACGCGGTGACCCGGCTCCAGTCGATCCCCGGCCGCGTGGCCAGGTGGCGCAGGGTCGCCTCCTGGCTCGGCGCGCTGGCGAAGATCATCCGCACCCCGGGCTGGCTTTCCAGCCGCCGTACGAGCGCGTCGCCGATGTCGCGGGCGGCCGCGACACCGAGGGCTTCGGGGTCGGGGAACGAACGGACGGTGGGTTCGAAGGTTTCGCGGATGGTGACCTCGGGCATCAGTTTTCGTTTTCTCCCAACAGTTCGACCAGCAACAGCAGCGCTCGTGCGATGTGGAACGGGTCCTTCACGGGCAGGGCGACGACTTCGTCCAGTGGGCGGCCGTCACGGCCCCGGATCTGCGCCCATTCCCGTCCCGGACCTTCCGGGAAGGTGGCGAAGGCGTAGTCGTGCAACCGGTCCCGCCAGGCCGCGAGTTCGTCGCTGCCGTGCGATTTCGCCAGCAGCGCCGTCGCGTACAGCGCCTCGACGTGCGGCCACCACAGCTTGGTGTCCCAGGTGCGGGTGACCAGGTTTTCGTAGCGGTCGTCGATGAGGTCGCCGCGCGGCGCGCCGCCCTCGGCGTCCACGTACCGGAACAGCCCGCCCGCTTCGGTGTCCCAGCCCAGTTCCAGCGCGCCGAGCGCGGCGCCGACCGTCCATTCCGGACCACCGGCCACCTCGGCGACACCGGGAACGGTGCTCGCCGCGTGGTGCAGGAACCACAGGAACTCCAGCAGGTGCCCGGGTGTGCGGTGCCGGGCCAGCAGTGAACCGTCCAGCCCGGCGCCACGCGGGGCCAGGTCGTGCACGTCGGTCCCGGTCACGAACAGGGCGGACCGCGCGTCGGCCGCCGCGGCCACGGTGATCTCCCTGGCCCGGTCCGAACCGGTGGCGGCGAACAGTTCGGCGCCGGCGTGCATCAGCATCATCGGCTCGGCGAAGCACCGGAACCGCGGATCGACCGGGTAGGGCTCGTTCTTGGCCGTGCCGGCCACGACGCGGTCGTAGGCCGAGACCAGCAGGGTCTCCGCCAGCGTGCCCCACGGCCGCGTGCCCGGGATTGCGCGCGCGGCCAGTTCACCGTGCAGCCCCGCGAAACCCAGTGCGGCGAACAGATCCGCGAACACGCTCGCGTGCGGATCGCCGTCGGGGCCGGCGGGCTTGACCGTTCCGTCGGCGGCCAGTACATAGGCCGTGGTGCCCTCGCCCAGCAGCGCGTGGTCCGCGACGAACTCGGCGGTGCCGGTTGCCTGACGCAGCAGGGAATCCGCGTCCAGGCCCAGCAGACCGGCCCGCGACGCGCCGGAAAGCCGTGCGGTCAGCCAGACCCAGCGTCCTTGCGACCAGGTGTACTTGTCGGTGCTGAGCAGCGTGTCGCCGGAGTTGGCGAAGCAGGTGCGAACCCCACCGGACTCGGGATCCGGCCCGTGGGCCAACCACCAGGCCAGCACGTCGTCTTCCAGATGCCGGCGGTAGAAACCGGGGTCAGGCATGCACGCTCACCTTCTCCTGCTCCTCTTCGGTGTCGGTGTCGAGCGCCTCGATGAGGGCGTCGGACGCGGCGTCACGCCAGGGCCGCACGAAGCCGCAGGCGACGAACACGATGAGGGAGACCATGATCGGCCCGGCCACCGTGGCCGTGGTGGTCCAGTTCTTGCCCAGCCGCGCGATCTCGCCGGCGAAGGCGTACTTGCTCAGGACGAACACGATCAGGCCGGCGGCCCAGGACAGGATCGCCGCCGACGGGCCGCTGCGCCGGAACCAGGGCAGCATGCCCAGCAGCATCGGGATCGCGACCGGGCCGACCAGCGCGCCGAACCACAGCACCAGCAGGCCGAGCACGCCGCCGAAGTTGTTCGCGCCGAGCGCGACCGCCAGCGACAGCGCGATGAACACACAGGTGGCGATCCGGCCGGCCGCCAGCTCGGCGCGGGCGCTCAGCCGCGACTTTCCGCGCAGCAGGGCCGGAATGATGTCCCGGACCACGACGGCGGAGATCGCGTTGGCGTCGGAGGAACTCATCGCCATGGTGTGCGCGAACATGCCGGCCAGCACGAGGCCGATCAGCGGCCCGGGCAGCAGGTGGGTGGTCATCAGCGCGTAGGACTGGTCCGGGGACTTCAGGCCCGGCAGGATCAGCGGCGCCGCCCACATCGGGAAGAACAGCACCAGCGGCCACACCAGGTAGAGCGCGGCGGAGAGCAGCGCGGCCTTGCGGGCCTTGGTGCCGGTGCCGGAGGCGATGAACCGCTGTGCGAGGTTCCACGTGCCGCCGTTGTAGGACACGGTGTCGACCAGCGCGTAGACCAGGAAGAACACCACGGTGTAGCTGCCGGTGAACGGCTGGGAGTGGCTGTGCGGCAGTTTGCCCCAGACCGTCCAGATCGCCGAGAAGCCGCCGAGCTTGGCCAGCGCGACGCCGAGCATGGTGACGCCCGCGACGAGCTGGATCACGAACTGGCCGAAGTCGGTGAGCGCGTCGGCCCACAGGCCGCCGACCGTCGAGTAGACCAGGGTGACGCCGCCGGTGAGCAGCACGCCCCAGACCAGCGGTACTCCGGCGAAGACGTTGAGCAGCACGGCGCTCGCGGTCCACTTGGCCGCCACGTCGAACAGCTTCAGCGCGGCTCCGCTCCACGCCAGCACCTGCTGCGCGGGCAGGTTGTAGCGGATGGTCAGGTATTCCAGCGGTGAGATGATGCCCAGGCGCTGGCGCAACCGTGGCCAGCGCGGCGCGAACAGCGCGGCGCCGATGAGCATCGCGACCACGACGCCGACCGCCCACCAGACGTAGAGCGCGAATCCGACGGTGTAGGCCACGGCCGCGTAGGCGACGAACACCGCGGCGCTGTAGCCGGACATGTGGTGCGAGATGCCGGCCAGCCACCAGGGCATGCGGCCGCCCGCGGTGAAGAAGTCGCGGGCGTCCTTCACGCGGGACTTGGCCCAGACGCCGATCACGATCATCAGGCCGAAATACAGCAACAAGACGAGCCAGGCCGCAGTGCCCACGATGTTCCTCCGGGGGTGTGATTCTCTGGCCGTGCATACTTACATGCAACCGCATGCACGATCAATGCCGAGACGTAACAACCGCGTATCGGGATTTGCTATCTTTGCGGTGTGTCGAGATCAGATGGGGGGCGCGTGGCCGAGGTCCCGACCATCAGCATGATCGCCAAACGGCTCGGTGTCTCCCAGTCGACGGTGTCGCGTGCCTTCAGCAAACCGCACCTGTTGCGGCCGGAAACGGTGCGGCGGGTGCTCGAGGCCGCCGAGACCCTGGGCTACGTGCCGAACCAGGTGGCCAGGGCGTTGTCCACCGGGCAGAGCGGCATCATCGCGCTGATCGTCCCGGACGTGGCGAACCCGTTCTTCCCGCCGCTGATCCGGGCCGCCCAGGCCGGTGCCGACCAGCAGGATTTCTGCGTGCTGCTGGGCGACTCCGCGGAGAATCCGGACCAGGAGGCCCGGCTGGTCACCCGGTTCACGCCGCAGGTCGACGGCTTCGTGCTGGCGTCCTCCCGGCTGGCCGATCCGGTGCTGGTCGACCACGCCGCGCGCAAGCCGCTGGTGCTGATCAACCGGGACATCGCCCGGGTGCCGCGGGTACTCGTGGATTCGCACACCGGAGTCATGCAAGCGGTTGCACATCTGGTGGAGCTGGGTCACGAGCACATCGCGTATGTGGGCGGCCCGGTCGGCTCCTGGTCGGATCACCAGCGGCGCCGGGCGATCGCCGCGGCGCGCGCCGAGCACCGGCTCACGGTGACGATGCTGTCCGCCCGCCCCGCCACCTACGCCGGGGGCGCGCGCACCGTCGAGGGGCTGGTGAGCAGCGGCGCCACCGCGGCCATCGCCTTCGACGACGTCGTCGCGCACGGAATCCTGGCCGGACTGGCCGAACGCGGGGCGCGGGTACCGGAGGACTTCAGCGTCGTCGGCTGCGACGACGTCCTGGCCGCGACCACCTACCCGCCGCTGACAACGGTGTCGCTGCGCTGTGCCGACGCGGGGGACATCGCGGTGTCCGTGCTGCTGGATCTGCTGGGCGGCCGCAAGCTGGGCGATGTCCGCTACAGCCTCGACTCGGAGCTCGTGGTGCGCGCGACCACCGGCCCGGCGAAGCGCGGGAGGGCAACATGACCGAGTCGCTGGACCGCCTGCGCGAGCGGCTGTCCCGGGAGTCGAAGCTGGTGGTGGCCTTTTCCGGCGGAGTGGACTCCGCCCTGCTGGCCACCGTCGCCCAGGAGGTGCTGGGCGACGGGGCGCTGGCGGTCACCGCCGTGTCGGCCAGCCTGCCCGAAGCCGAGCGGATCGCGGCGCGCGGTTTCGCCCGCGAACGCGGCCTGCGGCACCTGGAAGTGCACACCGACGAACTTGATCGCCCGGAGTACGTGGCCAACGGCGGCAACCGCTGTTTCCACTGCAAGTCGGCGTTGTTCGACGCACTGGAACCGCTGGCGGAGTTGCTCGGCGCGCGGATCGCGGTCGGCACCAACGTCGACGACCTGTCCGATCACCGTCCCGGGCAAGCCGCCGCGGCGCGCCGGGCAGTGCTGGCCCCGCTGGTCGACGCGCGGCTGACCAAGGCCGACGTGCGCGCGGCCAGCGGCGTTCTCGGCCTGCCGACGGCCGAGAAGCCGGCCGCCGCCTGCCTGGCCTCCCGGGTGGCCTACGGGGACCCGGTCACCACCGAGCTGTTGGGCCGGATCGAGACGGCCGAAGCCGCGCTGCACGAGCTGGGACTGCGGCGCTGCCGGGTGCGGGCGCACGCGAACGGGACCGTGGCGCGCCTCGAAGTCCCGGAGCCGGAACTGGCCACCGCGCTCCGGTTGCGCGCGGCGATCACGGCGGCGGTGTGCGGAGCCGGGTTCGTGTTCTGCGCGCTGGATCTCGCCGGACTGCGCAGCGGCAGCATGAACGCCCTCCTCCCGCTCACCCCGGTGCGCCACCGGTGACCGGCGAGCTGGAGTTCGCCACGGTCGACGTGGACCGCGAACGGCGGCAGGGCCTGCCCGAGGTGGTCTACGGCCCTGGCAAGACCGCCGCGCAGATCGCCGGGATCGTGCGCGTCCTGCTGGCGTCGGCGACCGGCCCGGTGCTGGTGACCCGCGTCGAAGCGGAGGTCGCCGCGGCCGTGCGGGAGAACGTGCCGCACGGCGAGTATCACGAGGCGGCCCGGGTTCTGCGGTGGCGGCCGGCGCGGCCGGGCGCGTTCCACCTCGGCGTGGTCACGGCCGGGACCTCGGACGGCCCCGTCGCCGCGGAGGCAGCGGTCACGGCGCGCACGATCGGCCTGCGGGTCAGCGAGTTCGTCGACGTCGGCGTGGCCGGGGTGCACCGATTGCTGGACCGTGCGGAGGAGATCGCGGCCTGCGACGCGGTGATCGTGGTCGCCGGGATGGAGGGAGCGCTGGCCAGCGTGGTCGGTGGGCTCCTCGCGGCGCCGGTGATCGCGGTGCCCACCTCGACCGGGTACGGCGCGGCGTTCGAGGGAGTCACGGCGCTGTTGGCGATGCTCAGCTCCTGCGCGGCGGGGGTCACGGTGGTGAACATCGACGCCGGGTTCAGTGCCGCGATGGCGGCGTTCCGGCTTTCCCGTCTCTCCCGCGGAGTGTCCTCGTGATCGTCTGGCTCAACCCGTTCTCGGGAATCTCCGGCGACATGCTGCTGGGCGCGCTGCTGGATCTGGGCGCCCCGATCGACGGCGTGCGGGACGCGATCGCCGCCACCGGCCTGACCGGCTGGCGGCTGGAGGCCCGGGAGGTGCGGCGCGGCGGGATGCGCGCGCTGCACGCCGAGGTCACCGTCGACGACGACGCCGTGGAGCGCCGGGCGGGTGAGCTGATCGACCTGGTCGGCCGGGCCGAACCGGAGCCCGTCGCCCGGGTCGCCCGCGAGGCGGTGACCCGGCTCGCGGCGGTCGAGGCGCGGGTGCACCAGGTGCCGGTGGAAGACGTGCACCTGCACGAGATCGGTGGACTGGACACCGTCGTCGACACCGTGGGGGTGGCCGCCGCGCTGCGGCTGCTCGGGGTCACCGAGGTGTTCTCCGGCGCGCTGGCCATGGGATCCGGTGTGGTCCACAGCCACCACGGCCTGCTGCCGGTGCCCGCGCCCGCGACGGCCGAACTGCTGCGCGGCATGCCGGTCACCGGCGTGGACGGGGCCGGCGAGACCGTGACACCGACGGGCGCGGCACTGCTGGCGGCCACCGGAACCCGCTTCGGTCCGCTGCCCCCGATGACCGTGGCCGGGACCGGATACGGGGCGGGCAGCCGCGATCCGTCGGACCGGCCCAACGTGCTTCCGGCGACCCTGGGCAGCACTCCGGACACCGCCCCGGATACCACCATGGACACCACCCTGGACACCACCGCAGACACCACCATAGACACCGCCGCAGACACCGCCATGGACATCGAACCGGCCGACGCGGGCCGGTATGAATCGATGGTCTGCCTGGAGACCACGGTGGACGACGTGACCGGCGAGGTGCTCGGCTACCTGACCGCCAAGCTGCTCGACGCCGGGGCGGCCGACGTGTGGACGATGACCGGTGTCGGCAAGAAGAACCGGCCGGTGCACGTGGTGACGGTGCTCACCGAGCCGGGACGGGCCGAGGACCTGCGCCGCCTGCTGCTCGCCGAGACCGGGAGCCTCGGCGCCCGCCGCAGCCACCTCGACCGCTACGCCGCGCCGCGGCGGATGATCGAGGTCCACGTCGCCGGTCATCCGGTCCGCGTCAAATGCGGACCGGGCCGGATGAAGCCGGAACACGACGACCTGGTCGCGGTCGCACTGGCCACCGGGCTGCCGCTGCACGCCCTCGCCGAGCAGGCGCTCGCCGCGGTACCGCGGTCGTGAGCGGGAATCGTTGCCGGACAAGGTTTTCCGGCACGGTCCGGGGGACCTGCGGTCCGCCCGGCCAAGGATGACGCGGTAGGGCCCCGGGTTTCGTCCGGGCGTGGTGAAGCGACTGAATCGGGCGGCACCGGAGCCCGCCACCGACACGATCCCCGACTTGTATAACGACCTATACCCGGCCCGCCGGGTCTCCGCTGGGCTGTCGCACCCGATCCGTGTGCCCGACGGATTCTCGTCGGGCTTGTGGGCGGCAGGTCCATTGCGCCGCCGAGATCCTGAGGCACCGACGCATGCGGGCCTTGGTCCGGTGGTCCGCCAGTGGCTAGCCTGTGACATATCAGAGTGTGGTCCCCAGGAGGCTTCGTGCGCAGAGCATTGATCACCGGTGGTTCGAGCGGGATCGGGGCGGCCGCCGCCCGCAGCCTGGCCTCGGCCGGTTTCACCGTCGCGGTGCACTACAACGCGGGCCGGTTCCGTGCCGAGTCGGTCGTGTCCGGCCTGTCCGGGACGGGTCACTGTGCCGTGGGGGGCGACCTGGCGGATCCGGCCGCGGTGCGCTCGATGCTCGACGCCGCGGTCGACCGGCTCGGGGGAGTCGACGTGTTGGTGAACAACGCCGGGATCTACGACCTGCACGAGGTCGACTCGCTCGGCTACGAGGAGTGGCAGCAGGTGTGGCGGCGCACGTTCGAGGTGAACCTGTTCGGTGCGGCGAACCTGAGCTGGGCCTTCGTCGATCATCTCCGGCACCGCGAGGAGTCTTCGGCGGGGGCGCGCCTGATCTTCGTGGGTTCCCGTGGCGCCTACCGCGGTGAGCCCGTCGCACCGGCCTACGCCGCCAGCAAGGCCGGGGTGCATGCGCTGGCTCAGTCCCTCGCCCTCGTGCTGGCCCCTTATGGCGTCGCGGTTTCCGCCGTCGCACCCGGCTTCGTCCACACCGAGATGACCGCGGCCATCCTGGACGGCCCCGCCGGGGATGCCATCCGCGCGCAGAGCCCCTTCGGCCGCGTCGGCGACGCCGACGAGATCGCCGCGGCGATCACCTGGCTCGCCTCGGCAGAGGCCACCTGGGCGAGCGGTGCGGTCCTCGACCTCAACGGCGCCTCTTACCTGCGCTGAGCACTCGCCGGTGCGATGAAAGCGCTTTCGCCCGCCGCCGTCTCCGGGGATCCGGGGCAGTGTCCGGCTCGTCCCGTACCTCAGCCGCGGAATACCGGCGAGATCTTCAGGCCGGGCTCACGCCGCGACGCTGACCGGCTTGCCCCGCAGCCCCCGGGCCCTGGGCAGCACCTCGCGGGCGAACAGCGCGAGGCTGGCCCGCGCCTGCTCGTAGGGCATGCCGCCGAAGGCCGGTGCGAGGGTGAGCTCGAAGTCGCCGAGCACGTCGCGGATGGCCTCGATCTGACCGAGGATGCGCTCGGGACTGCCCCACAGGGCGGTGGCCGCGTAGTCGTCGGCCGCCTTCTCCAGCCCGATCTCCCGGAAGTGGGCGGCGTTGGCCGCGTAGCGTTCGTGGCCCTTGATGCCGGCGAAGTGCTCGCCGGCCATCTCGTAATGTTCCACATTGGACAGAAAGAACCGGTTGACGTAGGCGAAATGGCGCTCCCGGGCCACCTCGTCGTCTTCGTGGCAGTACAGGTTGACGTTGAGCGAGATCGGCGGGGCGATCTCGCCGTGCTCGGCCTCGTACAGCTCGCGGTAGCGGGTGAAGGTCGGCATCAGGTCCGGGACCGGACGGACGATGAACGACATCATCCGCGCGTGCAGCTTCGCCGCCATGATCACCGAATCCGGGGAGCCCGCGACGCAGTACCGGCGGTCGAGGAAGGAGGCCCGGGGCCGGGGGCGCAGCTCGGCACGGGGCTGCGGGTAGTAGGGCCCGTCCCCGGACAGGACACCGGTTTCGAGCGCCTCGAAGATCATCGGCGCGGCCTCGTCGAAGCGGTCCCGGGTCTCGCCGAGCGGGATGCGGAAGGGCTCGTACTCGGTACGGGACAGCCCGCGGCCGATGCCCAGCAGCAGCCGGCCCCGCGAAATGGTGTCGACCATCAGGGCCTTTTCCGCCACCCGCAACGGATCGTTCCAGGGCAGGATGACCGCCGCGGTGCCGAGCTTGATCCGTGACGTCCGCCCCGCCAGGTGCGCCAGCAGGACCAGGTTGTCGGGGCAGAGCGAATAGTCGGAGAAGTGGTGCTCCACCACCCAGACGCTGTCGTAGCCGAGACGCTCGGCCTCGACCGCGACATCGAGTTCGCCGTGGTACATCTCTTCATCGGTCAGCGCGGGGTCGAGCCGGGCGAAGCCGAGGTTGATCCCGATGTTCAGCACTGCTGTTCTCCCTTCGTTGCCCGGTCCCCGGGCGGCGGGATCACCGGCAGCCGGATGGAGCTGGGGTGCCCGGCGCCGAAGAAGACGCGCTGGGTGGCGGTGACGAAATCGTCCTCGGTGACTTCTCCGGCGAGCCTGCCGCTGCCCGAGTTGCGGTCGAAGCAGGGGAAGTTCGAGCTGGCGATGTCGACCCGGATGCGGTGCCCGGCCCGGAAAACCTGACTGGTGGCGCCGACATCGATGGTGTATTCACCGATTTCGCCGGGAACGACCGGCCGCGGCGCGTCCATTCCCGCGCGGTACCGGGCCCGCACGATCCCGTCGGCGATGCCCATGGCTCGGCCGTCGGGGTGCACGTCGAGGAGTTTGGCGGTGAAGTCGGTGTCCACGGCGGAGGTGGCCGCGTAAAGGCGCACGCTGAGCGGACCGGTGACCTCGACGTCCCGGTCGAGCACGGGCCCGGTGAAGCGCAGGATGTCGGCGCGCCCGTCGAGCACCCGCTGATCCCGTGACCCCGGCTGGTAGGCGAGCCCGCCGTCGGGACTGCCCGCCATGACGACGGCTCCGCCGACGGTCGGGACCGGATCGCGCGGGTCGTGCTCGTACCCGGCCGTGCCCGCCGCGGGTTCTTCGCGCCGCAGCGATCCTTCCGGCCCGAAGTACCAGGTCTGCCAGTCGGTGCGGGCCAGGGGCCACTCGTTTTCGCTGCGGCACGGGAAGCGTCCGGGACAGCGGCTCCGCATACGGCGTCCGGACGAGCAGGACCGGCCGCGGTTCCCCGGTGGGACGATACGCCATCCCGCCGAGCCGCAGTCCGTCGCGCATCGGTATCCGGACGGGCTCCAGCACGCGGCTGTCCAGATCTTCGAGGATCCGGGTCACCCTGCGTCCCTTCCCTTCATCGACTCTGCCGGGCACACTCCGGTGCTACGTTACGGATGCGCGGGCGATGCCGGAGCCTCGTTTCTGCGACACGGAAGCCTTCCGGCCGCGAAGCCCACGGGCGGATCTGGCGCGACGTCCACAGTGGACCGTGTTGTTCGGCGTGGTCTCTCGGCGCTGTCTCCGGGTGCTGCCCAGGCTTCGGCGGCGGACCGGTTTCGATCCAGTCGGAATCCTTCCCGCCTGACGGAAAGTGAAAACTATTTTGTCGACAATGGTGCTAACGTCATTCTCGTGGAATTGGCTGTCCATGGGCGTTCCCGATCGGCGAGGGGTTGCCGGGTCAGTCGAAAGTGGACACTCCAGGAAGCGGTTTTCCCTGCCGTCACGCGCCCTGGCGGGCGCGGCGGGTTCGTCGTCCATGGGCGGCCGGTGTCTCGCCGTCGAGAAGGAGGTCAACGGTGCTCTCCGCGGAGAACAACGAGATTCTGACCCGGGTGGGCCCGGGAACCGTGATGGGTGAACTGCTCCGCCGGTACTGGACGCCGGCGGCGCTGTCGATGGAGCTCCCGGAGCCCGACGCACCGCCGCTGCGGGTGCGGTTGCTGGGGGAGGACCTGGTGGCGTTCCGGGACAGCGCCGGCAAGGTCGGCCTGGTCGCCGAGGCCTGCCCGCACCGGGGAGCTTCGCTGTACTTCGGCCGCAACGAGGAATGCGGGCTGCGCTGCCCCTACCACGGCTGGAAGTTCGACACCGAGGGCGCCTGCGTGGACATGCCCAGCGAACCGCCGGAGAGCACCTTCCGGAACAGGGTCCGGCTCACCTCCTACCCGGTGCACGAGTCGGGCGGCATCGTCTGGGCCTACCTGGGGCCGCGCGAGACGATGACCCCGTTCCGCGACTTCGGTACCGACTCCCTGCCTGCCGAGCGCGTGTTCGCCCGCAAGCAACTCGCGATGTGCAACTGGGTGCAGACCATGGAGGGGAACCTCGACAGCGCCCACATCTCGTTCCTGCACCAGTTCAACGGCGCCGCCGACCTTCCCGACGACGGGACCGACAAGCCCGGCTACCCCTCCAACGCCATGTCGTGGAGGTTCTGGGCGCACGACGGCGCACCCCGGCTGGAGGTGCAGGACACCTGGTACGGCTACCGCTACGCCGCGATCCGCACCACGCCCAACGAGAACTCGCACGTGCGCATCACCGACTACTGCGTTCCCTACACCACCGTGGTGGCCTCCAACCCGTTCACCACGCGGCAGCTGATGATCGTCCCGATCGACGACGAGACCTGCTGGCGCTACAACTTCACCACCCAGCTGGACCTGAACCCGAACGGCTACGGCGGCGAGCACCTTTTCGCGGTGGCGCCCTTCGCCACTCCGTTCCTGAATCCGGAAAGCGGTATCACGCCGCGCGAGTACACCGCCGAGAACGACTACCTCATCGACCGCGAGGACCAGCGCACCACCACCTTCAGCGGGATCCGTGACTTCGTTTCCCAGGATTTCATGGTCACCGAGTCGATGGGGCCGATCTACGACCGCACGAAGGAACACCTCGGCACCACCGACAAGGCCGTCATCCGGATGCGCAACATCCTGCTCAAGGCGGCGAAGAGCCTGGCGAACGGGACGGAACCCCCGGCGCTGGCCGGCCCCGGCCACGACTTCCGGACGATCCGCTCCGCGGAGAAGATCCTCGACACCGGTGAAGACTGGCGCGTCCTGGGCACCGACGACGACCCGGTCGTCCAGGAAGCGATGCTGGCCGCCGCGCGCCTCACCGAGCCCCGACCCCCACAACCCCCCAACCACCGGCCAACCCCACCCCACCAGCCACCCCGCTAACCACCACCGGTCACCGAGCCCTCCCTTCCAGTCGCCGTGTCCCCTGTTCCGGTGGGCGTGTCCTCTGTTCCGGTCGGTGAGTTCTCGGTTCCGGTCGTCGTGTTCGCCGTTGTGGTCCGGTGAGTTCTAGCGGTTGGTGAGTCCCTGGTGCGGTCGGCGAGGTCTCCGTTCCCATCGCCGTCCCCGGGGATCCGCCGCCTACGTCGAGTTGTGCACCGAACCAGCGACGAACCTCTTCCCGGGACGGGCATCACGGTGCGAGAAAACGTTTCAGCAGCCGATGTTCGCCCCGTCGGGGGCGAAGCGAGCGGCGGGCGATTCTGGCAGCTGGTCACTTCAGCACTCGGTCGCCACGAGGAAACTCACCGAGGCAGGGCGCTTGGCCTGAATCCACCGGTGGATTCAGGCTCAAGCGTCGCCGTGTAGACGGAGCTTCGCCACACGGTCGAGCGCCCGGGTCAGCTTGGCGCCGGCGACGGGCTTCAGCAAGTAGTGGTCCACCTCGATGTCGAAGGCCTCCACGGCGTGGCTTTCGAAGGCGGTGACCAGGACGATGCCGGGACGGTCGGCGAATCGTGCGATCAAGCGCGCCAGAACGAGACCGTCCAGACCGGGCATCCGCACGTCGAGGAACACCGCGTCCAAGGGCTCGTCGTCGTCCGGCGGGCGGCCCAGGTAGCGAATGACCTCCGTCGAATCGGTGAAGGCGGTGATTTTGCCGATCCTGTGGTCGAGTTCGAGCAGGTGCACGAGTTCGTCGAGCCCATGGGGTTCGTCGTCGACCACCATGACGTGCAGACTGCTCCGCGGACGTGGCTGCGCCGCCGGTGCTTCGAAGATCTGCGAGTTGATGTAAACGCTTCCACGCTGCAGGTCGCGGAGTTGCACAGTATTGCTCGCAGTATTGCCCGGATTGCCGATCAGGCAGTTGCTGGTGACACCGGCGGCGGTGGGATTGACTTCGTCGGCCATGCCCCTCCTCGGATTGGCGGCTTCCGAGGACGTGCAGAATACTTGGCCGGACCCTGCGCCGTGGATTCGGGGAGACACCTGGAAAAGCGCTTCCAGGTCGCTCCTGCCGGCACCGGTCGACCCATTCCAGCAGCGGGTATCTGATTTCGGGCGGTCTTGCACGCGCGGCGCCGTCCTACTCCCTGGCAGGCCGACGATCGACGGGGGACGAGGCGCCTCATAGCCTTGCTCGAGGTTGTTGTTGTCTGGACAACTTTTGTCTAGACCTTGTCTGCGCGCGAAGTGCGGGCGATGATCCGTGAAAGCGGTTCGCGGCTCCCCAACGACGCATGAGCCATCCGGTGAACCATGCACTGGGCAAGCCGGCGACCGCGGCCGCGGATATCGCCCTCTGCGAGGTCAGAGGCGCCGACGAAGGGCTCGTGACGTGAGACGACAATGCTTCCAGCTCGCGGTGCCGCACCGCATGCACCGTTCGAGACGCGCAGGCGTGGTGCTGTCGGGGATGCTTGTGGCCATGGCCATCGAGATGGTCATGGCGGTGGCCATTGCGGTGGCCATCGCGGTTCCCGCAGCGGCGCAGGCCGCATCGGCGCCCGCGGGCCCGGTTCAGGGTATTTCCGGCGCGCCGGCCACCACCGTCTCGCTTCCCACCGGCGACCAGGTCGCGGTGACCTCCTCGCCCGGCGGCGCGCCCAGCTATCGGCTCATTCCGGCCGCGGGCGAAAGCGACTCGGACTTCCTGTCCTTCGACCAGGGCGGCGACCACTACGTGGTCCCGTCCGTCGCGGTGCCTTACCTGGGCACCGAGTTGAGCCAGTCGATGTTCGACGTCACGGCGCTGGCGCGCGACGGGGTCACGGCACAGACGCGCATGCCGGTGGATCTCGCCTTCGCGGCGAACGTGACGCCGACGGCGCCACCCGGCGTCATGCTCACCAGCGTGAACGGGAACTCGGCGCAGGGCTACCTCACGGCGGGCTCCGGGACACACTTGACGACCGCCCTGCGCGCCCGCGTCGGCGGGGACATCGCCGCAGGACACCGCGCCGGCAGCACGCCGCTGCTCGCCGGGTTGTCGAGCATGCGGCTCGCCGGCGGTGAAGCGAATGCGCCGGTCGCGCAGTCCAGCTTCCCGCTCCACACGCTCCAGCTCGACGTGCTCGACAGCACGGGCGGGCCGGCTGCGAGCGCGCTCGTTTACTTGATGGATGCCGATTCCCTGGGCAGCACGGAAGTCGAGGTGCCGATCGTCGACGGCCTCGGCCGCGTCGAGGTGCCCTCGGGTAACTTCAGCGCATTCGGCGCTTTCGTCGAGTACAGCATGACGGGCCATACCATCGTGACCCACTTCGTGACGGTCACCGACTTCTCCGTCGCCCCGACCGCGGGTGCCACCACGACGGTGACTCTCGACGAACGCACCGCGACCTCACCGGTCTCGGTGACCATGCCTGTCCCCGCGACGCCTGACAACGCGCAGCTCGCCTTCTACCGAGGTGACGCGACCGGCCAGCGCACGGGTTTCAGCGACATCGCCACGGGTGCCACGCCGTCCTTCTACGTCAACCCGGCCGCCGCGGCGCAGGTCGGCACCTTGCACTACGTGGTCCAGTGGGGCGCGGTCGCCGAGGGAACGGGCACCGCCCAGCGCGTCCGCTATGACGCCGCCTTCGCCTCGGACCAAATACCCGCCGACGAGTCGTTCGTCGCTCAGGCGAACCAGTTCGCCGAGGTCCACGAGAACTTCTCGGGGGGCCAGTCCGGTGTCGCGGTGGGGACGATGGCCAACGCCTCCAGCGACCCGGTCGCACTCGCCACCGGCTACACCGCGGTCGGCAGCCTCACCGACATGCCGGGTCAGCTGACCGACTACCTGGGCACCGCCGACGGCGGCGGCTGGGCACAGTTCGCCGCGGTAGCGCCCGCGAGCGACTTCACCGCGGACCCGCGCGTTTTCCAGGCCGGCCGCAGCTATAGCTTCGACTGGGGACACGGACCGCTCGGCGCCTCCTTCGGGCAGCACAACGCCTCCCCGGCGTTCTGCCTGGCCTGCGTCGCCGGTAGCACGCTGGCCGTCCAGATGAACATGCAGGGCGACACCGAGCCCGACCACGCCGGAATGGTGCTCTTCCAGAGCAGCACGCGACTGACGGTGTATCAGGACGGCACCCCGGTCTTCGATCAGCCCAACTACATCGGCGCGGAGGTCACCGGCATCCCGGACAAGCCGACCACCTACCGCGTCGTGTTAGACGAAGACCTCTCGCAGGTCTTCGACATCAGCCAGTCGACCGGCTCCCAAACCGACCTGACGTTTCGTTACACGCCAAGCAAAACGCCCGGCACCGCACTGCCGGCCCAGGACACCTGTCTGGGTCAGACGGCCGACGCCGCCTGCCGCATCCTCCCGGTCCTGACCTTGAGCTACGACCTTGCCAGCAACGCCAACAACTTCACCTCGGTCGGCCGCCAGGTGATGGGCCTCCAGGTCGGCCACCTCAGCTATGACGGCGCGGGTTCGCACGCGCCGATCACTTCCGCGAGCGTGTCGGTGTCGTTCGACGGCGGTACCAGCTGGCAACGCGCCGCGCTTGCCGGTACGGACGGCCATTACGTCGCCGTCTGGACCAATCCGGCCTCGGCCGCGGGCACTTTGCCCGAGCTGCGGGTGACGGCCACCGACGGGATCGGTGGTTCGATCACGCAGACCATCGACAACGCCTACTCGATCGCGGCCGGCTGACCGCCCACCTGGTTCACCGGGAGGTCCGGATCTTGAACGGTCCGGACCGCTCAGGAAACCCCTGTGAAGCGAGGACACCTGTAATGAGACGACACCTTCGCCTGCGGGCACTGCTGGCGGCCGCGACGATCGTCGCCGGTAGCGCCGCGGTGGCCACCGGGACCGCATCGGCGGCGCCGTTGCCGCACAACACCACGGACGCGTGCGGGCCCGCCGCGCCCGGACAGGCACGCTGTTTCGCCGAGGTCCGCACCGATGTGCACGGCGGCACCGGAGTACACGGGCCGGCCGCCCGCGCCGACGGCCGGCTCGAAGACACCGCCCTGCCGCCCGGATATGGGCCCGCTGACCTTCGCGCCGCCTACAACCTGCCGGCGACGGGCGGCACCGGGCAGACCGTCGCCATCGTCGACGCCGGGGACGACCCGAACGCGGAGTCCGACCTCGCCGTCTACCGCCAGACCTATGGGCTGCCCGCGTGCACTACCGCCAACGGCTGTTTCCAGAAGGTCAACCAGGACGGGCAGAGCAGCCCGCTGCCCATTGACCGGGGATGGAACCTGGAGATCTCGCTCGATCTCGACATGGTCTCCGCGGCATGCTCGTCGTGCCACATTGTGCTCGTCGAGGGCAACAGCGCGAGTGTCTCCGACCTCGCCGCCTCGGAGAACACCGCCGCGGCGCTGGGCGCGACCGAGATCTCCAACAGCTACGGCACCACCGAGCGGAACGGTCTGCAGTCCTACCAGGCCGACTACAGTCATCCCGGCGTGGCGATCGTGGCCTCCTCCGGCGACTCCGGCTACGGCATCCCCGAGTTCCCGGCCGACCTCACGTCGGTCATCGCCGCCGGTGGCACCTCGCTGACCAGATCCGCCAGTGCGCGCGGGTGGAGCGAAACGGCATGGTCGGGCGCCTCCAGCGGCTGCTCGGCGTGGATCGACAAGCCGGGCTGGCAACTCGATCCCGACTGCCCCGGCCGCATGGTCGCCGACGTGGCCTCCGATGCCGACCCCAACACCGGGCCCGCCGTCTACGACACCGCCGACTACGAACCGGGCTGGCTGATCGTCGGCGGGACGAGCGCGGCATCCCCCTACATCGCGGGCGTGATCGGGCTGGCCGGAAACCCCGGTGACTTCCCGGACGCGTCCTACCTGTACGGGCACACATCCTCGCTCAACGACGTCGTCGGCGGTGACAACGTCACCGGAGAGAACTGCGGCGGGGACTACCTGTGCACCGCCGTCACGGGCTACGACGGTCCGACGGGGAACGGCAGCCCCGACGGGATCGGCGCGTTCTGAATCCGGGGGAAGGCCGGGTCTTCCCCACCACGACTGATCACCTCGTTTCGCCAGGGAGTTCGGTGAGGCGCTCGGCTGGGGTTTCCCGGCCGAGCGCTTTGCTCGGCTGCCATGGGAAGTCGTGGCTCGGGTCCCGGAGGGCGCGCATCGATGGCTCGGCGGGGCGGCACGGCCGCTGGGATGATGGTGTGGTGGTCGTTGCCGGGCTTGCCGGATCCCGCGCGGTAACAGACGCAGGCTCGTCCCGCCGGTCTGCTGCCCCGGTGGTGACTCGGTTGCCGAGGCGACCGTCCTTTCCTCGGTGTCGATGGTCCGCACCAGTGTCCGCTCGGCGGTGGATTCGTTCATGTCACCACTGTATCGAACACCTGAGCCAACTCCGTTGAACGACAGTGGAGTCGACCCCATCGTGTGAATTGGGTGCGTTCCGAGATCGGCGCCATTTTCTTGGCGGACTGGTCCGGTTGTGGAGCGGGACCGCCGGCCGGCACCGAGAGCCCCGTGTCCGGAGCCGTGGCTCGTTGGTCCTTGTGCCGTGTCGTTCGCATCCCGTCACGGCATGGTTCCGGTGCGGGCGAAGAGTGCTTCGGTGGTTCGCTCGCCGGAAAGTCCACTCGCGGCGGGAATGCCGAGGGCCAATGTGCCCTGGGGTGTCGGCGGCGGCCGGTCGAGCGCCGGCGGTGGCGTACCGAGTGGCGGGTGGGGGTCTCGACCTCGGGGGAGCGGGTTCGTAGCGGCGGGGCATCGGCGATGCCTCCGGCGCGCGCGGGTGGATCATCGGTGAACGACGGGCGAGAAAACCGATGCCGGGTTTCGTTTCCGCGACACATGACTTATTTTCCGACACCGTTTGTCCATCGCCGATTGATCTCCGATTACCTATCTTTCCTCAGTAGGAACCTTTCAAATCGGTGAAGAGGCGGGGACGGGGACGCCGACCGCGATCATTCCCGATTCGGGTGAGCCGGGGAAATCCGGGAGGTGCCGTCCGGCCCGTGCCGGCTGCGACCGCCGGATCCGTGCCAGGGGGTGGCATCCGGCTCGGCTCGCTGACAGACCCGTCGGTCCCGCGGGGTGCGCGGGTGCCAGGTCGGCGGAATCGTCGTGCATGACCAGTGACTGGAGGACGGGCCATGACCGTTGGTCACACCGGGGACCCGGTGCCCGGCGCGAACAAGGCGAACAGCGTGAACAAAGCGAACACCGTGAATGCCCCAAATGCCGTGAACAGCACCGAAACGGCGAATATCCAGGACTCGACGAACGTCACGGACACCGCGCGCACCGACGATTCCCGTGCGTTGCAGGCGCAGCGGCGGCGAATCCTGGTCTCCGGCGCGATCGGGACCACCATCGAGTACTTCGATTTCCTGCTCTACGGGCTGATCGCCCCGGTCGTCTTCGAAACGTTGTTCTTCCCGAGGGCCAACGCGCTGGTCGGCACGATCGCGGTGCTCGGCACGTTCGCGTTCGGCTATGTGGCCCGTCCGCTGGGTGGCGTCATCTTCGGGCATTTCGGGGACCGCGTCGGGCGCAAGCCCGTCATGTTCGTCACGCTGGTCCTGATGGGCGGCTGCACGACGCTGATCGGCTTGCTGCCGACCTATGCGGCGATCGGTGTCGCCGCGCCGATCCTGCTCGCGATCCTCCGCTTCGCCCAGGGCATCGCGCTCGGCGGCGAGACGGTCGGCGCGGTGGTCATGGCGGCCGAGGGCGCGCCGCAGGGCAAGCGCGGCGGGTACGCGGGGTTCGTGCAGATCGGCGCCGCGCTCGGCTCGGTGTTCGCGGCGCTGGCCGCGGGCATGGTGGCGGGCATGCCCGCGAGCCAGGGCCTGTCGTGGGGGTGGCGGATCCCGTTTCTGGCCAGCGCGGTGCTGGTGCTCATCGGCGTCTACGTGCGGGCCAGGATCGACGAGTCGGCGGTGTTCAGGGCCGCCACGAAACGCGCTCCCCGACGGGTCCCGATCGCCGCGGCGCTGCGGAAGGAGCCGCGGGCCTGCATCACCGTGTTCCTCAGCACGATCGCCGAAACGAGCATGCTGCAGATGTTCACCGTCTACATCCTGGTCTACGGCAGGCAGGCCCTGGGTATCGACACGGCCGTAATGCTGCAAGGCGTGCTCATCGGCAACATCGTCGGTTGCTTCGCGAACCCGATGTTCGGCCGGCTCTCGGACTTCGTGGGCCGGAAGGTCATGCTGGCGTCGTCACTGATCATCGGGATCTTCTACGTCGCGTTCGCGTTCTTCCCGTTGCTGCGGACCCACAACGACGCGCTGGTCGTCCTGGCCATCGCGATCCCGCCGGCGCTGATCCAGACCCTGCTGTTCTCCACCGAAGGCAGCTTCTACGCGGAACTGTTCAGCGACGCCAGCCGCCGGTTCTCGGGGCTCGGCCTCAGCCGCCAGCTGGGCGGCGTGATCGGCGGTTTCTTTCCGTTGATCGCGGCCTGGCTGCTGGCCGTCTCCGGCTCGATCTGGTCGGTGATCGGCTACTACGTCGCGGTCTCCGTCATCTCCCTCGGCGCGGTCCTCTCCGCCCGCGAAACCAGCCGGGACACCCTGGCCTAGCGGTACCGCCCGGTGCGGGGAGGGAAGCGGGTGGTCTGCCCAGGGCCGAAGACCGCGGTCCGCGTTGTCCAGGATGCTCTTCGGGTCGAACGTGCCGCCGAGCCCGGGGGCGAGCCCGGCGTAAGCGGTTTCCGCGAACCGTCGCCGGTCCAGCCGCCCCGCGTTCGCCGGAAGCAGGCCGACCAGGGGCACACCGGTGACGGCGGGCAGGTCGACGAGGTTGCAGCGGGCGGCCAGGTCGGGTTCGTCCGGCCATTCGCCGACCACCACGCCCGCGCACGCGATTCCGCGCCGGCTCAACGCTTCGGTGGTCAGCTGGGCCTCGTTGAGCGTCCCGAGCCCGGCACGGGCGACGATCACCACCGGCGCGGCCAGCTCCCGCGCCACGTCCGCGAGCGTGCCGCCTTCGTCGTCGAAACGGACGAGCAGACCACCCGCGCCCTCGACCAGCACGACATCGTGGGAGTCGGCCAACCCGCCGGCCGCGGTGACGATCTCGGCCGGCCGCACCGGTGGCAGTCCTGCCCGGCGCGCCGCGGTGTTCGGCGCGAGTGGCTCCGGATACCGACCCAGCTCGGCGGTGGTGACCTGCCCCGCGAGCCGGATGACTTCGTCGAGGTCACCCGGCGCACCGTCGGCCATACCGGTCTGCGCCGGCTTGAGCACGGCGACCCGCCGCCCGTCGGCCCGGGCCAGCGCGGCAATGGCCGCGGTCACGATGGTCTTCCCGACGCCGGTCCCGGTACCGGAAATCACGAGCACATTCGGTAACCTACCAGCGGCTATCCGGCGGCGGCCGCCGCCAGTACCCCCTCGGCGATCGCCACGAGATCGGTGTCGTCGGTGATGTAGGGCGGCATCGTGTAGATCAGGTCGCGGAAGGGCCGCAGCCACACACCGTGTTCGAGTGCGGCTCGGGTCGCCGCTGCGACGTCGACCTCGTGGTCGAGTTGGACCACCCCGATCGCCCCCAGCACCCGCACGTCGAGCACCCCCGGCACCTCCGCCGCGGGCGCGAGCCCGGCCCACAGGCCCGCTTCGAGGCGCTTGATCTCCCGCGGCCAGTCCTGGCCGAGCAACAGGTCGATCGAGGCGAGGCCGATCGCGGCGGCCAGCGGGTTGCCCATGAAGGTCGGGCCGTGCGCAAGCACCGGCACCTCGCCGCGGGCGATTCCTTCGGCCACCTCCGCCGTGCACAACGTGGCGGCCATGGTCAGATAACCACCGGTCAGCGCCTTGCCCACACACATCACGTCCGGGGTGACACCCGCGTGCCCGGCCGCGAACAGGCTCCCGGTGCGGCCGAAGCCGGTGGCGATCTCGTCGAAGATCAGCAACACTCCGTGCGCCGCGGTGGCCTCGCGCAGAACCCGGAGGTAAGCGGGATTGTGGAAGCGCATTCCGCCCGCACCCTGCACTACCGGTTCGACGATCACCGCGGCCAGCTCGTCGGCGTGGGCCGCGATCAAGTCGGTCAGCCGCTGCGCGTACGCGGCGTCCACGTGCGCGTCGAAACCCGACGGCGGGACGTCCGCGAAGACCTGCTCGGGCAGCACACCTCTCCACAGGCCGTGCATCCCGCCCTCGGGATCGCACACGCTCATCGGATGGAACGTGTCGCCGTGGTATCCGCCGCGCCAGGTCAGCAACCGGTGTTTGGCCGGTTTGCCCCGTGACCGCCAGTACTGCACACACATCTTGATCGCGACCTCGACCGACACCGACCCGGAATCGCACAGAAAGACGTGCCGCAACTCCGCCGGCGTGATCTCCACCAGCTTCGCCGAAAGCCGCACCGCGGGCTCGTGGGTCAGCCCGCCGAACATCACGTGGCTCATCCGCGCCAGCTGCGTCTTGGCCGCCGCGTCCAGTACCGGGTGCCGGTAGCCGTGAATCGCCGACCACCACGACGACATTCCGTCGACCAGCTCGCGCCGCCCGGCCACCGGCTCCGCCAAGCGCAGCCGGACCCCCTGCGCCGACTCCACCAGCAGCGGCGGCACGCGGCTCGGCATCGGCCCGTAGGGATGCCAGACGTGCGCCTGATCCAGCGCGCGCAGTTCCTCCGGCGTCACCGGCGCACCGCCCCGGCCGGTGCGGTGGACGCGATCACCTCGACGGCCCGGTCGACTTCGTCCCGACCAAGATCGGCCCGCGCCGCCAACCTGAGTCGCGACACGCCGTCCGGCACCGACGGAGGCCGGAAACAGCCGACAGCCACGCCGGCTTCACGACAGCGCTGGGCCCAAGCGACCGCCGCCTCCCGGTCGGGCGCGCGCACCGACACCACCGCCGCGTGGGGGAAACCGCTGTCCAGGCCGGCGGCACGCAACCGATCGGCGAGGCTCGCGGCCACCGCTCGTGCTCGCCTCGCCAGGCCCGGCTGATCGCGGAGCAACCGGACCGCGGCCAGCGCCCCGGCCGCGCACGCGGGGGCAAGCCCGGTGTCGAAGATGAACGACCGCGCGGTTTCGACCAAATGCCGGACGACGCGCCGCGGACCCAGCACCGCACCGCCTTGAGCGCCCAGCGATTTCGACAGCGTCACCGTGAACACGACATCCGGGGCGCCGGCCAGCCCGGCTTCCGCCACCGCGCCGCGACCGGCGTCGCCGACCACGCCCAGGCCGTGGGCATCGTCGACCACGAGTACCGCGTCGTGCTCCCGCGCCGCGGCCACCAGTTCCGGCAGCGGCGCGAGATCACCGTCGACCGAGAACACCGAATCGGTCACCACCAGCGCCCGCCGTTGGACCCGGCTCGCCAGCGCGGCGCGGACGGCGGCCGGATCATGGTGGCCGACCACCGCGACCTCCGCTCGCGACAGCCGGCAGCCGTCGATCAGTGAGGCGTGGTTGTGCGCGTCGGAGACGACAAGCGTGTCCGGCCCGGACAACGCGGTGACGACGCCCAGATTGGCCAGATAACCCGAGGAGAACACGAGTGCGGCCTCGGCTCCGCAGAAACCGGCGAGCTCCCGCTCCAGCTCCGCGTGCAGCTGCGTGGAACCGGTGACCAGCCGGGAACCGGTGGACCCGACACCCCACACCTTCACCGCGTCCGCGGCCGCGGCCATCGTCTCGGGGTGCCGCGCCAGCCCCAGATAGTCGTTGCTCGCCAGATCCAGCAGCAACGAATCCGGCTGTCGCGGCCGCAATTCCCGCCGTAGCCCGGCTTCCCCGCGGGCTCGGGCGGCCGCGTCCAGCCAGTCGAACACCTTGCTGCCGGGATCAGGCATTGGCCGGCAGGTCGGTGCCCGCGCCGCGCTTGCGCGTCCTGACCAGGTCGTGCCGATGGGCGGGGGCGGCCGGCTCCTGGGCGCCTTCGACCACGAACCCCAGATCCTCGATCATCCGCAGATCGAGATCACCGTCCTGCCCCTCGCTGGTGAGGTAGTCGCCAAGGAACAACGAGTTCGCCAGATGCAGGGCCAGCGGCTGCAGCGACCGCAGATGGATCTCCCGGCCACCGGCGATCCGCACCTCGGCGTCCGGGCAGACCAGCCGCACCATCGCCAGGATGCGCAGGCAACGCTGTGGGGTGAGGCTCCACCGCTCGTCCAGCGGAGTGCCCTTGATCGGGATGAGGAAGTTGACCGGAACCGAGTCCACGTCGAGCTCCCGCAGCGCGAACACGACGTCGACCAGTTCGTCGTCGGTCTCGCCCAGGCCCGCGATCAAACCCGAGCACGGGGACAGTCCGGCCTGCTTGGCCTGCTGGACCGTGTCCACGCGGTCCGCGTACTCGTGCGTCGAACAGATGTCCGCGTAGCGCGAGTCCGCGGTGTTGAGGTTGTGGTTGTAGGCGTCCGCACCCGCCGTGCGCAGCGCCTCCGCCTGCCCCTCGGACAACAGCCCGAAACACGCGCACACCTCGACGTCGGGGTGGTCCCGCTTGATCTGCGAGATCGTCTCGCCGACCCGCGCCACATCCCGGTCGGTCGGCCCTCGCCCGCTGCCCACGAGGCAGACCCGCCGGGCGCCCCGCGCGATCCCGCCCGCCGCCGCCGAGACGGCCGCGTCCGGCTTGAGCCACGTGTATTTGAGGATGTCGGCCTTCGAGCCCACTCGCTGGGAACAGTAGGTGCAATCCTCCGGGCACAGCCCGCTCTTGAGGTTCACCAGGAAGTTGACCTTGACCCGCTTACCGAAGTAATGCCGGCGCACCCGGTAGCCGGCGGCCACCAGGTCCAGCAGATCATCGTCCGAAGTGTCCAGGACCGCGAGCGCTTCCGCTCGGGTCAACGCTTCGCGGCGCAGCGCCTTGTCCACCAACCCGTCCAAGAAGTCCATGGCACCGATCATGACATGACCAGCGCGCCACGGTAACCGCGTCTCGAAGCGCTCAAAGCCGTTGGTGGGAGGGTCTCACCGGGACCCGCCGCTGACCTCCAGCACCGAGCACCCTGCTTCGACCGACGCGGGTCCCCCGATCAGGCGGCGCCCGCGTGCACGGAGACGGCGTAGTCGCCATCGGCGTAGGGCGCGCGGTCCCAAGTGGACCATCGGTCGATCAACCGGAGCCCGGCGGCGTCGCACCAGGTGTCGTAGTCATCGAGGGTGGGCCAGCCCTCCCGCAGCGCGAAGCCCGCGATGACCCGACCACGGGTGGTCAGATGCCGCGCGCAGCTTGCGACGAGCGCGGCCCGCACCTCGCGCTCCGCGTAGGGGATGACGTTTCCCGCGAGCACGACCACGTCGAACCGCTCGTCGAGGTCCAGGTTCTCCAGCCCGGTGTGTTCCCAGCGCAGGTGCGGAGCCTTCCGCCGGGCGGCCGCGATCATGTCCGGGTCCGGGTCAGCGCCGACGACACGCACCCCGCGCCGGGCGAGTTCGACGGCCACGCGGCCGGTGCCGCAGCCACCGTCGAGCACCGACGCGGGCGTGTAGGTCATGACGAGTGCGGCCTCGCCGTGCGGGTCCTGACCGGCTTCCGCGAGCGTGCGCCAGCGATCGTCGTAGGAGCCCGGGTCGTTGCGCTCCCGCCAACCGGACCAGTCGGCGGGCAGGGCGGCGGGAGTCTCGGCGGCCATGCGGCGAGTCTAGGCAACGACCCCGCGGAGCCGGGCGGCGCACGCGGTCCCGGCTTGGCGCCCGGCCGGCCGATCCGGTAGACCGATGACGTGTTGTTCCGCCAGTTGGAGTACCTGGTCGCGCTCTCGCGAGAGCGCCACTTCGCCCGCGCGGCCGACCGCTGCCACGTCTCCCAGCCCGCGCTTTCGGAGGGGATCCGGAAACTGGAACAGGAGCTGGACGTGCCGTTGGTGCGCCGGGGGCGCAAGTTCGAGGGGCTGACCGTCGAGGGGGAGCGGCTCGTGCAGTGGGCGCAGCGCATCCTCGCCGATGTCGACGCGCTCAAGGACGAGGTCGGCGCGATGCGCACGGGCCTGTCCGGCGAGTTGCGCATCGGGTGCGTGCCCACGGCTTCGGCCGCGGTCGCGACGCTGGTCGAACCGTTCTGCGCCGAGCATCCCCTGGTGACCGTGCACCTGTTCGCCGACCTCCGCGCGGAGGAGATACTGAAGCGGATCCAGAATTTCGACATCGACGCCGCGATCACCTATCTCGACGACGAGGTCTCGCGGAACTTCGTCACGGTTCCCCTGTACCGGGAGCGCTACGTCCTGCTGGCCGACCTCGCCACGACGCCCTCCCTGCCGGCGGAGGTGACCTGGGCCGAGGCCGCCCGGTTGCCGCTGTGCCTGCTCAGCATCGGGATGCAGGGCCGCCGCGTCCTCGACGACGTGTTCGCCGAAGTCGGCACGACGATCGCGCCGCGGTTGGAGACCGATTCGGTGGCCTCGCTGTTCGCGCAGGTCAAGATGGGCCGCTGGGCCGCCATCGTGCCCAGGGTCTGGCTGTCGGTGTTCGGGTTGCCGGCGGGCCTGCGGGCGGTGCCGCTGGTGGAGCCCGCCCGCACGATGCCGGTCGGGCTGGTGATCGCGGCCCGCCAGCCCGGCTCGGTCATGGCGCGGGCGCTGGCCGACACCGCCCGGCGGACCGAGGTCGTCGCGGCCTTGAACCGCCTGGCCACGGATTCGTCGGTCTGACCAGCGCCCCCGGCAGGCCGCCGGGGGCGCACGGCGGTCAGTTCCGGCCCGCGGCCGGTTCCAGCCGGACGACGATGCCCTTCGACGTGGGCGTGTTGCTGATGTCGGCCACGCTGTCCAGCGGCACCAGGACGTTGGTCTCGGGATAGTACGAGGCGGCGCAGCCCTTCGCCGTCGGGTAGGAGACCACCCGGAACCGGCGGGCCCGGCGCTCCACCCCGTCGGACCACACGCTGACCAGGTCCACCACGTCGCGGTCGGCGATGCCCAGTTCGGTCAGGTCGTCGGGATTGACCAGCACGACGCGGCGAGCGGCGTGGATGCCGCGGTAGCGGTCGTCGTTCGCGTAGGGGATGGTGTTCCACTGGTCGTGGGACCGCAGGCTCTGCAGGATGAGGTGGCCCTTGGGCGCGTCCATCATCACGAAGTCGTTGGTGCTGAACATCGCCTTACCGGTGGCGGTGCGGAATTCCCCGTGGTTGACCGGGTTCGGCAACCGGAATCCGCCCGGCTTCGCCACGCGCTCGTTGAAATCCTGGAAGCCGGGGACGACACGGGAGATCCGGTCGCGGATGGTGCCGTAGTCCGCTTCGAACTCCTCCCACGGGATCGACACCTTGTCGCCGAGCGTCCGGCGCGCCAGCCGGGTCAGGATCGCGACCTCGCTGAGCAGCTTGTCCGAGGCGGGCTCGAGCCGGCCGCGGGAGGCGTGGACCTCGCTCATCGAGTCCTCGACGGTGATGAACTGTTCGCCGGCGGCCTGGACATCACGATCGCTGCGGCCCAGGGTCGGCAGGATCAGCGCGGTTTCCCCGCAGACCGTGTGGGACCGGTTCAGCTTGGTCGAGATGTGGGCGGTGAGCCGGCATTGGCGCATCGCCTTTTCGCAGGCGTCGCTGTCGGACATCGCCCGCACGAAGTTGCCGGCGACACCGAGGAACACCTTGGCGCGGCCGTCGAGCATGGCCCGCACCGCGTTCACCGAATCGACGCCGTGCTCGCTGGGCGGGGTGAAGCCGAATTCGCGCTCCAGCGCGTCCAAAAAGGACTGCGGCACCCGTTCCCAGATGCCCATGGTGCGGTCGCCCTGCACGTTGCTGTGCCCACGGACCGGGCAGGTGCCGGCGCCCGGCTTGCCGAGGTTCCCGCGCAGCATCAGGAAGTTGACGATCTCGCGGATGGTGGGGACGCCGTGCTTCTGCTGCGTCAGCCCCATCGCCCAGCACACGATGACCCGCTCGCTGCGCAGCACCCGCTCGTGGACCTGCTCGATCTCTTCGCGGGTCAGCCCGGTCGCGGTGGCGACGTCGTCCCAGTCGAGCTTGCGGGCCTGCTCGGCGAACTCGACGAAGCCGCTGGTGTTGGTGTCGATGAAACTGTGGTCCAGCACGGTGCCGGGGGCCGCGTCCTCGGCCTCCAGCAGCAACAGGTTCAGCGCCTTGAACAGCGCCAGGTCGCCGCCGGCGCGGATGTGCAGGAACTGGTCCGCGATCTCCGTGCCGCGGCCGACGATCCCGCGCACCTTCTGCGGGTGCTTGAACCGCATCAGCC
This sequence comes from Amycolatopsis sp., assembly GCA_035685725.1. GTDB lineage: Bacteria > Actinomycetota > Actinomycetes > Mycobacteriales > Pseudonocardiaceae > Amycolatopsis_E. Next base: position 5,571 of record DASSAD010000097.1, on the reverse strand, counting down.
CGGCCTCGGGCAGCGGGTTCACGGCGACGATGTGGCCGCCGTTGCGTTTGGTCTCTTCGAGCGCGGTGAGCATCCGGGGATGGTTGGTGCCCGGGTTCTGACCCACGACGAAGACCAGATCCGAGTTGTGGATGTCGTCGAGGCTCACGCTGCCCTTGCCCACGCCCAGGGTCTCCATCAGGGCGGAGCCGCTGGACTCGTGGCACATGTTGCTGCAGTCGGGCAGGTTGTTGGTGCCGAACGCGCGGGCGAAGAGCTGCAGGAGAAAGGCGCCCTCGTTGCTGAGCCGACCGGAGGTGTAGAAGAGGGCTTCGTCGGGAGAGTCCAGTTTGCCCAGTTCGCCGGCCAGTACGTCCAGCGCGCCGTCCCAGTCGATCGGCTCGTAGTGATCCGAACCGGGCCACTTGACCATCGGCTCGGTGAGGCGGCCCTGCTGGTTGAGCCAGTAGTCGGTCTTCCGGTCGAGTTCGGAGATCGAGTGCTCGCGGAAGAACTCGGGCCCGATCCGGTGCGTGGTCGCCTCGTCGTTGATGTGCTTGGCGCCGTTTTCGCAGTACTCGTTGATGTGCCGGTGCTTGGCCTCGGGCCACGCGCAGCCGGGGCAGTCGATGCCCTTGGTCTGGTTGATGTTCAGCAGGGTCTGCGCGGTGCGGCGCACGCTCGTCTGGCTCAGTGAGTACTGAAGCGCGTGGACGACCGCGGGCATTCCGGTCGCCCAGGTCTTGGGTGCGGTGACCGACAGGCCCGATTCATCCGGATCGTCGATGATATCCATCGTTTGGTCTTTCCTGTCCTTCAGCGATTCCGCGGCTGCTCTTCGGCCGTTTCCGCGGTGGCGCGGAATAACCCGTTCCGAGGTGTGTTCCACGTCACGGGTCGGCGCTGTGTGGCCGGCTTTCCCCGGATCGGGGGGAAACCCGCGCGCCCTTGCTCACGACCACTGTGATCATCTCGTATCCCGAAGTCAAAGAGGGTACTGCGATCACTTGATAGGCGGTGCCTATCAAGCTGCCCGGCAAAGCCGCGGGCCGGAGTGATCGGGCTGCTTCGAGGAACGCGGAATGTTACCGGTCACCTGCGAAAAGGTGATTCTTTAGCCGGGTCGCGGTGTGGTGTCCAGCTCGACCGGAGTGAGCTGGGTTACTTTTCTCCTGGGACGATGTTGGGTTGGTGACGTTTCGCCCGGACTTTCGTGTGACGAAAAACACCCGTGGAAAACGGTGGTGCGCCCAGCTCTGCGCGGGAGCGGAACCACGGCTCCACGGCCGGTCGCACCCGTCGTCGCCATCGTGGTGTGCGACCGGCCGCGGATCCCGGCTCCGCCCTGCCTGATCGCCGAAGTCCTCGCGTCCAACACCGGCGCCATCACCACGCTCGTCGGTGACCCGCCCGACATCATCATCGGCAGCCAGGCGGGGCCGACGTTCACCGACTTCCTCGTCCGCATGGCGCCGATCGTCGCCGTCGGTTTCGTCGTCTTGGTTCTTTTCGCCCGGGTGCTGTTCTGTCGGGTGTTCGAATATCACCCCGAGCGCGTCGCCGAAGTCAGGACGCTGCGCGAGCGCGAGGCGATCACCGATCCGCGCCTGCCGGGGCGGTGTCCTGTCGTGTTCGGGGCCGTCGTCATCGGGTTCGGCTCGCATTCCGTCCTTCGCCTCTATCTCGCGATCATCGCGCTGGTCGGGGCGGGACTGATGCTCCTGGTGTCCCGCGCCGACGCGGTTGCGTTCTCCGTGAATTCGAGTGGCCGACATTGGTGTTTTTTCATGGGACATTTCGTGATCGTCGCGAGCCTGTCGCATACCGGAATGATCGAGGCCGCCGGACCGGAGTCGTCAATGCTCCGGCGGCCATCACTTCGCGGCGGCGAGTGCGGTGCTGTTCGGCTCCGGTGTGCTCGGTGCATTCTTCGATAACATCCCCTACGTGTCCACGATGAGCCCGATCGTCGAAGAAATGGCCGCGCTCGCACCGACGCCGCGTATCGAGCAGGCGCCGTGGTGGTCGTTCGCGCTGGGTGCGGACTCCGGTGGCAGCGGCAGCGCGGTCGCCGCGAGCGCCAACGTCGTCGCCCTCGGCATCGCCGCTCGCAGCGGTCACCGAATCGGCTTCTGGTAGTTCACCAGGTACGCATCACGGCGTTGGCCTGGGCCTACGTCGGGATCCGGTACTTCGCCCGAGGCTGTCTGCGACGGTCCGTGTCCTCCCGGGCCGAATCCCGATCTTGCCGGCAACTTCGGACATTGCCTTGACGAACGCATATGGTCTAGTCCACTTTTATCTGGGTTCTGTACAGACCACTTCCGGCGGCTGCCGTTTCTCGCGGCGACATCGCGAGAAACGCCGGCTCGCTAGAGAGAGGTGTGACGATGAGACCCAAATTCCTTCGTCCCGGGCGGGCGGTCGCGGCGCTGGCGGCCGGGCTGCTGGTCGCGTTCGGGCTGGCCGTCTACGCCGGTACAGCCGACCCGATGCCCACGGCGTCCGCCGCCACCGGTTTCGGGGTCGCGCCCTACGTGGACATGACCAACAACCAGGAACCGATGCTCGACTCGGCGATCAGCAGCGGTGGCCTGAAGGCGTTCACCGCGGCGTTCGTGATCGGCAGTGGCTGCACCCCGATCTGGGGCGACACCCTGCCGGCCACCAATGATCCGGCCGTCTCCAGCGCCATCTCCTCGGCCGAGTCGGCCGGCGCGCAGGTGATCGTGTCCTTCGGCGGCGCGGGCGGCGTGGAACTGTCCCAGTCCTGCACCGATACCACTCAGCTCACCGCGGCGTACCAGGCTGTGATCAACACTTATCACCTGAACCACATCGACTTCGACGTCGAGGGTGCCGCGATCGCCGACCCGACCTCGGTCAACCGGCGGTTCGCCGCGATCAAGAACCTCGAATCGGCCAACCCGGGCCTCGTGGTTTCGGTGACCATCCCCGCGCTCCCCACCGGGCCGGACTCCAACGGCCAGACCTTCCTGCAGGACGCCCGGACCGATGGCGCCAGGATCGATCTGATCAACATCATGACGATGGACTACTACGGAAGCTGGGACAGCAACCCGCAGATGGGCGCCTATTCCACGCAGGCCGCCCAGGGCACGCTGAACTTCGCCAAGACCGTGTGGCCGTCGATCACCTACGGCAACATCGGCATCACCCCGATGATCGGCCAGAACGACGACTCGGCCGAGGTGTTCTCCGAGGCGGACGCGCAGACCGTGGTGAACTTCGCCACCGCCAACGGGATCGGCCGGCTGGCGTTCTGGTCGGTGGACCGGGACCAGCCGTGTGCCGGCGGGGTCAGCGGCCTGCCGTCGTGCAGCGAGATCAGTCAGTCCAAACTGGACTTCACCAGGATCTTCACGGGCTATCAGGGCGGCGGCGTCACGCCGCCGACCACGAGCACCCCGACCACCTCGACCACCCCGACTACTCCGACCACCCCGACCACAACGCCTCCGGCTGGGTGCACGGGCACAGCGGCGTGGAGCGCCGCGACGTCTTACGTGCCGGGCGACGTCGTGTCCTACAACGGTCACAAGTGGACGTCGTTGTACTACTCGACCGGTGTCACGCCGGGTTCCGCGATCGCCTGGAACATCTGGCAGGACAACGGAGCCTGCTGATCCGGCCAACCGGAATCGGGGGACGGTGGGCCGCCTACCGTCCCCCGATCTCGTCTGTGCCTTCACGGTGGTTCGTCGGCGGGCCAGGGGTCCGACCTCGTGGCAGGACCGGGCGCCGCCGACGGTGTCACGGGCCGTGACGGCGGCATTTTCGCCGCGATCGAGGAACCGCTGGTTGCCGCTGGTTGTGTGCCCCGCTCGGCTTCGAGCGTGCCGTGCCGCTCGCCGAAGGCGCCCGCCGACGCCGATGACCACGTCGATCGACCGCGATGGCCGGGATCCCCGCGGCGAGCAGGTGGCCGGTCGCCGTCGCATCGCCACTGTCCATTTCGGTCGCGGGCATGGTTGTGCTGGCATGCCGGTGGTTCCGCCGTGGCCGGCAACCCTTAGCATTCCGTGGGTGACCGCCTACGATGATTTCGAGTACCTGGACACCTCGGCCCTGCCACCGCGTCAGCGGGAGATCCTGGCCGCGATCCGGGATTGGGTGGTCAGGTACGGATATTCCCCGAGCACGCGCCAGCTCGGCGACGCTGTCGGCCTGCGGTCCTCGTCCTCGGTGTCGAAACACCTGACGAGTCTGGAGGAAAAGGGATTTCTCCGACGGGGGACCGCGGTGGCCCGGCCGATCGATGTGCGCGTGTTCCTGCGGGAGCCGTCGGCACGGGATTCCTCGGGCGACTCCGTGAGTGTCCCGGTGGTCGGTGATATCGCCGCGGGCAGTCCCATTTCGGCCGAAGAACACGTCGACGACGTGTTGACGCTGCCCCGCGAACTCGCCGGTCGGGGCAGCGTTTTCGGGCTCCGCGTGCGCGGTGACTCGATGATCGACGCGGCGATCTGTGACGGCGATATCGTCGTGGTGCGCCAGCAGAACGAGGCCCATTCCGGTCAGATCGTCGCCGCGATGATCGACGACGAGGCGACGGTCAAGGTTTATCGCCGCCGCAACGGTCACGTCTATCTGGAACCGCGCAACCCCCGGTACGAAATTATCGACGGGGACGCGGCGGTCGTTCTCGGTATCGTTGTCTCGGTGCTGCGCAGCATCTGAATCCGGAATCAAGTCGCGCTGGGCGGCGATCGGGTGGCACCGAACCACCCACCTCGACGCCCGCCCGAGCGACCCCGACAACGGGACCGGGGGACACGTCGACGGGAAGAGGGGACACACCGACCGGAGGAGGGGACACACCGACGGCCGTCACCCACCCGCCGTGTCCCCTCCTCCGGTCGGCGAAGTCTCCCGTCCGGTCGGCGAGTTCTCCGGTGTGGTCGGCGAGTCGTCCGGTGCGGTCGCTGAGTTCTCCGGTCCTGTTGGTGAGGTCTCCCGTCCGGTCGGCAGGCCTCCGGTCCGGTCGGCGAAGTCTCTGGTGCGGTCGGGGGATCGCTGGTCCGGTGGCGACCTCGGATCCGGGCCGTCCTCGACGCGGACTTCGCCTACCGCGCCCGGCATTTTGCCGCCGGTCGGGGCGGGAAGTTGTTCGCTGACCGTTCATCCCGACCTTCACCCGGACCGCCACCTTGACCTGCAGTGGTGCGCCGGCCGCCTGATGGTCGAAGGAAAGCGGGCGGGTTGATCGTGTCGTCGACCCTCGGCGCGGGTGGGCTGGTCCTTATCGCTGCCGTGATCCCTGTCGTGATCCCTGTCGTGTTCGGTCCACCACACGTGATGATCAAACGGCACCCGTCGACGTAGACCACCTGGCGTTATCCGGCCCAGGGTGCCGCAACGTTGTGGACCGCCGGCACGTGGCCGCCAGCGCGCAGCGCCGTCCGGTTGCCCGGCCGGGCACTTGCCGAACTGCTTGCAGGACCGTGTTCTCCTGCCACAACCACCGATCTGGCCCGCGACGGCGCCTGGTTACTCAGCGTTGGTGCCCATTCGGGACCTCGGTGCGCGGCGAGTCGTTGGAGGGACTCGGCGACGGGAAGGGAGAACTCG
>DASSAD010000096.1:0-5170 GCA_035685725.1 Amycolatopsis sp. | reverse complement strand
CCGCACGAGCTGACCGAACTGCTCTACGAGCGCGAGGCGGTGTTGCACGGGATCGGCGAGGGCATGCTCGCGGTGGACGCGGCGGGCCGGGTCTCCGCGCGCAACGCCGAAGCCGAGCGGCTGCTGGGCAAGCCGTTGCCGGTCGGGGCTCCGGTGGACACCTTGCACCTCTCGCCCCGGCTGGAGAAGGCGGTCGCGGACCGCCGGCCCGTGGACAACCTGCTCGCCGTGGCGGGAAACCGGGTGCTGGTGGTCAACTCCCGGGCGGTCAGCCGTGACGAGAAGGACCTGGGCACGGTGCTGACCTTGCGCGACCGCACCGATCTGGACGCGCTGACCCGGGAACTCGACGCCGTGCGGTCCCTTTCCGACGGACTGCGTGCGCAGCGCCACGAGTTCAGCAATCGGCTGCACACGCTTTCCGGCCTGTTGCAGCTGGGACACCACGAAGAGGCGATCGAGTATCTGCAAACGCTTGCCGAGACGTCGGTCCCGGACCCGGGCGGGATCGCGGAGTCCGTGGCGGACCCGACGTTGCGGGCGCTGCTGCTGGCGAAAATGGAGCAGGCGAAGGAAAAAGGCGTTCTCCTGAGTCTGTCCGAGGACTCCTGGGTACGCGGCCAGGTGCGCGATCCGATCGCGGTCAACACCGTGGTGGGCAACCTGCTCGACAACGCGGTGCGTGCCGCGCGCATGGGCCCACGCCGGCCGCCGACGGTGGAAATCGCCCTGCTCGTCGAGCGGACCGCGCTGCACGTGTCCGTTGTGGACAGTGGTCCCGGGGTCGCGCCGGAACTGCGGGACCGTCTGTTCGGCGAGGGCGTCACCACCAAGCTGACGCCGGGGCACGGGCTGGGCCTGGTGCTGGCGCGGCAGGCGGCCGGCACCCACGGCGGTGACGTCTGGCTCGCCGATCCCGGCGGCGGCGGAGGAGGCGGTGCGCTCTTCGTCGCCGCCCTGCCGGGCGTCCTGGGCACGGCGGCGGAAACGGCGAGCAACACCGGAGGATGCGCATGATCCGGACACTGATCGTGGACGACGACTTCCGCGTCGCCGGTGTGCACGCCGGGTTCGTCGAAGCGGTGCCGGGCTTCGCTGTCGCCGGCATCGCGCACACCGCCGCCGAAGCGCGTGCCCGGGTCCTCCGGCACTCGCCGGATCTCGTGCTGCTGGACGTCTACCTGCCGGACGAGTCCGGCCTGAGCCTGCTCGCCGAGCTGCCCGCCGACGCGATCATCCTCTCCGCCGCGGCCGACCCCGGCTCGATCCGCGCGGCGATCCGGGCCGGGGCGCTGAACTATCTGGTCAAGCCGTTCACCACGCACCAGTTCGCCGACCGGCTGGCGGCCTATGCGCGCTACCGGCAGGCGCTGGGGCAGGAGCGCACGCTCAGCCAGGAGGAGGTGGACCGCGCGTTCCGGACCCTGCACGAGCGGGACCACGCGGCACTGCCCAGGGCACGTTCCAGCGCGACGGCCCAGCTGGTCGCCGATCGGCTCCGCCGCGCGGGCCGCCCGATGTCGGCGGCCGAGGTGGCGGGCGAACTCGGCGTCGCCAGGGCGACGGCTCAGCGCTACCTGGCCGCGCTCGCCGAGTCCGGGAGCGTCGACATGCGCCTGCGCTACGGCGCCACCGGCCGCCCCGAACACGAGTACTCCTGGCGGACGAGTTAGCGGCCGCTTCCCCGCCCGATCGCGCGCCTTCCGAACACCGGCCGGTCCGTCAGAGCAGCAGGTCCTCCAGGGTGAACGGGTAGACCAGCGAATCGAGCCCGATCGGCCCGCTGAACCGCGCGTCGGCGGGCGCGGGGCAGTGCTGGTGGACGCCGAGCCGGGGATGGAACCAGCCGGGACGACCGGGAATCCCGTTGTGCCGCGCCAGCCACAGCACGACCCCGGGGTCGGCCCACTTGGCCGGGTGCAGCCGGTGCAGCCAGTGGTCGTAGGGCGCGCGGACCAACACCCGCCGGATGCCCGCCGCCTGCCGCACCGACTTGATCCACGTCTTCACGAAGCGGTCGTCGATGCCATCGGCCTCCACGTCCAGCGCGGGCGCCAGCGAGCCCGGGTAGAACACGCCCAGCCGCCTGCCCACCGCGACACAGTGTTCGGCCTGGTCCTGGGCGGCCCCCGGGCGGGCGTAGTGCCGGATGCCGGCCCGCACGCCGGCCCGCTGCGCCGCCGTGATCTGCCGCTCCGCACCGGAATCGTGCCAGTTGACGTTCTCCGTGACGGTGATGGAGGCGAAGCAGACCGCACCGGATCGGACCGCGGTCCAGTCGGTCACGGTCGCGTGCAGCGACAGGTTGATCCCGCACGGGGTGCCGCTTTCGGTCAATACGCCCTCCGGGTGTCGTGTCGACACACTACGTGGCGTCAGGCGTTTTCGCGCTGAAAAGTCCGTGCTCCCCACCACACCGCGAGCACGGCCATGACGACCAGGATCATCGCCCCGGAGAACAGTCCGCCGAAGGTGAAATCGCCGCGGAAACTGGCCCGCTCGGCGTCCACCACGTGGGTGAACGGGTTGATCCGCGACAGGGTGTACAGCCAGCCGGGGGCGAGAATGCTGGTGATCGGCAGCAGGATTCCGGACAGCAGCAGCACCGGCATCAGCACGGCGTTGAGCAAGGCCGGAAAGGCCTGCTCGTTGCGGATCGTCAGGGCGACCGCGTACGACGCGGAGGCCAGCGTCACCGCGGTCAGTGCGACGATCACCAGGCTGAGCAGTACCCCGCCGACCGGCGCGTCCAGCCCGAACACCAGGTAGGCCAGGACGGTGATCAGCACGGCCTGCGCCACGGTCTGGACCGCGTTGTTCCCCACCTTCCCCAGCAGCAGGCCGGTCCGGCTGGCGGGGGTCACCCGCAGCCGCTCCAGCACACCGTTGCGGTAGTCGGTGAGCAGCGAGAACCCGGCGAAAGACGCGCTGAACAGGGCCAGCTGGACGATCAGCGCCGGGGTGAGGATCGTCCAGCTGCTGCCCGGCGGGAAGCCCGGCGTGCTGGACACCACCTTTTCCATCAGCGGACCGAAGAGCACCAGATACAGCAGCGGCTGCATGATGCCGAGCATGATCCAGGCGGGGTTGCGCAGGGACAGGGCCAGATCCCGCCGGAAGATCAACCAGGTGTCGCGAACCATGAGCGCCTTTCCTCTCGCGGCGGCGATCAACCGGGGTGTGCTCATACCTGCGCCGTCATCTCGGCCCGCCCGGCCGGCGCGCCCGCCTCGGCGTCCCGCAGCGAACGCCCGGTCAGGGTCAGGAACACGTCGTCGAGGGTGGGCCGGTGCACCTGCATCGCGGTCATCGCGATGCCGCCGGCGTCCAGCGCCCGCACCAGTTCCGGCAGCGCGGTGTCGCCGCGGGGCACCCGGAACCGGACGGTGGAGTCCACCGCGGTCACCTCGTGCGCGCCGGCCAGCCGGCCGGCGATCTCGGCCGCTTCCGCCGCGCGGCCGGCCGGGACGTCGATCGTGACGCCGTCGCCGGACACCGTGGCCTTCAGCGAGTCCGGCGTGCCCTCGGCGACGATCCCGCCGTTGTCGATCACCAGGATCCGGTCGCAGAGCGCGTCCGCCTCGTCGAGGTAGTGGGTGGTCAGGAACACCGTCGCGCCCTGCTCGGTGCGCAGCCGGCGGATGTGGTCCCACAGGTTCGCCCGGCTCTGCGGGTCGAGTCCGGTGGTCGGCTCGTCGAAGAAGATCAGTCCCGGCGAGTGGATCAGGCTGAGCGCGATGTCGAGCCGGCGGCGCTGGCCCCCCGAAAGCGTTTTCGTCAGGCGTTGGTCGAGACCGGCCAGGTCGAGCCGTTCGATCAGTTCCGCGCCGCGCCGCCGGGCCGCCGCCCTGCTCAGCCCGTAGAGCCGCCCCTGCAGTTCCAGCTCCTCGGCGATCCGGCATTCGGGTGCGGTCCCGCCGCCCTGTGCGACGTAGCCGATCCGCTTGCGCACGCCCAGCGGGTCCGTGCGCAGGTCGCAGCCGCCGACCGTGGCCTCGCCGGCGGTGGGTTTGAGCAGCGTGGTGAGCATGCGCAGGGTGGTGGTCTTCCCGGCCCCGTTCGGGCCGAGGAAGCCCACGAGCTCGCCGGCAGCCACGTCGATGTCCACGCCCCTGACGGCTTCGACGTTCCGGCCTCGCGCGGTGAACCTCCGCGCGAGGCCGCGAGCCTCGATCATGGGATCCCCTCTCGCCGCCGGCCCTGGTCCAGTCGAATTCGACCCAGCATCCGCCGACACCGTATCCGCAGGTCATAACCCACGGATGAGACAGACGAGGGGCGGTTACGCAGGGGACCCATCCGGATGACCGTCCGGGGTCGCCGGTGATCGGATGGCTCACCCGGTCCGGTCCGGCGTCCCCCGGGGCTCGGCCGTCGGGCAGGCCGGCAGCTTCGCGGCCGAGGTGTCTACCGCCGGAAAAAGCCCAGCGCAGCATCCGTACGCTAACAAAGCATGAGTATCCCCGTGTTGACGGCGGTGGCCTGGCCGTATGCCAACGGCCCCCGCCACATCGGCCACGTGTCCGGCTTCGGCGTCCCGTCCGACGTCTTCTCGCGCTACCAGCGAATGGCCGGCAACCGGGTGCTCATGGTCTCCGGGACCGACGAGCACGGCACCCCGATCACCGTCCAGGCGGACAAGGAGGGCCTGACCGCGCAGCAGACCGCGGACAAGTACGCCCACCAGATCGGCGAGGACCTGCGCGGCCTCGGCCTGTCCTACGACCTGTTCACCCGCACCACCACCGGCAACCACGCCAGCGTGGTGCAGGAGATCTTCCTCGCGCTCCACCGCAACGGCTACGTCGTGCCCAAGACCACGACGGGCGCGATCAGCCCGTCCACCGGCCGCACCCTGCCCGACCGCTACATCGAGGGCACCTGCCCGATCTGCGGCTACGACGGCGCGCGGGGTGACCAGTGCGACAACTGCGGCAACCAGCTCGACGCCGCCGATCTGATCAACCCCCGGTCGAGGATCAACGGCGAGGCGCCGAAGTTCGTCGAGACCGAACACCTGTTCCTCGATCTGCCCGCGTTCACCGAGACGCTCGGCAACTGGCTGTCCACCCGCACCGACTGGCGGCCCAACGTCCTCAAGTTCACCAAGAACCTGGTCGACGACATGCGGCCCCGGCCGATCACCCGGGACCTCGACTGGGGCGTGAAG
>DASSAD010000095.1:0-6485 GCA_035685725.1 Amycolatopsis sp. | reverse complement strand
GGGACCGCGCCACCGGGTTGGGCCGGTAGCCGAGCCGGTCGGCCGCCTCGCTCACCCGGCGCGCGGTCTCTTCGCTGACCAGGAGCCTCGTCCCGGGGTTCAGCGCACGTGACGCGGTGGCCGGGTGGACGCCCGCGGCCGTGGCCACGTCCCGGAGGGTGGCCGGCCGGTCAGTGTGGGACATCGCGTTCCCTAATTTCTTCTCGACCGCTTCGTCGATCGTCAGCGAAGCTGTGGCATGAGCGAACGTTGACCAACGTCCGGTAGCTAACCGTACTCACGGTGCGCACGTTCCGCTAGGAAAACCGCGCTGCGATTGCAGGCGAATCACGCGGTCACGCAGGGCAAATCGATTGCCGTGGCTGCGCCGCCGTTTGGCCCGGCGCGCCTCAGCTGATCCGGGTCGCGGAGATGACGATGACGACGGAGCTGCGGCGGCGGCGGCCCGAGACGGCGGCCAGGGAGATGCGCGTCCAGGAGACGCGGAATTTCGGCATGAGCGCCGGCCAGGAATGGGCGTGCCCGCGCCTGGCGGCGCTGGTGCGGCGGGCGCGGCTGGCGGCCATCGCGTCGAGGTCGCGGCAGCGCTCGACGGCCACGGCGGAGAGCAGTTCAGGGTGCATGACGGGCTCCTTCGGTGATCTCGCGCGCCTGGCGATGCGTCAGCCGCGCGGCTTTTAAGATGTATCGCGTTTGATAGATCAAATCAAGATGTATCGCGTTATTGAGTGTCGGCGCCGTCCGGGTTATCGGAGGCAGCGGCGCCCAAGGCGTCGGAGCCGGCCGCGGGGGCCGGGCCGGCCGCATCGGCCCACTCCGGGATCGGGGCGGCGAAGAGCATCCACTCGACGGGGAGCGCGCCCTCCGGGCGGAGTTCCGGGTTGAGGCGTTCCTCGTAGCGGTTCAGCAGCCGGCGCATCTCGTCCCGCAGCCGGATGGTCTCTTCTGCGGTCAGGTACGAGACGTGGCCCGTCCAGCCCGTCGCCCTGCTATCCCAGCCGGGCACCTTGGCCGACAAGCCGTAGCGCCTGGCGCGGTCGGCCCACCGCTCAAAGTAGACCTTGACGAGCTCTTCGGCAGCCAGGGCGGCCTGCGGGTCGTCCTGTTCCGTTTCAACCGTGATGGAGCGGTTCGTCAGGGCCCAGGGCCGCTCTCTGCCCTTGCCGCCGCCCGCCTCGTGCACGAACCCGTACTTCGCGAGGGTCCGGAGGTGGAACGCGCAGTTGGCCGGCGACTCGCCCAGGGCCTCGCTGGCCTGCGTCGCGGTCAGGGTCTCGCGGACAGAGAAGAGCTCGAGCAGCGCCATCCGGACTGGGTGCGCCATGGCGCGCATGCCTTTGGCGTCGGTCAGCTTGACTGGCTTGACCTCGTTCGGCTCTTGTTCGGAACTCATGTTTCGAAATACTACGCTCGAAAGAGTTCTTTCCACAAGTCCTCGGAAGAACTCTTTCGCAAGACTTCTTCCGACAGTGCAAGGCGTGCCCTATCGCCAACGGCGCCGGCCATTCGCGGCCCGCGGACACGGCCGCCTGGGAACGGCGGCGTGCAGGTCCTGGCGCGGGCCCGAGCGTGGGACGATGAGGACATGCGGATCACAGGGGTCGAATCGACTGATCTGTTCACTGGGAGCACGTCTGCTGCGAACACAGGGCGGGCGCTGCAGGTCGTACGGGTAACCGTGGAAGCCACCGAGGCGGCCGAGGAGGGCGTTACCGCGCTCCTGCGCATCGAGGGAGCTGGGGCTGGAACCCCGGAACCGTTCGGGATGGTCCTACCGGCACCCGGGGAGAGCAGCACCGGCGAGGTGAGCGTCGCCGTGACCGGGGCGCCCGGTGTTTCGCTGCCGGTCACCGTGATCGCGGAGACCGGCACCGGGCGGATCACGCACGAGGCTTCCGTCACCGTCGCCGAGGCCGGCTGGACGATGTGGATGGTGTCGCACTTCCACTACGACCCGGTCTGGTGGAACACGCAGGGACAGTTCACCGAGGCGCGGCTGGTGCTGCCGGACGAGGACGGGTCGCTGCCGGACACCCGGACCGCGTTCGACCTCGTGCGGCTGCACCTGGAGAAAGCCCGGCGCGACCCCGACTACAAGTTCGTGCTGGCCGAGCTCGACTATCTCAAGCCGCACTTCGACGCGTTCCCCGCCGAGCGGGCGTTCCTGCGGTCGCTGCTGCGCGACGGGCGGGCCGAGCTGGTCGGCGGCACCTACAACGAGCCGAACACCAACCTGACCGGGGCGGAGACGACGATCCGCAACGCCGTGTACGGGATGGGGTTCCAGCGCGGGATCCTCGGAGCGGAGCCGGCGTCCGCGTGGATGCTCGACGCGTTCGGGTTCGATCCCGGGTTCCCCGGGCTGATGGCGCAGGCCGGGCTGGCCTCTTCGTCGTGGGCCCGCGGGCCGTTCCACCAGTGGGGTCCAGCCGTCAACACGGAGATGCAGTTCCCGGCGGAGTTCGAGTGGCTCTCCCCCGACGGGTCCGGGCTGCTCACCGCTTACATGGCCAACCACTACAGCGCCGGGTGGACGCTGCACACATCGACCGACCTGGCCGCGGCGCTCGCGGCCGCCTACGACCAGTTCCGGCAGCTCGCGCCGGTCGCCGCGACGCGCAACGTGATGCTGCCGGTCGGCACCGACCACGTGATCCCAGCCCGGTGGGTGACCGACGTCGCCCGTGAGTGGAGCGCCCGGTACGTGTGGCCGCGGTTCGTTCCGGCGATCCCGCGCGAGTTCTTCGCGGCGGTGCGCGCCGACTCCGAGCGCGACCCCGCGCGGTACTGGATCATGCCGCAGACGCGGGACATGAACCCGGTCTACACGGGCAAGGACGTCTCCTACGCCGACACGAAGCTGGCCGCCAGGGTCGGCGAGGTCGCGGTGCTCGAGGGCGAGCGGTTCGCCACCCTGGCCTGGCTGCGGGGCGCGCCGTACCCGGCGGAGTCCCTGGACAAGGCCTGGCGGCAGCTCGCCTACGGCGCGCACCACGACGCGATCACCGGGACTGAGTCCGATGAGGTGTACCTTGACCTGCTCGCCGGGTGGCGGGAAGCGTGGGAGCGGGGGGACACGGCGCGGCGGGAGGCCGTTGAGTTCCTGACCAGTGCCGCCGGTGCCGGTGGCGCGGACGGCCTTGCGGTCACCGTGGTCAACGGGCTCGCGCGGGAGCGGGACGGGATGGCGACGGTGACCGTGACGCTAGCCGCGGCGGGGACCCCGTGGCTGGCCGTGCTCGACCCGGTGACCGGCGAGCCGGTGCCAGCGCTCGCCGAAGGGGTGACGCGGCACCCCGACGGTTCGCTCGCCGCGGTAACCCTGACGTTCCGGGCGCGCGGGGTGCCGCCGCTCGGGTGCACGCGGTACCCGCTGGTCCCCGCCGCCGGGCCCGACGGCTGGGCGGACATTGACGGGCTGACGATCTCCAACGACGCGTTCACCGTGACCGGTTCCGCTGCGCACGGGGCGCTCGCGTCCATCGTCGAGCGCGGCGCCGGGCGGGAGCTGCTGCTGCGGCCGGGCAACGACCTGGTGCTGCAGGAGGAGTACCAGCAGCATCCCCGGTGGAACGAGGGGCCGTGGCACTTGTCGCCCAAGGGACCCGGGCTCGCGTCGTCGTCGGTCCCCGCTTCGGTGATGGCGCAGCGGTCGCCCGTCGGCTCGCGGCTGATCGCGACGTACCCGCTCGGCGACCTGTCGGTGACCACCGAGACGCTGCTGTGGGACGGCGCCGACCGGGTCGAGTTCCGCACGCACGTGTCCGGGTCGATCGGGAAGGAGCACCTGCTGCGGGTGCGGTTCCCGGCTTCCCTGCCCGGCGGGCTGCCGGTGTACCAGACGGCGACGGCGGTGATCGGGCGGCCGTTCGGTGCGCCGGAAGCGGACGTCGCGGACCACTGGTGGACGCTCGACAACCCGGCGAACCACTGGTTCGGGATCGGGTCGGTCGCGCGCGTGTCGCTCGGCACCGGGATCGGCCACGTGGCCCTCGGGGTGGGTGAGGTGGTCACCCCGGACGTGGTGCCTGAACCGCTGCAGCCGGTCGTCAAGGACCTGCTCACCGGGATGGCGCGGGCCGGCGTCACGGCGACGTGCACGCGGGCCGCTGGAACCCGGTACGGGTCGCTTGACCTGGACTCGAACCTGCCCGACTTCCGGATCGCGCTTGGCGGGCCGTCGTCCAACGCGTTCACGGCGGAGGTCCTCGCCGGGTCGGACCCGTCCGTCGCCAAGCGGCTCGCGCAGCTCGTCGCCGAGGCTGGCGCGGCGCGGCTGTGGGTGCCCGCCGCCAAGTCGCGCGCCGCGGCGTTCGCGCCGGGGGCGGACGTGCGCGGGCCGCGGGACCTGCCGGTGCTCATCGTGGCGACCGCTGACCCGGCCAAGCTGGACCAGGCCATCACCGAACTGGCGCGGAACTTCACGTCCCGGTGGATCACCGCCGACACCAGCGACGGAAACGCGCTCGCCCCCGGGGACGCGCCGCTGTCCCTGGACGGGGATATCGCCCTGTTCAACCGGGGCACGCCCAGCGGGGTGGTCACGCCGGACGGCACGCTGTGGATGTCGCTGATGCGCGCCTGCTCCGGCTGGCCGAGCGGGGTCTGGATCGACGGCGACCGGCGGACCGTACCGGACGGGTCCTCGTTCGCCTGGCAGCACTGGTCGCACACGTTCACCTACGCGCTGACCGCCGCGGGGTCCGGTGACTGGTGCGGCGGCGGGTTCAACGACGCGGCCGAGGATTACAACCACGACTTCCTGAGCATCGCCGGCCGAGGGCCAGGCGCCGCCGGGTCACCGGGGCTGCAGATCCTTGAGGTACCGGATGACGTCCTGGGCAAGGGCGGCGTCTCGCTGGTCGGGGGCACCGCTATCGTCACGGACGAAGCGCCGGACGTTGTTCATCCGCTCGGTGAGATGGGCTATGTCGCGTTGTCCGCGCTGAAGCCGCGCGGCAACCCGCTCGCGGCTGGCCTGCCGGGGACGTCCCAGCCGTCGTCGGGACGCGAGGTGACGGTGCGGCTGCGGGAGACCGACGGGCTCGGCGGGATCGCGGGGCTGCGGATCGCGGGCGGTATCGAGGCCGCCTGGCGCAGTGACCTGCTAGAGGAGTCGGACGGCGAGCCGCTGACCGTGCACGAGGGCACCGCGCTCGTGCCGGTGGGTCCCTTCGAGACCGTGACGGTGGCGGTGCGGCTCGCATCCGTGACCGAGGCGGCGCAGGGCGGCGCGGCCGAGGCGGCGGCCGCTCTCCCCGAGCCCGCGCAGCCCGTCTTCACGCGCTACTGGCTGCACGGGAAGGGGCCGGCCCCGGCGGGGAACGTGCCGGTCGCGGTCCACTTCTCCCCCACGCGCGTCACGCTCGGCACTGACGCCATGGAGGAGAACGTGACGCTGACGGTCGCCAGCGGCCCGGCCGGGGGCCGCGGGACGGTCGAGCTTGTCGTGCCCGAGGGGCTCGACTCGAAAGTCGCTGGTTTCGCTGGTTCACCTGCCGTGCTGTCCTATGACCTGGAACCCAACGGGTACGCGGCCTGGGACGTGGCCGTGCGGGCGCATGCCGGGACGGCCGACGGACGGTACTTCGTCACCGCGCGGATCACCGACGACCTCGGGCAGGTGCTTGAGGACGTCGTGCTCGTCACGATCGGCGAGGCGGGCGGGCCCGACCCCGACCTGGAACCGGAGGAACTGTTCTTCCGCCTTCAGTCCGACGTCATGGCCCTCGCGGATGAAGTCCACCTTGAGGTGCTCCCCGCTTCCCTCCAGCTCGCGCCCGGCGCGGCCGGGACGCTTGAGGTGCGGATCGCCAGCCGCCTGGCCTCGCAGCTGCGCGGCGAGGCCCAGCTGGTCTCCCCGGTCGGCACCTGGCAGGGCACCGGTCCCTGGACGCAGCCCGTCACGGTTTCGCCTGGCGGCGAGGCCACCGTGCGGTTCGACGTCACCGTCCCGGCGACCGCCACGCCCGGCTGGGAGTCGTGGCTGCTGGTTAAGCTGATGTACTTCGGCCGCGTGCGCTACTCCGAGGCGGTCCGGCTGACGGTCAGCTAGGCGGGTTTCCCGACCCGTGAGCAAGGTGGCGGATAGCTGTGCCCCCTATCGGGGGACAGCTATCCGCCATAAGGAAGGCCCCGCGCTTGTTAGCGCGGGGCCTTCCTCGCTGTTTTCTAGCTGAACCTCGCTGGTCGCCGCGGCGCGGAGCGCCGGAGGCGGTTAGTCCTCCAGGACGCTGGCCTTGAGGGCCTCGTCGGCGAGGGCGGCCGGGGTGTCCGGGACGGCCGGCTTGCGGGGGCGCAGCAAGAGGGCGATCACCACGAAGGCGGCCACGTCGAAGATCGCCGCCAGGCCGAACGCCGTTGACATGCCGTGGGCGAGGACGTGGGTGTGGAACGCCGCCGCCGACAGGCCCGCGACCGGGTGCGCCGCGGAGTCGCGCGTCGCCGTGCCGAACACCGCGACCAGGACCGCCAGGCCCACGGAG
>DASSAD010000094.1:0-13930 GCA_035685725.1 Amycolatopsis sp. | reverse complement strand
CAGCGCGGGCAGCGGGTCGAGGTCGGCCCCGTTCTCGCGGGCCTTCTCGTAGTCCCAGACGTTCTTGTAGTTGCCCTTCGCCAGCTCTTCCTGCCGCCGGGACACCTCACCGGCGATGGCGTCCTTCATCCGGTCCACCAGATTCAGGTCGCTGGCCAGGTTGGTGATGGTCGCCGCCACGTGCGGAGCCTTGTCCAGCCCCAGGAACGTCGCACCACCCTTGAAGTCCACCAGGATCATGTTCAGCGTGCCGGGGGAGTGCCTCAGCATCATCCCGAGCATGATCGTGCGCAGCAGTTCCGACTTGCCGGAGCCGGTCGCGCCGACGCAGATGCCGTGCGGGCCCATGCCGCCCGCCGCCGCCTCCTTGATGTCCAGCTCGACCGGCCGGCCGTGCTCGTCGACGCCGAACGGGACCCGGTAGCGGTCCCGGACCGGGCGCGGCGCCCAGGCCCGCCGCAGGTCGAACGTTCCCGCGGTGCCCTGCAGGCCGAGCAGGGCCAGCAAGGACAGCGACACCGCGAGTGACTCGCCGGGCAGCAGTTGTTCGGTGTCGTCCTCGGCGAGCCAGTGGTCGTCGGCCGCGGCGTCTTCGGGGCCCATGAGCTCATCGAGGTCGTACCCGCTCGACGCGTCGACCTCGGGCTGCGCGATCACGAACCGGCCCGCCTCGTGCAGCCCGTACCCCGAGTGCTTCGGCAGGGTGGCGGCCAGCGCCGGGTCGATCCGCGATTCCCGCGGATCCGACAGACGAAGCTCGATCCGGCCGAGCATCAGATCCGCCAGGCGGGGCGGTACCTCGCGCCAGCTGCGCGCGGTGAGGATCACGTGCACGCCGAACCGCAGGCCGTCGCTGGCGATCCGCCGCACCCTCTCGGCGAGGGTGCCGTCCACATCGGAGGTCTGCGCCCAGCCGTCGATGATCAGGAACACGTCCGCGTGGTCACCGGCGGGGAACGCGAGGTCCTTGCGGCGGGCACGGAACACTTCCGCCGACGGGATGCGGTATTTGCGGAACAGCTTCTTCCGTTCCGCCATGATCTCGGTGATCTTCGCCAGCATCGCGACCCGCCTGCGGTGTTCCTCGGGATCGATCACCATTTTCACGTGTGGTAACCGGGCGAGCGCGGCGAGCTGGCCGCCGGAGTCGATGCAGTAGAAGGTCGCGTTCCCCGGCGTGTGGGTGAGCGAAAGGCCGACGACAAGCGTCTGCACCAGTGTCGACTTGCCGGAGTGGATCTGGCCGACCACGACCACGTGGCCGCCCTGCCCGGTGAGGTCGAACTGCACGATCGCCGCGTTCCCGGCCGGCTCGGCGGATCGGCCGACCGGCGGCTGGAGCTCTCGCGGCGATTCATCGGGGGCGGGCAGCAGGTGGTCGAGGGTCACCGGTGGCGGTTTCGCGGCCGTCGTGAGGCTCACGGTGGTGGGCCGTGTCTTCGCGACGGTGAAACTGCCTTCGGTGCGCGCGTACCGGGTGGGGGTCTGAATGCCGCGCGGCTGCATCTTCCGGTACACGTAGTCGTAGAGCTCGTCGGCGGTGATCATCCCGTTGCGGTCGACGTCGGCGGCGCCCGTCTGCAGTGCCTCGATCACCATCGAGGTGAACATCGAGCGGTGCACGGGCCGCTCGAAGTAGCGGTGCTCGCCTTCGAAGGCGTACTCGAGCGCGTCGGTGGCGGTGATGACATAGGTCCCGCGACCGACGAGCTGCTCGTCCAGACTGACGCTGTCCGCGCTGGACTTCGGCGCGAGCCCCGCGGAAAACGCGCCGCTGTAGCAGCAGTCCAGCAGGACGATCTTGGCGCCCGCCTGGCATTCCTCCAGCAGATCCCGCACGAAGGAGCTGTTGATCGCGGTGGATCGGGGTAGCGCGAGATCGGTGTTGCTGGCGGCGAAGAACAGCTGGCCGTAATCGTTTTTGATGCCGTGCCCGGAAATGTAGAGCAGGACGAGATCCTCCGGTGCGCGACCGCGGAACAGTCGCTCGATGCCCTCGTCGGCCTCGGCCTTGGTGCCGTCGACGACCTTCGCCGCCGAGTCGAAGTACCCGACGGCCGGGTCGATCAGCAGCTCCCGGAGATCCCGCGCGTCCTGGGCGGGGGCGCGCAGCCGGTGCAGGGTCGGATCGATGTAGCGGGATGTCGCGATGAGCAGGGCGTGACGCTCACCCCCGGGGTTCGGCATCTTCTTCCTCTGCCATCAGCGTGCGCAGAAGCTCGAGCTGGACCTTCGGGGGCTGCGCGATGAGGGTGACCTCCCGGTCGCCCTTCTTCACCGTCACCGTGCGGCCGTTGTGCCGTTTGAGATAGGCACTGACGATGTTCGCGATGCCCGCGATCGTGCCGGTGGACAGCATCCCGGTGATGACCAGTTGGCCGATGCTCGACCCCACCGCCGACTTCGCGCCGGCGGGCGCCGGCACGTTCGGCCGCCGCACGCCCACGCCCAGCGCCGACATCTCCCGCAGCAGCTGACCGGTGATCCGGTCGACCGTCGCGGCCGGTTCACCGTCGGAAGTGATGGTCAACCCCAGTTCGGCCATCTCGTGACCTCGCCCCTCCGCACGTTGGGTTTCCGACTGTATATCACCGGGGTCGGTGTCGTCAGAGCTTTCGGAAGTCCTGTGGTGAGATAGCGGAATGACCGCTCGGAATGTGCTCGCTGGGCTCGACGCGCTGTTGCCCGGGCTGGAAGAGCTCTACCGTGACCTGCACGCGCATCCCGAGCTGTCCTTCGCCGAGCGGCGGACGGCCGCCGAACTGGCGCGCCGGCTGACCGGCTATCAGGTGCGGACCGGGATCGCCGGCACCGGTGTGCTCGGGGTGCTGCGCAACGGCCCCGGCCCCACCGTGATGCTGCGCGCCGACATCGACGCCCTGCCGGTCGAGGAGCGGACCGGTCTGGACTACGCGAGCACGGTCCGGGCACCCGGCGCCGGGGGCACCGAGGTGCCGGTGATGCATGCCTGCGGGCACGACATGCACGCGACTTGGCTCAGCGGAGCGGCAAACCTGCTGGCCGCCGCACGGGAGTACTGGAGCGGCACGCTGCTCGTGGTCTTCCAGCCGGGCGAGGAGGCCGGTGACGGCGCCGAAGCGATGGTGCGGGACGGGTTGTTCGAGGTGGCCGGCAAACCGGACGTCGTGCTCGGCCAGCACCTCGTACCGGGCGGCGCGGGGTGGGTGCTCACCCGGCCCGGGATGATCATGGCGGCCACCGACGCGCGGCGGATCGTCCTGCACGGCCGCGGCGGGCACGGTGCACGCCCGGAGACCACGGTCGATCCGGTGGTGCTGGCCGCGTCCGTCGTGCTGCGGCTGCAGACGATCGTTTCCCGCGAGATCGCGGCCACCGAGTCCGCGGTGGTCACGGTCGGCTCGCTGCGCGCCGGCACGGTGCACAACGTCATCTCCGACCGTGCCGAACTGGAAGTCAGCATTCGCACCTTCGACGAGGCCGTGCGGCGTAAGGTCCTGGCCGCGGTGGAGCGCATCGTGCGGGGCGAGGCGGCCGCGGCCGGCACGCCGGAACCGCCCGAGATCATCCCGATCGCGAGCTTCGGCGCGACCGTCAACGACGAGGCCGCCAACGCCCGGCTGACCGGGACCTTCCGTGGCCACTTCGGTGGTGAGCGGGTGCTGGACGCGCCACTGGTCACCGGCAGCGAGGACTTCGGCGAGTACGGCAGGGTGGCCGGTGTGCCGTCGGTGTTCTGGCTGGTCGGCGGCATGGACACGGCCGCCGTGGTGGACGCGCTCGCGGCCGGGACGTTCGAGCGGGACATCCCGTCGAACCACTCCCCCCGCTTCGCGCCGGTGCTGCACCCGACCCTGCGCACCGGGGTGGAGACCCTGGTCGTGGCCGCGCTCGAATTCCTGGCGGTACCCGGCCCGGTCGCGGGCTGACCGACGACGGGTGCTTACCGGGCGGCGCTGAGTCTGGCGACGGCATTGACGACGTGGTCCCAGAAGCGTGGCACGTCCAGGCTCATCGCGACGCGCGCGTTGGCCGGGCGGCCCAGCGAGAAGTGGTGGTCCACCACGGTCGCGCCGCGGGTGTGCTTCCCGTGTAGTTCGATCTCGACGTAGGCGTCGACACACGGGACCAGCGTGGGATCGATGACCCGCGCCACGGCGACCGGATCGTGCAGCGGCGGGGCGGCGAAACCCCACAGCCTGCGGTAGGTCGAGCCGAAGAAGGTCATCAGCTCCGCGCATACCCGCCCGAGCTCGGAGAGCCGTTCCAACCGGGCCACCACCTCGGGGGTGACCAGCGCCTGGTGCGTGACATTGAGCCCACAGAAGGTCACCGGGGCCGCGCCGGCGAGCACGATCGCCGCTGCTTCGGGGTCGGTGAAGATGTTGAACTCGGCGTAGGGCGTGACGTTCCCGCGGTCGAGGGAGCCACCCATCAGCACGATTTCGGCCACCTTGGCGGCGTCCCCGGGATACCGGGTGAACAGCAGCGCGATGTTCGTCAGCGGGCCGGTCGGCACCAGGGTCACCGGGGCCGGGTGCGTGTCGAGGATCCGGTGGATCAGTTCCACGGCATGTGCCCGATCCTCGCCGTCCGTGGGCGGCCCGAACGCGGGACCGTCCAAACCGGACTCGCCGTGCACGTCCGCGGCGACCCGGAGCGTGCCGGTCAGCGGCCCGGCGCAGCCGGCGGCGATCGGGACGCCGGTGATCCCGGCGACCGTGCACATCCGCCGGGCGTTGAGCGTGGTCTTGTCCACGGTCTGGTTCCCGGCGACCGTGGTGATCGCCAGCAGGTCGATCGCGGGGTCGGCGGCGGCGAGCAGGATGGCGATCGCGTCGTCGTGGCCGGGATCGCAGTCGAGGATGACGGGGGTGCCCACACCTGAACCCAACCAGATCGCGCCCGCCCTGGGGTGTCGCGCGGACGGCGGGAGTGGGAGCATGGGATGCGGAGGTGGTCATAGTGAACAGGTCTCCCCGGGAGCACGGGGACGTCGCGGCCCCGGTGCTCATCACCGAGGCTGCCCCCTCCTACGACGCCGAGCACGCGGCCCGCAAACGGAAGTACATGCTCATGATGGGCATGCGGTTCCCCTGCCTGATCCTGGCCGGCGTGTTCTACCACACCTGGTGGCTGGCGCTGCTGTTCGTCGTGCTGTCCATCCCGCTGCCCTGGGTCGCGGTGCTCATCGCGAACGACCGTCCGCCGCGCAAGGCCGAGCAGGTCAACCGTTACCGGCATGAGGCCACGACGATCGAGGGCCGCGGCCATCCCGTGATCGACGGCTGATCTTCCGCGCCCGTCAGGGTTGCGCGCCGACTCGCCCGATCGCCCTTGTGCCCAGTCGGATCCCGGCGCGCAACGTGTCTATTGTGGACTTTCCGTGGAGCCAGGCGGACAGCAGGCCCGCGTCGAAGGCGTCCCCGGCACCGGTCGAATCGACACACTCGGCCCGTTCCGCGGGCAGCGTGACCACCCCGTCGCCGTCCACCCAGCTCGCCCCGTCCCGGCCCGAGGTGACCACCACCGCGCCGACCGTGTCCAACAGATCCCCGGCCGACGCCGGCTCCGCCGAGCCGGTCAGCGCCGCCAGTTCCGGCGCGTTGGGCAGCAGCAGGTCGATGCCGCGCACGTCGGCGAGGAAGGCGGAGACGTCGGTGAGCAGCGAGGCGGACTGCGGGTCGACCGAGGTGCTCAGCCCGGCTTCGCGCGCCGCGGCGAGCGCGGCCAACCCGCCAGGCCGGGAGGACGGCTGGAGCAGCACATAGCCGGACAGGTGCAGGTGCCGGGCGCCGGCCAGTTCCGCGGGGCCGACATCGCCGGGCGCGAAACGCGCGTTCGCGCCCCGGTCGGCCAGCATCGTGCGCTGCCCGTCGCGATCCACCAGCACCACCACGGTCGAGGTCGGGGCGCCGCCGTCGACCGTGAAGGCGCACCGCACCCCCCTTGCCGCCAGCTCGGCGCGCACCAGCCGGCCACCCGCATCGTCGCCGACCCTGGCCAGCAGGGTCGGCGCGACCCCGCAGGCGGCCAGCCACAGCGCGGTGTTCGCGCCCGAGCCGCCACCGGTCAGGAGGACCGAGGCGGGGGTGTCGTCGCCGTGGACGATGGCGTCGCCGTGCCGGGCCACCACGTCCAGCCCGGCGTCACCGACCACGACGACCTTCACCCGAGCGCCACCGCCACCTGCGCGGCCAGCCGCGCGTTGGACAGCACGAGCGCCTCGTTGGCGTCCAGGCTCGCCCCGCCGCTGGCGGTGTGGAAATGCTCCAGCAGGACCGGTGTCACGGCGGCCCCGTGCACATCCTTGCCACGCAGCAGTTCCAGGCCGTCCGCGAGCAGCCGGTCGTGCCCGGCCTTGTCCATTTCGGACTCGATGGGGATCGGATTGACCAGCAGCACGCCCGAATCCGAAAAGGCGCGGTGCGCGGTGACCACCGCGGCGGCCGCTGTCGGGTCATCGACCCGCCACGGCACCGGAAAGCCGGAGGAACGCAGGTAGAAGGCCGGGAAGTCATCGGTGCGGTAGCCCAGGACCGGAACCGAACTGGTCTCCAGCAGCTCCAGGGTCGCCGCGATGTCCAGCACGGACTTCACGCCCGAGCACACCACCAGCGTGGGGATCCTCGCCAGTACGCCGAGATCGGCCGAGACGTCCCAGGAACTGCTCGCGCCGACGTGCACCCCGCCCAGCCCGCCCGTGGCGAACACCGCGATCCCCGCCGCGTTGGCCAGCGCCGAGGTGGCCGCCACCGTGGTCGCGCCCGAGCGACCCAGTGCGACGGCCGGGCCGAGGTCCCGCAGCGACAGCTTGGCCAGGCCGGAGTCCGCCGCGCAGACCCGCTCCAGCTCCGCCGCGGACAGGCCGGCGACCGGCCGGCCGTCGAGGACGGCGATGGTCGCGGGGACCGCTCCCGCGTCCCGCACGGTGTGTTCCAGCCGCCGGGCGACATCGGAGTTGCGGCCCGGGGGCAGGCCGTGGGAGAGCAGCGTGCTTTCCAGCGCGACGACGGGCCTGCCGTCGCTGATGGCGTCGGCGACCTCGTCGCCCAGGACTATCCGGGTCACGGCCACCCATCCTGCACCCCTGCCGATCGAGGCCGTCAGCGGAACTCCCACCGGGTGGGAGACCCGGGGAAGTCGCCCTCGACGAGCCCGAACGCCCACCTCGGCCGCACCCGGACGGTGGCGTTGCGCGCTGGGTCGAGGAAGTCGATCGTGTAGGCGGTCCGGTACTTGTCGTTCATGATCTTCAGGAAGGCCCACAGCGATGCGGTGTCCTTCATCACGCGCGCGGTCCCCTCGATGACGACGGGGTTGAGCGCGTCGTCGGTGGCGAGCGAAACGGCGGAGCCCGCGTGGATGTTCCGGATCTTGCGCGCGTGTGCGGACGAGGAGAACCACAGCGCCTCGTCGTGCCAGACGGCCCAGACCGGCATCAGGTGCGGCCGCCCGTCCGGCCACACCGTCGACAGCCAGTACTCGTGCGAGTCACGAAGGCGTTTCAGCGCCCAGGACCAGGGAAGCAGGCCCGACCCCTGGTCGGCGGGCAAAGTCCCGTATCCGGGCATGTGCGGGCGGCTGGCGCGTGGTTCGAGCATGGGCGCTCACTTCCCTCGGCCCGAAGATACCCCGCCCGGCCGTATCATGGGCACATGAGCACAGCGACTTTGCCCGAGGTCGAGACCCGTCCGGAGAGCACGGACAGCACGGACAGCGACGAACCCAAGGTCTTCCACTACGTGCGCAAGGAGAAGATCGCCGAGAGCGCGGTCATGGGCACGCATGTGGTGGCGCTGTGCGGCGAGGTGTTCCCGGTGACGCGCTCGCCCAAGCCGGGCTCGCCCGTCTGCCCGGCCTGCAAGGAGATCTACCAAGGGCTCAAGTCGGGTCCCAAGAAGTGACGCTGGCTTCGCGGGGCGGACCCGCGAAGTAGTGCGTCCTGCCGTCGCCGAAGGAGTCGCCGAAGGACCAGTCGATCGGCTGGTTCTCGGTGACGATGACGGTGACGGGGACGGTGACGGGTGCGGGGCTCGATTTCCGCGCACCGAGGTGCCCGGTCGGCTCACTCCGGACCGACACGCTGGGTGATGCCGTCCCACGCCACGACCGAGACAGGCGTGCCGACCGCGGTCGCGCGCGGAGCCGGGCTCCGCTCGCTCAGCCGGTGTCGCCGCTGCGACCACTCACGGCTTGCGCTCGGCGGGCTCGGCCTTTTCCGGTTCCTGACGGCGGTCCCGAGCCGGCTCGTGGCCGGCTTCGCGACCTGGCTTCCGATCGTCGTGGCCGGTCTCCTCGCGAGCCTGCCTACCGTCTTGCGGACGATCGTCCGCACCCTCTTCGTGATCTTGTTCCGGCTTGCGGGGCCTGCGTAACGGGGCCGTGGTGCGTTCCCACAGGCTGCGGTCATCCGAGCGCAGCCGCTCGTGCGTGCGTTCCATCTCCAGCCGCCGCCACTTCCGGCGTTGCCGCCGGGTCATCTTCGCCGGCCAGAGCTCCTGAATGGCGCTGTTGAAGTAGGCGCCGCTCACGACGGCCAGCCCGATGAAGAAGGTGAACAACAGCCACGCGATCGGCGTCGCCAGCGCCCCGTAGGTGTAGCCGGTGCTGGTGATCCAGGTGAGGTAGATCCGCAGGCCGATACTGGAGAGCAAAAAGATCACCATGGCCAGCACCGCACCGGGCAGCCCGCGATGCCACGGCAGCCGCCGGGGCAGCGCCAGCTTGTACAGCGTGGCCAGCGCGAGCACGAGCAGCAGGCCGACCACGGGGTAGTAGAGCGCGCCGACCCACTCCGACACCGTGGGCTGCCAGGCGTCCGGGAAAAACCGTGTCAGCACGTCCGGCCCGATCGCGACCACAGGCAGGCCGACCACCAGCAGGACCAGGCCCGCCAGGTACAGCAACAGCGCGAAGATCCGCTGCCACACCTCGTTGCGCACCCCGTACTGGTCGTGGGCCACGGTGATCGCGTCCACGAACGACGACATCGCCGACGACCCGGCCCACAGCGAGATCAGGAAACCGATCGAAACGATCTCTCCCTTGCCCGTGGTGAGGATGTCGTTCACGGTCGGTTCGATGATCTGGCTGACCACGTTGTTGGTGAACACCCGATGGCAGAACGTGATGATCTTGTCGTGGATCGCGTCGACGAACGGTGAACCGAACCAGTCGCGCATGAACCCGAGGCTGCCGAGTAGTCCGAGCAGCAGTGGTGGAAGGGACAGCGTCTGCCAGAACGCCGCCTCGGCCGACTCGGAGAAGATGTTGCCGTCCCAGGCCTTGTTCAGCGTCCGGGAGACGAGCCGCATCGCGGTCTTACGGGCGGGCTGGCCACCGCCGGTCTCGTGGTTCGTGCTCATCGCGCTTCCCAGGATGGTGCATTCGCGGCGATTTGGCCGCTGAAAGGCCCGGCGTGTTCGGTTCCCGCCGTGCCGTGCCCGCCAGGTAGTCTCGTCCGGGCGCCCTCATCGCAGCCCGGCAGCAACGTCGCTGTGGCCGGCTTCCTTGGGGGCCTTCGCATGTCGCGTTCCCGATCGGCGAGAGGAGGGGGACCATCCTTGTCGGACACGGCCCAGCGTAATCGGACCTTCGGGGCACCAGAGCCACAGCATGACGCGACCGCTCGTCCGCTGCGTGCCTGGCAGCGCAGGGCCCTGACGAGGTACCTGACCACCAGGCCGCAGGACTTCCTGGCGGTCGCCACCCCGGGCGCCGGCAAAACCGTGTTCGGTCTGCGTGTCGCGGCCGAGCTGCTGTCCGACCGAACGGTCGAATCGATCACCATCGTCACCCCGACCGAGCATCTCAAGCACCAGTGGGCGGCTTCCGCGGCCCTGTCGGGCATCGCGATCGACTCGAACTACCGCAACGGCCAGGGCGCGACTTCCGCGGACTACCACGGTGTCGCGTTGACCTACGCCCAGGTCGCCGCGCATCCGACGTTGCACCGGGTGCGCACGGAGACCCGCAAGACGCTGGTCATCCTCGACGAGATCCACCACGGCGGGGACGCCAAGTCCTGGGGCGACGCCATCCGGGAGGCGTTCACCCCCGCCGTCCGCCGCCTTTCCCTGACGGGTACCCCGTTCCGCAGCGATGATTCGCCGATCCCGTTCATCACCTACGAGCCCGACGGCGACGGCGCTCTGCGCAGCAAGCCGGATCATTCCTACGGCTATGCCGACGCGCTCGCGGACGGCGTCGTGCGGCCGGTGGTGTTCCTCGCGTACTCGGGTGAGGCGTCCTGGCGGACCAATGCCGGCGAGGAGTTCACGGCCCGGCTGGGCGAGCCGCTGACCGCCGAGCAGACCGCACGGGCCTGGCGCACCGCGCTGGACCCCGGCGGCGAATGGGTTCCCGCGGTGCTGCAGGCCGCCGACACCCGGCTTCAGCAGTTGCGCGGCAACGGTATCGCGGACGCCGGGGGCCTGGTGATCGCGACCGATCAGGACTCGGCCCGCGCCTACGCCAAGCTGCTGGCCGGGATCACCGGCGAAGCGCCGACGCTCGTGCTGTCCGACGATCCGAAGGCGACCAAGCGGATCAGCGAGTTCTCCGAGTCGACCGACCGGTGGCTGGTGGCGGTGCGGATGGTGTCCGAAGGCGTCGACGTGCCCAGGCTGGCCGTCGGCGTCTACGCGACCAGCGCCTCGACGCCGCTGTTCTTCGCGCAGGCCATCGGACGGTTCGTGCGGTCGCGGCGCAAGGGCGAGACGGCCAGCGTGTTCCTGCCCAGCGTGCCGGTGCTGCTGGAGCTGGCGAGCGAGCTGGAGGCCGAGCGCGACCACGTGCTGGGCAAGCCGCACCGCGAGAAGGACGGCTGGGACGACGAGCTGCTGGCCGCCGCGAATCGGACCGAAGACGAGCCGGGCGAGGAGGAGAAGGCCTTCACCTCGCTCGGCGCCTCGGCCGAGCTGGATCAGGTCATCTACGACGGCACCTCGTTCGGCACCGCGGTGTTCTCCGGCAGCGAGGAGGAGCAGGAGTATCTCGGGTTGCCGGGCCTGCTCGACCCGGAGCAGGTCCGCGCCCTCCTGCGCAAGCGCCAGGAGGACCAGCTGTCCGACGCCAAGCGCCGCAAGCCCGCGAAGGAGCAGGCCGAACCGCCCGCCCGGCCCAAGCCACAGTCGGTGTCGGAGCGGATCGCCGCACTGCGCAAGGAACTCAACGCGCTGGTGGGGATGTATCACCACCGGACGAACAAGCCGCACGGTGCGATTCACAACGAGCTGCGGCGGGTTTGTGGTGGTCCGCCGACCGCGATGGCGACCGTCGAACAGCTGGAGGAACGGATCGTCACGCTCCGCTCGTGGTAAAGCCGGACGACACCGAAGCACGGCTACCACGGAAACGACGGCGGAGACCTCGGAAAGCGCTCACTCGTGCGGCTGTGGGACCTGTCACAGCGCTTCTCTCACGTCTCGCGGCATGAGAAACGGGCGGGAACCCTGGGGATTCCCGCCCGTTCCGGCTCGGCGGCGAAGGGAGATGACCCCGAGGTCGTCCGGATTCCTTCGCCGTGGGTGATCAGCTCTGGATCTCGGCCGCCAGCTCCTTGAGCTTCGTCTCGTGCTCGCGGGCGTGGTGGCCGCAGAACAGCAACTCTCCCCCCGTGGGGAGAATCGCGCGAACCTTGGCTGCGGCGCCGCACCGGTCGCAACGGTCGGCAGCGGTCAGTTCGGGGCGGGTGAGCGTGGTTGTCGTCATGGGGAGTCTCCCTCCGTCCCGGCACCGGTGACCCGATGCCATCGATCCAGCCGCGATCACCGCGGTGTTCGTGGCTTCCACTCTTGCAGACGCTGCGCGAGCCGCAAGTGTTCCCGCGGGAGTGGGACCCGCGTCACCTCGAATTACCCCGGATGTCGTAGGTCCGGTCTCGGAATGCAGGACGTCGAAACCTCTCCGCAACCTTGTTTCCGGTGGTCAAGCGTCCATTCGGGGTCCACGAAAACGGTTCGCGCGGCCTTCGGTGATGCCTGGTGCCGGCGTGGTCTGTTCGTTCTGAGCTGAATCCGGGGAGGCCGTGACGCGCCCGTTGAGTGCTGCCGGTCACAGGGAAGAACCTGGTTAACGCCGGGTCACCGGGTGTCGCCGCGCCCGCGTGAAGCTCGGTGCGCCCTTCCTGACCGAGGCGCTCACGGACAACAGGACAAGTTCCTGTGTTCATGATCACATTGCCTTCTGGGGTGGATGCTGCTGGGGCTTGGGCGTGTGCCGCGGCCGGTGGTTCACCCGGGGGCTCGGGTCCAGCCGTGCCGGCGCACCGCGGCGGGATCCCGCTGGAGGGCTGGGCTCGTGCCGAGCAGAATGGGAATCCCGGTGCCGGAACCGGGCGGCTTCCCCCTGCCGGGTGCCGCGCGGTGCGGATCGTCGCGGGCCGCCACGGCGGCGCGGCGCCGGGCCGGAGTGAACCGAGACCGGCCGGCCCGCCGGCGTCGACCGTGGCGTGTTCCGGAGGAAACCGAGTTGACCCTGCTGGAGCAAGCGCGCTGGTTTCCCGGCGTGCACGATCTGATCTCCCTGCCGCCCGAGGAAATCCGGCTACCCACCGGTCTGGTCGGGCGGCCCGTCCGTCGCAAGTGGACGACCGGGTCACTGGCCGAATTCCTTGCCGCGCTGCACGATCGGTCCTGGGTCGTTCCAGTGGCCACAGTGGACAGAGCGGGGCTCGGTGCCGACGACACACCCGAACGCGCCTTGCTCGACTACCTCGGCGGCGGGCTTCCGCCACTGTGGAACAGCCGTCGGGAAGGTATCCGCAACGTGGTGCTCGCCGGTACGGTGACGGGCCCGGGAGGAATCGTGGTGCTGACCGTGGAAGGGGCCGCGAAGCCGCGATTTCAGGTAATCGAACGCCTGGTCACGGCCGTGCGCGAGATCCTGCTCATCGTGCCGGCCCGGAAAGACCGATAGCCGGTTTCCGGCGCCGGAAAGGCGACGAAAACCGGCTATCGGACCGGGTGTGTCAGTCGAGGTAGTCGCGCAGAACCTGGGAGCGCGACGGGTGACGCAGCTTCGACATCGTCTTGGACTCGATCTGGCGGATGCGCTCGCGGGTGACGCCGTACACCTGGCCGATCTCGTCTAAAGTCCTCGGCTGGCCGTCGGTGAGCCCGAAGCGCAGCCGCACCACGCCGGCCTCGCGTTCGGACAGCGTCTGCAACACCGACTGAAGCTGGTCCTGCAGCAGGGTGAACGACACCGCGTCCACCGCCACGACCGCCTCGGAGTCCTCGATGAAGTCCCCGAGCTGCGAGTCGCCCTCGTCGCCGATGGTCTGGTCCAGGGAGATCGGCTCGCGAGCGTACTGCTGGATCTCCAGCACCTTCTCCGGCGAGATGTCCATCTCCTTGGCCAGCTCCTCCGGGGTGGGCTCGCGCCCGAGGTCCTGGAGCAGCTCGCGCTGGATCCGGCCCAGCTTGTTGATCACCTCGACCATGTGCACCGGGATGCGGATGGTGCGGGCCTGGTCGGCCATGGCGCGGGTGATCGCCTGCCGGATCCACCAGGTGGCGTAGGTGGAGAACTTGTAGCCCTTGGTGTAGTCGAACTTCTCGACGGCACGGATGAGCCCGAGGTTGCCTTCCTGGATCAGATCCAGGAACGCCATGCCGCGGCCGGTGTACCGCTTGGCCAGCGACACCACCAGCCGCAGGTTCGCCTCGAGCAGGTGATTCTTCGCGCGCTCGCCGTCACGGACGATCCACTTGAGGTCCCGGCGGAGCTGGGTGGCCAGCTTTTCGCCTTCGTCCTCGGCCACCCGGACGCGCTCGGCGGCGTAGAGCCCGGCCTCGATCCGCTTGGCCAGCTCCACCTCCTCCTCGGCGTTGAGCAGCGCGACCTTGCCGATCTGCTTGAGGTAGGCGCGCACCGAGTCCGCGGAGGCGGTCAGCTCGGCGTCCTTGCGGGCCTGCCGCAGCGCCTCGGACTCCTCCTCGTCCCA
>DASSAD010000093.1:0-7399 GCA_035685725.1 Amycolatopsis sp. | reverse complement strand
CGGCGAGCAGCGCGCGGATGGCACCCGCGAAGTCCACCGGCCGCCTCAGGTTCTCGAACCAGTACCGCGCGGTCAGTTCGCTGCCCGCGACCGGGCCCGCGGTGACCGTCGAATAGAACGGCACTCGCGTCTCGGCCGGTTCGATCTCGCCGAGCGTGCCGAGCAGTTCGGCCTCGATCGAGTCCACCTGCGCGGAGTGCGAGGCGTAGGCGATCGGTATCCGATGCGCGGGCCTGCCCTGTTCCGCGCGCAGCGCGCAGAACTCGGCCAGCGCGTCCAGATCGCCCGACACGGCGGTCGCCGAGGGGCCGTTGACGGCCGCCACGGTGAGCCGGCCGCCCCAGCGTTCCCGCAGCAGCGCCTCGACCTCGGCGACCGGGCTCGCCACCGAGGCCATGCCTCCTCGCCCGGTGATCCCGGCGCGGACGGGCCGGTTGCGCAGCGCCACAATGCGCGCGGCCTGCGGCAGCGACAAGGCGCCCGCGACACAGGCCGCCGCGAACTCGCCCTGGCTGTGCCCGACGACCGCGACCGGGTGCACGCCGGTCGACTGCCACAGCGCGGCCAGTGACACCATCATGGCGAACAGCGCGACCTGAATGACCTCGTCGTCGTCGAGCCCCCGCGCGCCGGGCGCGCCACGCAGCACATCCTCGATCGACCAGTCCAGGTACGGCGCGAACGCGGCCGCGCAGTCCGCGACGCGCGCCGCGAACACCGGGGACGAGTCGAGCAACCGTGCGCCCATGCCCGCCCACTGCTGGCCCTGGCCGGGGAACACGAATACCGCGCCTTCACCGTCCGGCCCGCCCGCGACGCCGTGCGCGACGTTCGGTGCGTCCGCCTGGTCGGCCAGCGCGGTCACCCCGCTGACGAAGGCGGCTCGGTCGGCCCCGACGACAACGGCGCGGTGCCGCAGCGTGGCGCGGCTGGTGGCCAGTGAGAACCCGATGTCGGAATCGGATGCGGTCGCGAGTTCGCCGTCGAGATCGCGCAGCAACCGCATTGCCTGGGCGCGCAGCGCGGGCGCCGACTTCGCCGACAATACCCAGGGCACGACCGGCGGGTGCGCGATGTCGGGCCGCACGGTGTCGGCTGCTGGTGCCTCCTCGATGAGCACGTGCGCGTTGGTACCGCTGAGGCTGAACGAGGAGACACCCGCCCGCCGCGGGGTGCCCGCCGACGGCCACGGCCTCGCCTCGGTCAGCAGTTCGACGCCACCGGACCAGTCCACGTGCGGGGTCGGCCGGTCGATGCCGAGACTGGCCGGCAACACGCCGTGCCGCATCGCGAGCACCATCTTGATCAGCCCCGCGAGCCCCGCCGCGGCCTGGGTGTGGCCGAGGTTGGACTTGACCGAGCCGACGAGCAACGGCCGGCTTTCGTCGCGTTGTGCACCGTAAGTGGCCAGCAGGGCGCGGGCCTCGATGGGGTCGCCGAGCGTGGTGCCGGTGCCGTGCGCCTCGACCGCATCCACCTCGTCCGGGGTGAGTCGCGCGTTCGTCAGCGCCTGGCGGATGACCTGTTCCTGCGCCGCGCCGTTGGGAGCGCTGATCCCGTTGGACGCGCCGTCGGAGTTGACCGAGGAGCCTCGGATCACCGCCAGCACCTCATGCCCCGCGCGGCGCGCGTCGGACAGTCGCTCCAGGACGAGCACACCGACACCCTCGGCGAACGCGGTGCCGTCCGCTGCCGCGCCGAAAGGCTTACACCGGCCATCGACCGCCAGCCCGCCCTGCCGGGCGAACTCCACGAGCGTCGCCGGGGTCGCCAAGACCGCCGCCGCACCGACCAGGGCGAGCGTGCAGTCACCGTGGCTCAGGCCCCGGCAGGCATCGTGCAGGGCGACCAGCGCGGAGGAACAGGCGGTGTCGACGGTGACGGTCGGTCCGTGCAGGTCCAGCGAGTAAGCGATCCGACCGGAGGCGAAGGCGGCGCCCGCGCCGTTGATGAAGAACCCGCCCTGCCCCGAGGCGCCGCGCGCGGAAGCGGCGACGCCGGCAGCGTGGTCGCCGCTGATAATGCCGACGTACGTGCCGGTTCGGCTGCCGCGCACCGAATCCGGGGCGATGCCGGCGCGTTCCAGGGCCTCCCAGGCCGTCTCCAGCAGCAGCCGGTGCTGCGGGTCCATCGCGGCGGCCTCACGCGGCGAGATCTCGAAGAACTCGGCGTCGAATTCGCCCGCGTCGGCGAGGAAACCGAAGCCGCCGGGGCCGTCCGCGAGTTCGCCGAGGTTCCAGTTCCGGTCGACCGGCAGTCCGCCGCCGGCGTGGTCACCGCGTATGAGCAACTGCCACAGGTCCTCAGGAGACGACACCCCGCCGGGGAACCGGCACGCCATGCCGATGATCGCGACCGGTTCCGCGCCCCGCGCGGCGGCCAGTTGTTCGCGGGCTTCCAGCAACTCACCGGTCACCCGCCGGAGGTAGCCGCGGAGTTTCTCCTCAGGACCCACCCAGGACCGTCCTTATCCGAAGCAAATTCGCTCATCGGTGATGCTTCCCGTTCGCCGGCGCTTCCAACAGGAAGAAGCGGCGGCAAAAAAGGACCGGCAGAAAAGGCGGCAAGATTCGCGCGGTGCCCATAGAGCCACCACCCGAGACCGACAAGCACCAGGTGGAAGGCCATTCTTTCCACCCGTTCGAATGTAGCGATCCGGTGGCGCAAATCACTCGCCGGACTTGACAGCGCGCGCTAGCCTACAGCCGGCAAGAAATATCTCCGCCAGCTAGTACGCGGGCCGGAAATCCGATTTCCGACCGCGCCTGGAGCAGACCCTCATCTCACCGACGGAGGACGACCGTGGTCTTCAGCCCCACCCGTGGCGATCTGCCCGCCCGTTTCGGTCCGGACGTACCGGGAGTGCCGCCGATCGGCCCCTCGACACTCAACGCCGACATCTACCGCGACCCGCAGCGCTACGAACTCGAACGCACCCACGTCCTCAATCGCAGCTGGCAACTGATCTGCCGCTCCGAGCAGATTCCCCACCCCGGGGACTACCACGTCTGGGAGGGACAGGGCGAGAGCATCGTGATCACCCGCCGCAAGGACGGCGGACTCAGCGCCTTCCACAACGTCTGCCAGCACCGCGGCGCGCGCATCGTCACCGAGAGCGGAACCGAGGCGCGCAGGTTCACCTGCCGCTGGCACAACTGGGCCTACGACATCGAAGGCAAGGTCATCGGTGTCCCCGACCGACACGACTTCGACCAGGAAGCGCTTTCCGGCCTGTGCGCGCCCGGCCTCGACGTCGACGAGTGGGGCGGCTGGGTGTGGGCGGTGCTCGGCGGCCGCAGTCTCGCCGGCCCGCTGGCCGACTGGATAGCGCCCGAGGTCAAAGCCGACATCGAAGCATTCCGCATGCAGGACATGAAGCTCGTCGAAAAGGTCGAATGGGAGGTCGACGTCAACTGGAAGGTGGCCGTCGACGCGTTCAGCGAGTATTACCACGCCCAGGCCCTGCACCAGATGCCGGCGCAGGACGTCAAGGACTCTCGACACTCCACTATGAGCGTCTACGGCCGCAATGGCATGTACTTCGTGCCGTTCCTCGGCGTACTCGATGAACTCCAGCGGACACTGGACCACACCGCCTACGCCATCTGCAACTATTCGCTGTTCCCGACAACGGTCGCGAACTGCCAGGCGCTGCACACCCAGATCTTCCGCGCGGTTCCGTTGAGCGTGGACAAGACCCGGTTCGAGGCGTGGGAGCTGCGCTACGACTCCGACGACCCCGATTACCTCGGCAAGGTCGACTTCATGTGGGCGATCTACAAGCAGGTCGTGCAGCAGGACATCGACGAGTGGGCGGATGTCGCCGCGGTGAAGCGTTCCTCGGCCTACCGCCAGAACATCCTCAGCCAACGCGAGTGCATCATCACCCACTTCCACCGCGTCTGCCAGGACATGCTCGCCGGCGGGGATGGTCTCGGGCTGGAGCCGGAGCGGGCCGAGGTCACCGCGCAGGGGTGAACACACGGGTTGTGGGCCGCGTACGCGTGTACGCGGCCCGTGTGTTCAGCAGAGTTGCTTCGCGATGAGGTCGGCGACAGCGGCCTGGGCCTCGACCAGATAGAAGTGCCCTCCGGAGAACGAGTGCAGCGTGAACTCGCCTTCGGTGTGGCCTTCCCACGCCTGCGCCTCCGCGAGATCGACGCTGTCGTCCGCGTCGCCGACGAGTGCGATAACCGGGCAGTCCAGCAACGTGCCCGGCCGGTGCACATAGCACTCGATGGCGTGGTAGTCACCGCGCACCGGCGGCAGGATCATTCGCAGCACCGACTCGTCCTCCAGCAGCCGGGTATCCGTGCCGCTCAACCGCCCCAGTTCGCTGGCCAGGTCGCGATCGTCGAGCAGGTGCACGTTCTCCCCCGGCCGCCGCTTCGACGGTGCGCGTCGGCCGGAGGCGAACAAGGCGAGCGGGGACACCGCACGGCGCTGCTTGAGCCGGGTAGCGACCTCGAAGGCGAGGATTGCGCCCATGCTGTGCCCGAACAGCGCGATCGGCCCGGCCACGAGTGCCTCGACGGCCGGGTACACCGCGTCAGCAAGCTCGTCTATAGTGGACAGACAGGTCTCACGGCTCCGGTCCTGTCGGCCCGGGTACTGCACGGCGAGCACGTTCACCTGGTCCGCGAGCGCCTGCGACAGCGGTCGGAAGTAGCTCGCCGACCCGCCTGCGTGCGGGAAGCACACCAGCGTCGGGCTGCTTATCCGGCCGGGGTGGAACCGCCGCAACCACACATCGTCGACAACGATTCCTGTCACCGTACCTCCGCGAGATAGTCCACAATGCCCTCCAACAATCGGTCGACGTCCTCGACCGAACTGTAGGGTGCGAGGCCGATACGTAAGCCTCCCGCGTCACCGAGACCAAGACGCCGGGAGGCGTCGACCGAGTAGAAGGTGCCGACGCCCGTATCGACCCCGCGCTCGGCGAGGAATTGGTGCGCGTCGGCGGCGTCCCGGCCGGCGAAGGTCAGCAGCAAGGTCGGCACGCGCCGCGACGCGCGCGAGTGCACGGTCACCGCCGACAGGGCCGCTAGGCCGCGTTCGATCCGTTGCCGCAGACCGTCCTCGTAGATCTCGACGGCGTTCATGGACGCGACCAGCCGCTCGCGCCGGCTCCCCTGGCGGTGGCCGGAGAGGCCGGCGAGGAAATCCACGGTCGCTTGAACTCCGGCGAGCACGCCGTAGGGCAGGATGCCGAGCTCGAACCGTTCCGGCACGGTGTCGGTCGAGGCGAGCAACTTGTCCGGGTGCAGCGTCTCCAACAGTTCGGGCCGCGCGGCCACCACACCGAGGTGCGGGCCGAGGAACTTGTAGGCCGAGCAGCCGAGCAGGTCGGCACCCAGCGCGGCGAAGTCGACACTGGTGTGCGCGCAGCACTGCGCGGCGTCTACATAGCACAGTGCGCCGACTTCGTGTGCCAGCCGGCAGATCTCCCCGACGTCCGGGCGAGTTCCGATCAGGTTGGACGCGGCGGTGACCGCGACGAGCCGGGTCCGGTCCGACAGCAGGGCTGCGACGTCCCCGGGCGCCAGTTCGCCGGTCGCGGGGTCGAAGTCGGCCCAGCGCACGGTCGCGCCAACCCGCCGCGCGGCCTGCAC
The DNA here is from genome assembly GCA_035685725.1 of Amycolatopsis sp. GTDB lineage: Bacteria > Actinomycetota > Actinomycetes > Mycobacteriales > Pseudonocardiaceae > Amycolatopsis_E. Next base: position 1,784 of record DASSAD010000093.1, on the reverse strand, counting down.
CCACGGCTGGATGTTGCACTCGTGGTCGAGCCGCGTGACGATCACCTCGTCGCCGGGTTTCCAGGTGCCGGCGAGAGTGCGCGCGAAGTCGTAGGCGAGTTGGGTGGAACTGCGCCCGAGCACGATGCCGGTCTGGTCCGCGCCGAGCAGGTCGGCGAGCGCGGCACGCGCACCACCGACGATCATCTCCGCGTTGCGCGCACCTGCAGTGTGGTCGCCGCGATTGCACAACGGACCGGAGAACGCATCGGTCATCGCGTCGATGACCGGCTGCGGAACCTGGGTACCCCCGGGCCCGTCGAAGTGCGCGGATCCGGCCTTCAACGCCGGAAACTGCGCCCGAACGGCGGCGATATCGTACTGCTGTGCATGAGTCACGGTCGCTCCGTTGTTGCGTTCGGATTGGCCCTGCCGACTACCAGACCCCATAATTGCGAGTGCGGGGCGGGGAGAACAGGCAGAAGCAGCGGAGAAAGTCCACCAGCCGAGTGCGACCTTCCTGATACGTTGGTTACCTCGAATTACGACTTCCACGCGGGAGATCAACGCCATCGTTATCGTCTCCCTGAAGGCTCATACTGGCCCGCTTCACCTACCTCGCCGTCATCCATGTTGTCGCCGCCCTGCGGCTATTGCCGATGACCGACCGCGAGAAGGAAGTCGAGCTCCTCGCGGACTGACTCCCGCACGTCCAGGGCGAGGTGACTTTGGTGATGGACTTCATCAGGACCATCACCCTTATCGGGCAGCAAGCCGGGTGAAACGCCAGTCACAGTCAGTAGCAGGGTTTTCGACCAGCACAGACATCGGCGCCAGTCGGCTGGGGCTACTTCCCCACCAGGGAAGACGTGGCCCTGTCCGACAGCTACGACCCCCTGATCGCCAACGTCATCGCCCAGACCCCGACCTCATGGCCGATCATCGACCGCATCCGCGCGGCACTGGTCGACGGCCTCGGGCAGATCTACCACGCTGCGCGAGCGCCTCTGGGCAGACCAGATGGCCACGCAACAGCTCATCCTCGACGTCCTCGGCGAGGGCCAGCGCGACCCGCGCCCCGGCTCCCAGGACAAGGTGACCGTCGCGGCCTGCCTGGCCGCGACAACCACCGCCATCCTGACCTGGGTCGAGAACGACGACACCCCCGAACTGCCCGGCCTGATCGAGCAAGCCTTCGACACGCTCACCCGCCCCCGATAGCCGCCGCAATCGTCCGAGCCCGGCACGATCCAGGCCCGATTACTCTTGTGCCCGACAACGCATCGAGAATCACAGGAAGTGACCGGAAACCAAGTAGCTGCTCACGCACCTGGCTCACTGCTCACATAATGCGCAACCAAAACGCCGAATGCACATCTAAATCAGTTCCCTGCACTTCCTGCAGGATCTCCTGCCGCGTGAAATATTGGCGGGGGCGGCATAGTAGCGCGAAATCGCCCACGCTCACCACCGACGCGATGTCCCGATTGCCCCACCTCCTCGACGAGATACGCCACGCCTTTCCCGCGATTCAAGGAATCATCGAATCTCCGCGAGCACGCGCGCAGCGAGCGGATTGCCTGTTTCCCACCTCCCAGCCGAGCCGGCGGCGAAACAACGGATGGGGAGTACTGCCTGGCCAAGCGGTCGAGAGGCCGCAGACTGTCCGCGACTTGAGCTGGGCCGGATCGCGGGACGAGTTCGCGTCATTCCCGGCATTCGACCCGGAGACCCCGCGAGCGATCTCGACCAATACCATCGAACCCGCCGAACCTCTGATGGTTCCGCACATCGGCGGGAGGTTC
>DASSAD010000092.1:0-56403 GCA_035685725.1 Amycolatopsis sp. | reverse complement strand
GCCGTCACCGGCCACGTCGTCGGTCTTCTTGGCAACTTCCTTGACGAGCTCGGCCCCGATCTTCTCCCACGGGTCCTCGAGCTCGATCTCCTTGGCGATGGAGACGCCGTCGTTCGTGATCGTCGGCGCACCCCACTTCTTGTCCAGTACGACGTTGCGGCCACGCGGGCCCAACGTCACCCTTACCGCGTCGGCGAGGACGTTCAGGCCGCGTTCCAAGCCGCGGCGTGCATCCTCCTGGAACGCCAATATCTTGGCCATCGCGTCGTCCTCTCACCTGAACTCGCGTCCACACCATGTCGCCGGACCAGCCTGTGACAGCCGAGGAGTCCGACCGGCCCGGCCATGATGGCAGGCATCCATTACCTGTCTGGCACTCACACGCGTTGAGTGCTAATTCCGCCTTAGCACTCTCGCCCGTGGACCGCAACCGCCGCTGCCCGCCTCGGACGATCGCCGCGAGAGACCGCGCCGTCCGGCCCGCGGCGGCCGGGACGAGCCGCGACGAACACTGCGCTGCTCGGCGGGTCTAGTCGTGCTGGGTGTCGTTCATGACCGCTCTCGCGAGTGCGGCCTGTGCGCGGCGGATCTCTCGTGGCGAGCGCCCCGCGGCGAGCAGTTCCTCGATGAGGTCGATGTGCAGCGCCGAAAGCAGGACTCCGGCAGCGTATCCGGCGTCCTCCGTCTCGGGCGCGGCATCTTCGAGCAGCTGCTCCAGGAGACCCTGCATCCACCGGTAGTGCTCTGACTTCCGTACTCCGGTGGAGGCCATCTCGCGCGCGCGGATCAGCTGGCGGTTCTCCAGCTTGAACGTCAGCAGCGCGTCGAGGAACGCGATGACCCGCTCGCGTGCCGGTGCCCCGGGTCCCAGCGGCGCTTCCCCCGCCTCCACTGCCTCGCGCAGGGTGGTCAGCTTCGCGGCCCACAGTGCGTCGAGCAGCCCGTCACGGTTGCCGAAGGCTCGGAACAGGGTTCCCTTCCCCACGCCGGCCGCGACGGCGATGGCGTCCATCGAGACCGTGTGCGGGGAGTCGGTGTCGGCGAAGAGCCCGTCGGCGGCGGCGAGCACCAGTTCCGGCGGAACCGGCGGGCGGCCCCGTCGCGCGGTACCAGTTTCGGACTCGTGGTCCGGAATTCTGCTAGAGTGTTGTGGACCCACAGTCCGAAAATATATACGCGCCTCCTCGAACTCGCCGCGGCCGTCCACGCGCCCAGTGGCCGGCCCGGACATCCCCTGCTACGGAAAGAAAAGAACGGAAACGGAGATCTCGTATGGCGAAGTCATTCACCGAAGCCGAGCGTCAGGAGTTCCTCGCGGACAGCCACGTCGCCGTGCTGTCGGTCGCGGCCACCGATGGACGCCCGCCCGTCGCCGTCCCGGTCTGGTACGACTACACCCCCGGGGGGCAGATCAGGATCAGCACCGCCGCCGGGCGTCGCAAGGCGCGGCTCATGGAGGAGGCCGGCGTGGTCACCGTGACCGTCCAGCGTGAACAGCTGCCGTACCAGTACGTCGTCGTCGAAGGCACCGTGGTCGGCACCACCACTCCCGTCCCGCGGGAAACGCGGGAGGCGATCGCCGTTCGCTACCTCGGCCCCGAGGGCGGTCGCGCCTTCGCGGACCAGATGGAGGGCAGCGACTCCGTGTTGTTCACCATTCGTCCCGATCGTTGGATCACCCAGGACTTCTCCGGCTACTTCTGACATTCCTGGTCCGGAATTCCCTCCGCTCGGCCTGGACCCGGCAGTGAACGACTGCGCGAATTATCGTGGTTGAGGCGAGCACGGAACCAGTGCGTGATGGGGACGGAGAACCGGACCCTACCGAGCGTGACGCGCCGTTTCTCCACGTCAGCGCGCTGTCCCGGGTGACAGGCGGGAACAGTGCCGGCGGGTGCGCGCGTTCTCATAACAGGAATTCTGAGCCGGGACGGCTCAACGTCGGGTCACGGCCGGAATGGCGATCCTTCCTCAGGAGGAGGTGCATGATGGCTCGTGCTGTCGGTATTGACCTTGGTACGACGAATTCGGTGGTGGCGGTCCTCGAGGGCGGCGAGCCGACGGTGGTCGCCAACTCGGAGGGCGCCCGGACGACGCCGTCGGTGGTGGCCTTCGCCAAGACCGGTGAACTGCTGGTGGGGCAACCCGCGAAGAACCAGGCCGTCACCAACGTGAACCGGACGATCCGGTCGGTCAAGCGGCACATGGGCAGCGACTGGACGAGCCCGGACATCGACGGCCGGCGGTACACCGCGCAGGAGATCAGTGCGCGGGTGCTGATGAAGCTCAAGCGGGACGCCGAGGCCTACCTCGGCGAGGAGATCACCGACGCGGTCATCACCACACCGGCTTACTTCGAGGACGCGCAGCGGCAGGCCACCAAGGAGGCCGGGCAGATCGCCGGGCTCAACGTGCTGCGGATCGTCAACGAGCCCACCGCGGCGGCGCTGGCCTATGGTCTGGACAAGGGCGAGAAGGAACAGACCATCCTGGTCTTCGACCTCGGTGGCGGCACCTTCGACGTGTCGCTGCTCGATGTCGGCGAGGGCCTGGTGGAGGTGCGCGCGACCAGCGGTGACAACCACCTCGGTGGTGACGACTGGGACCAGCGGGTCGTGGACTGGCTGGTGGAGAAGTTCAAGGCGTCCAGCGGCATCGACCTGACCAAGGACCGGATGGCCCTGCAGCGGGTGAACGAGGCAGCGGAGAAGGCGAAGATCGAGTTGTCCGCGGCCTCGCAGACCACCGTCAACCTGCCCTACATCACCGTCGACGCGGACAAGAACCCGCTGTTCCTGGACGAGACGCTGTCCCGCGCCGAGTTCCAGCGGATCACCAACGACCTGCTGGAGCGCTGCCGCAAACCGTTCGAGGCCGTGCTGCGCGATGTGGACCTGCGCGTGGGCGACATCGACCATGTGGTCCTGGTCGGTGGGTCCACCCGGATGCCCGCGGTGTCCGACCTGGTCAAGGAACTGACCGGGAAGGACCCGCACAAGGGCGTCAACCCCGACGAAGTGGTCGCGGTCGGCGCGGCGTTGCAGGCCGGTGTGCTCAAGGGTGAGGTCAAGGACGTCCTGCTGCTGGACGTGACCCCGCTGTCGCTGGGCATCGAAACCAAGGGCGGGGTGTTCACCAAGCTCATCGAGCGCAACACCACCATTCCCACGAAACGCTCGGAGACCTTCACCACGGCCGACGACAACCAGCCCTCGGTGCAGATCCAGGTGTTCCAGGGCGAGCGGGAAATCGCCGCGCACAACAAGAAGCTCGGCAGTTTCGACCTGACCGGCATCCCCCCGGCGCCGCGGGGCATCCCGCAGATCGAGGTCACCTTCGACCTCGACGCCAACGGCATCGTGCACGTTTCGGCACGGGATCTGGGTACGGGCAAGGAGCAGTCCATCCGGATCACCGGTGGCTCCGCGCTGCCGAAGGAGGACATCGAACGGATGGTGCGGGATGCCGAGGCGCACGCCGAGGAGGACCGCAAGCGTCGTGAGGAGGCGGAAACCCGCAACGAGGCCGAGACGCTCGCCTACCAGATGGAGAAGCAACTGGCCGAATACGGCGACAAGGTCGGCGCGGACACCCGGCGGAAAGTCGAGGACGCGCTGGGTGGCGTCAAGGACGCGCTCAAGGGCACCGACGCGGCGGCCATTCGGTCGGCGACGGAAAAGCTCGCGTCCGAGGCACAAGCGATGGGTCAGGCCATCTACGCGGACTCGGCGGGCAGGTCGGCCGGGCCGCCGCCGGGCGGCGGCGAGTCATCGGGGGAGAGCTCGTCGGGCAAGCGCGAGGGCGAGAACGTGGTGGACGCCGAGATCGTCGACGACGACGATGATCGTTGAGCACGGCGGTAGGGGCCGGTCGTAAATATCCGGTCGTAAATATCACCGCCTGGCATCGGACACTCCGGTGCCAGGCGGTGGCGCGGGGAAGCCGTGTCCGCTACAAGGGGAGCGGACACGAGCGAAGAGGGGGATGTGGCCGTGACACTGGCCCTGGTGCCACCGGCGGACCGCGGCAAGACCGGGCAGGAGCGTTTCGCCGAGTTTCTGCGGATCTACGCCTCGCTCAACACGCGCCTGGCGTATGCCACGGACCTCGGGATCCCGCTGGAGTGGGTGCCCGGTTACGTCGCGCCCGACCCGGGGCGGCGTCGTGGCCGGGCCCGCCGCGGTGAGCCGACCGGGCTGGAGTGGCTGCCGTGGTGCCTGCGCAACGGGTTTTCCTCGTTCGGCGACGTGCGTGTCGAGCACGTCGAGCGGTGGCTGGACGAACTGGCCCGGGCCGGCTACAGCGACGCGACCCGGGGCCGGATGTTGTCGGCGGTGTCCGCTTTCTACCGCAAGTACCTGCAGCGGGAAGGACTGGCCGAGCACAACCCGGCCGCGCTCGTCGACCGGAAGACTCAGCATCTCAACCGGGCCGGCGGCACACCCTCGGCCACCGCGCGCTGGTCGTTCGAGGCCTGCCGGGCGCTCCTGCTGGCCGCTCATCTGCTGGCCGAGCGTTCCCGGAACGGCAGTCGTGACCGTGCCATGGTGGAGGTCCTGATCGGTACCGGGGTGCGGGCCGAGGAACTGGTCGGTACCACCGTGGCGGACTACCGTCGCGTCGCTTCCGGTGACATCGGTGTGTTGCGCGTGCACGGCAAGGGCGCCAAGGACCGCGAGGTGGCACTGACCGCGCCGGTGGCCGACGCGGTGGAGGCCTACCTGGCCGAGCGTGTCGCGCCCGCCGTTCCCGCGGTTCGCGGGCAGGTGGGGATCGCGCCATCCCCGCCGTTGTTCGTCACCAGCACCGGCGCGGGCGTGCACGTCTCGCACGTCACGGCGTTACTCCGCCGACTGTGCGCGACGTTCGCCCCCGCGCTCGACGCGCCGCCGCCGCGGGCCGGCTGGCTGCGGAACCTGCTGATGACCGCGCAGGCGGATTTCATCGCCACCCACCTGGAACCGCTGCGGGACACCATTCACCCGCATTCGGCGCGCCACTCCTACGCCACGCACGCGATCGAACGCGGCGTGCCGCCGCGCCAGGTCCAGCGCGATCTGGGCCACGCGGCGTTGTCCACCACCGAGGGCTATCTGCACGACGAGGACAACATCCGCAACTCCGGTGCGCACGAGCTGTCACTGGCGCTGCACCGCGGCTGGCTGCCCGCGGCGGGCCGCTGAAGATCGCCGGGCACGCTCACTCCTGGTCGAGCAACCGCACTGCACGGCATACCGTGCGATCATGCAAACCGTAGTGATCGATTCCCATGGGACTTTCCGGCTGGAGCAGCGTCCAAAGCCGGTCCCGGAACCGGGCACCGTGGTGGTCCGGGTGCGGGCCGCCGGACTCAACGCCGCCGACTTGCAGCAGGCACGGGGAGAGTATCCGGCGCCACCGGGATGGCCGGCCGACGTGCCCGGCCTGGAGGTCGCCGGAGAGGTCGAGCAGATCGGACCCGGTGTCCTGGGAGTTGTGCCCGGGGACCGGGTGATGGCCTTGGTCGGCGGCGGCGGCCACGCCGAGCGGATCATGGTCCCCGTCGACCTTCTCCTGCCGGTGCCGGAGGGCCTGCCGTGGGAGGAGGCCGCCGGTTTCCCGGAGACGTTCAGCACCGCCTGGGATGCCCTGGTCACCCAGGCCGGGGTCCGGGCCGGCGACCGGGTGCTGGTCAGTGGAGCGGCGGGCGGGGTCGGCACGGCCATGGTTCAGGTCGCCGCGGTGTCCGGGGCGCACACCGTGGCCAGCGTGCGTCGGCCCGAACTCCATGACCGCGTGCAGGCACTCGCCCCGGATGGCCGCGTAGACGTCGTGACTCCCGATCGGGAAGCCGCGCACGCGCCGTACGACGTGATCGTGGAACTGGTCGGCGGCGAGGACTGCCTGCGGCGGGTCGCACTGCTCCGCAGCCGGGGCAAGGTCCTCGTCGTTGGCGTCCAGGCCGGCGCCACGGCGCCGCTGCGGATGTTCGATCTCATGATCGCGCGTGCCCAGTTGATCGGCACCACCATCCGTGGGCGCTCACACGCCGAGAAGGTGCTCCTCGCCGCCACCGTGCGGACGTCCGTGGTGCCTCTGCTGGCGCAGGGGCGGTTGCGGGTACCCGTCGACGCGGCCTTCCCGCTCGCCCGCTTCGCGGACGCCTACGCCCGATTGGCCGAGCCGGGCAAGCTCGGCAAGGTCATTCTGCTGCCCTGATAGTGGTCGAGGCCCAGCGACCGGGCAGCCGCAGGCTGCGCGTCGGTGCGCGGCCGGTGGCCCGACATGGCCCCAAGCCCCTTCAGGAATCAAGTCCCTTCAGGAATCAAGGGGAGGACGGCGGGGTGACGTCGTCGCCGAGGGCCGCGGTGAGCCATGGTCGGACGGTTGTTTCGATTTGTGCCTCGGAGATCTCGGTCAGCGCGTCGAGTGCGAGGAAGTGCCGCGCGATGGTGAGACCGAGGATGCTGCTGACGGTCAGTGCCGCTCGTAGGTCGACATCGTCGCCGTCCAGCACGCGCGCGAGGTTGGCGGCCCGTTCGTCGAGGAAGTCTCGCATTGCTTTCGTCGCTTCCGGTGCGGTGAGCATCGACCGCACGAGGGCGCGTGTTTCGGGCGGAAGCTCGTTCAGACGGACGTCAAGGACGTCGAAGAGGTGTCCGGCGACGTCGTCATCGCTGCTTTCGGGGTGAAACTGGACCGCGATGGCGAAGAGATCGTTCTTGGAGCCGTAGTGCTGGATGACAAGGGAGGGGTCGACCCCGGCCCGCTGCGCAATGGCGCGCACGGTCGCCCCCTCGAGCCCGTGCTCGCCGAACTCGACCTGAGCGGCTTCGAGGATTCGCTGCGCGGTGGCGGCGCGTCTCGCCGCTCGTGTCTTCGGTTCGGTCACCCAATTGACTCTACAGGCGTTGAGCCAACCTGCTAGAGTCGCTCAACAGAACATGAGCCAATAGGAGCGTGGTGCATGCGGGTCATCGCCATCGAGGAGCACTGGACCACCACGGAAATCGACCGGGCGCTGCGAGCGCGGCCGACCGGCGAAAGAGACGAAAGCGTGGCGTGGAACGACCGGGGGGACATTCCGGCGCGCCTGCTCGACATCGGCGAGCGACGAATCGAGGCGATGGACGCGGCGGGCATCGACGTCCAGATCATCTCGATCGCGCCGCCGGGGACCCACGGGCTTCCGGCCCGTGAGGCGGTCGCGCTGTGCCGCGACGCGAACGACCGCGCCAGTGAGGCCGTGAGTCGCTTTCCGACCCGGCTGCGGGCAATGACGACGTTGCCGATGTCGGACCCCGACGCGGCGATGGCCGAGCTCCACCGGACCGCGAACGCGCCCGGTCACGTGGGGATCATGTCCTACGGCCGCAGCGGCGACCGCCCGCTCGATGACCCCGGCTACGACGATCTGCTCGGCGCCGCCGCCGGCTTGGGGCGACCGGTGTTCCTCCATCCTCAGATTCCGCCGAACGCGGTCCGAGACGCGTCCTACCGCGGGTTCGACCCGACCACCGACCTCGCGCTGGCCACCTTCGGCTGGGGATGGCATATCGAGGCAGGAATCGCGGCGCTGCGCCTTGTCCTGCGCGGCACCTTCGACCGCCACCCGGACCTGCAGATCGTCCTCGGCCACTGGGGCGAGATGCTGCTGTTCGCGCTCGACCGCATCGACGGCCTGTCCAATATCGCCACCCATCTCGAGCGTCGGGTCGCCGAGTACTTCGCGACCAACATCCACATCGCGACCAGCGGCATGCTGGCCCCGCGCCTGCTCCGACATGCGCTGGACTACACCAGCGTCGATCGCATCCTGTTCTCGGGGGACTATCCCTTCCACCGTGTCGACGCGGCGACCATCGAAGACTTCCTGCGCACGCTTCCCAGCCGGGATGATCAACAGAAGATCGCGCACGCCAACGCCGAGTCGCTCTACGGCCTTGAACCGCCTCACGCTGGAGCAGACGTCGAGGCGGCGCCGCCACTTCAGGGGCGGTCATGAGCTCTGTCGCCGAGAACACAACGGTCTCCGAGGGAACAACCGTCTCGAAGTGATGGTCACCAACGCGCTGAGCCCGATGCGGGTCATCGAAACCCTCGGCGAGCTCACCGACCCGAAGGGCAGCACGGGGTCACGCCTTCCGGATTTTCGCTTCCGGTGACCTCCCATGCACGTTCACAATGAAACGGGAAATTCGTTTCCTGCTATTGGCGGTTCGCATACTGCGGCTGTTCCGGGGAATTCGGCGACCGGGCGGAAAAATCGTGGAACGGAAACCGGATTCGGGGGTTGCGACACGGTATCCGACCGGTAACGTTGTGCTATGGCCGACGAGGATCGGGTGCCGGACGGGGGCGCCGATCGAGTCCGCAACGACGCGGCGAACATCGATGGTCCGGTCGTGCAGGTAGGGAGTGTCGATGGCGATATCACCATCGGCAACGCGCCGGCCGGCCGGTGGTACCGGGATCCGTTCTTGTTGGTGCCGGCGATTGTCACGATCATCGCGGCGGTAATCGCGCTCGTTCCGTACTTGTTCCCGCATCAGGAGCCCACCGGCACGGGCACGGGCTTGTACGTCGACCCCGAGGAGTGCCTGGCCCTCGACTGGCCCGGACCTGGCACAGCGGCGCCGCAACGGGTCCACGCCGCGCCGGACGTCGTCGGCGACGCAGTCCTTCGGCCGAAACCGTGCTGGCGGGCGGGAACACCGCAAACGGTCACCCGGTTCAGCCCCGCGACCGGGATCTCGGTGTTTTGCTGGCTGAACGCCGACAACGTGTACGACTCGTCCGGGGTGCCGCGCTACCGGTGGTACCTGGTGGCCGACCCCACCCAACCCGGCAAGACGATCGGCTGGACACCTCGGTGGCCCTACTCGGCACCTTCGCAGCCCGTTCCGGAATGCGGCGCACCTTCAGGGTCGGCGCTTTCACCGGTCACCATTGTCGCAACCGTTCTGGCGGGTCTCACCGTGGTATTTCTGATCACCGCGATCATCAGGCGCCGACGTCGAGTCTCCGGAGCCGGTGAAAACAGTCAGGATCAAATCTGAACAGACCCGATTACACAAGCCGAGTCGCGGGGCTGGGCAATCGCACAGGATGTCGGCGATCACCGTTGGCGATCGGGTCCGTGCGACTCGACTCGACGGATTCGCCGCGGGTGCGGCGCCGGATGATGGTGCGCGGCATGTCGTCGGTGACAACCAGTGGGCGCGCCGCGGTACCTCCCGGCCCCGGCAATGGGTTCGTTCGGCCCTAGCCGCCGCACCGGGCGCGGAAGATGCTGGCGAAGTGATCGCTCGTTCCCCGCACGACCAACGGACGTGTCATCCGTGACCGGGTGCCTACCGGTCGCGTCACGGCAATCCCGGTGAAATTCGGAGACGCAAGCTTGGCGACCGAGGCGCAGCCATGGTGGATTCAAGTGGAGGACTATCCGGTCCCCGCCGCGAGCAGGTAAGGACCTTGCGGTCGAAGATGTTCGAGGTCGACCCCGCGGGGATCAACTGGCCGCGGGCTGTGCTGTTCCTGGACGTCGCACTGGTGCCGCTGGTGGTTTTCTGGGCGATAGGGTACGAGCAGTATCTTCTCAGCGCGTTGTTCGGCTTGCTGTTCGCGTGGCTGGACGACCCGGGAGGGGGCTTCGGCGGCCGCGCATCCCATGTCACCGTCTTCGGCCTGGCCGGAGCGGCGGTGACCGCGCTGGGATTCGGCATCGCGGGAGTCGCCTGGGGCTGGCTGGTGCTGGCGGCTGTTGGGGTCACGCTGGTGGCCGGCCTGGCGGTCGCGTTCGGCGTACGCAGGTTCGTTACGGCACTGCTCCTGAACATCTGGTTCATCGTCGCTCTCGGGATTGCTTTCAGCTTCCAGCATTACGCCCGCATCACCAGCTACACCTGGGCTCAGGTACTCGCATGGGCCGGCGGGGTCGCGCTGTGGATCGTGGTGACGTTCATCGCGTGGCTGATCCGCGGGCGCGAGGACCGGCCCCAGCCGGTCGCGGAACTGCCCGGTGACACCTCGCGGCGGAAACTGACCCGCTCGCTGGTCATGTTCGCGGTGATCCGCGCTCTGACCATAGCCGGCACCGTCGCGGTCGCGTTCGGACTGAACCTGCCGCACGGCTATTGGCTGCCTATCGCGGCCTTGGTCGCGATGAAGCCGAGTCTCGAGCAGGCCACGCTCGTCTCCGCGCAGCGCGTGGCCGGAGCGCTGATCGGCGCCACCGCAGCCGCGCTGCTGCTACTGGTGTCAGCCGGTGAACACGGACTCCGCCTGTTCGTGATCGAGCGCGGACTCGAAGTGGTCGCGCTCGTCGTGTTGATGCACGCTGTGGCGATTCGCTTCTGGAACTACGCGCTCTACTGCGCGGCCATCGCCGCGGGAGTGCTGATCCTGATCGACCTTCCGCAGCCCTCCGACTATGCCGCCGAGGGCTACCGGGTGCTGTGGACGTTGTGCGGCGTGGCCATCGGTGTGCTCGTCATGGCGCTCGCGACTCTGCTCGGCAAGCCCACCGCCGAAGCACCAGCACACACCTAGCCCGATCCGCCGCACCCCGGCTCCCGGCCGAAGACCGGCCCGCTCCGCACCCGTCGGGCGGAGGTCCTTGGTCCGGACCAGCTGCACCCGCGCTTAACCCGGAAGAGGTGAGGTGCCGGGGGCCCGGTGCCGGGTCGGATGGGCACGTGCCGATCATCCGAGGAGGCCGTTGATGAGCCAAGCCGCAAGGGCCAGCGGGGTGCTGGGGACCGCGTGCTTGTCGACCTTCGTGGTCAACGTCAACACCTCGGCGGTGAGCATCCTGCTGCCCTCGATCGCGACCGAGCTCGGCGCCTCGCTGGACGAGCTGCAGTGGGCCGTCACCGGCTACCTGCTGGTGGGCGCCGCGACGATCGTCACCTGGGGAGCGCTCGGCGACGTTTTCGGACGGCGCAGGATGTTCGTCTACGGTCTCGGGCTGTTCGTCGTGTCGTGCGTGTTCATCGCCCTGGCCACGACGGGCTGGATGGTCGTCCTGGGCCGGGTGATCCAGGGCGCGGCGGGGGCGTCCATCGTGGCATCCGGCCTGAGCTTGCTGTCCAGCGGCACAACGGGGCCCGCGCAGATGCGTTCCGTGGCACTGTGGGGCGCGGCCGCGGCGGCCGGAGCGGCGGCCGGTCCCGTGCTGGGTGGCGTACTCAACCAGAGCACGGGGTGGCAGGGTCTGTTCTGGATCGACGCCGTGATCGCCGCGGTGTGCATCCCGTGGACATGGCGGACCGTTCCCGAATCGCGCGACCCGACGCGGTCGCGGTCGATCGACTTCGCCGGCACCGTGCTGGTCGCCGCCGTTCTGGTCCCCTTCGTGTTCGCCGTGACGAAGGCTTCCTCGTGGGGCTGGCTGTCCGTGCCCACCTTGGTGTGCCTGGTGATCACGGCGCTGGCGGCGGTCGGGTTCGTGCTGGTCGAACGCCGGATCCCGGCCCCGCTGGTGGACCTTCGCCTGCTGCGTAACGCGTTGCTCGTCGGTTCCACGCTCGCGATCCTCATCGGTGCGGGCGCGATCGCCGGCCTGTCACTGTTGATCAGCCTGTACTTCCAGGATCCGGCCACCTTCTGGATGAGCAGCCTGGTGGCCGGGCTGGCGACCCTGCCGGTGGCGGCGGTCGTCGTCCTGGTCGCCCCGGCGGTCACCCCGCTGTCGCACCGGTTCGGTGCCCGGCCGGTGATCGTGACCGGATTCGTGTTCATGACCGCCGGTTTCGGGTTCCTCGCTGCCGTGCGGCCGTCGTGGTCGTACTGGGTTTTCCTGCCCGCCCTGCTCGCGGTCGCCATCGGCCTCGGGTTGTCGAACGGGCCGTCGTCGTCGATCGCGACCGCTTCGGTGTCACCGGAGGAGATCGGTTCCGCGTCGGGTATTTCGAATATGGCGCGCTACGTCGGCGGGGCGGTGCTCACCGCGGTCGTCGCCGGAATCTATGCCGCGGTGAGTGCGAAGCACGCCGCGACCGGTGGTGCCCCGGCCGCCGCGCTGGCCGCCGGGTTCTCGCGGTGCTCGATAGCGCTGGCGGTCTTCTCCGCGGCGGGGATCGCGCTCGGCACGCTGGTGGCGCGGCGGACTCCGGTGCCGCGGGCCATCCACTACGCCGCGGCCGCGGCGGCGACCTCGCACACGATGCCGGTTCCTTCGCGGACTTGACCACGCACCGAATTCACCGCGGCTTCTGTAGGTCAACCGAGCCACAGCGGTGCGGTGACCACGGATCCGCGCCACGGTCGGCCGTGACTTCAATTCTCACAAACGGCCCATTTCCCTCAGTGAGCCGCATACCGGTGCCGCGAGACCCGTAGTCCGTCTCGGGATTCTTTCTCGCACAGTCACCACGAGAATGGTGTTCCGCATGTCCGCCATGGTGACCCTTGACGTGGCACCAGCTGCCGCCCAAACTTCAACCTCACCGTATTGTGGAAGCCTTTTCCGTGTTACGGACAAGAAGTCCCTTGTGTCGACGTCGACAGGAGGTCAGTCGGATGGGCACCGTCGAGCAGACCGGCACCGCGATCCTCGGCAGACAGCGCTGGACGCGGCTGATCCCGATCGTGTTCGTCACCTATAGCATCGCTTACCTCGACAGGTCGAACTTCTCGATCGCCACGGCCGGTGGCATGAGCCACGACCTGCACCTGACCAGTGCCACCTCGGGCCTGATCGGCGCCTCGTTCTTCCTTGGCTATTTCCTGTTGCAGGTGCCGGGCGTGATCTACGCCGAACACCGCAGCGTCCGCAGCCTGATCTTCTACTCGGTGCTCGCCTGGGGCGTGCTCGCGACCCTGCAGGGCCTGCTGAGTTCGGTCGCCGTGCTCATCGTGGTCCGCTTTCTGCTCGGCGCGGTCGAAGCGGCCGTGCTGCCGGCGCTGGTGGTGCTGCTCGCGCGCTGGTTCACCAGGCCCGAACGCGGGCGGGCCAACGCATTCCTCATCCTCGGCAACCCGGTCACCGTGCTGTGGCTGTCGGCCGCATCGGGCTTTCTGGTCCAGGCGACCTCCTGGCGTGGAATGTTCGTCATCGAGGGCTTGCCCGCGCTGATCTGGGCCTTCTGTTTCCGGTCCCAGGTGCGGGACCGGCCCGCCGAAGTCGCCTGGCTGGACCCGCGCGAGCGGGACGCCGTCGAGTCGGCGATCAAGGCGGAGCAGGCGGAACTGGTCACCGCGGCGAAGTCCGGGCGGCCGGTACTGGAAGCGGTGAAGTCCCGCGCGGTGCTCGTCCTGTCCCTGCAGTATCTGTTGTGGAGCGTCGGTGTCTACGGCTTCGTGTTCTGGCTGCCGTCGATCGTCAAGGCCGGTTCCTCGGCCGGAATCGGCGCCACCGGGCTGTTGTCCGCGGTACCGTACGCCTTCGCCGTGGTGGCGATGCTGTTCAACTCGCGGAGTTCTGATCGATCGGGCCGTCGGCGCTCCTTCGTCTGGCCGTGGCTGCTCGGCGGGGCGGTCGCGTTCTATGCCTCCTACCTGGTCGGCAAAGAGCGGTTCTGGGTGTCCTTCACCTTGCTGATCATCGCCGCTGTCGCGCTGTATGCACCGTATGGCCCGTTTTTCGCGATGATCTCGGAGTTGTTGCCGCGGCGCACCGCGGGCATCGCGGTCGCGCTGGTGAACTCGGCCGGTGGTCTGGGTGGGTTTCTCGGGACCTACCTGGTGGGCTGGCTGGAGACCGCGACCGGCGGCACGGCGGCCGCGTTTCTGATGCTGGCCGGCACCATGGCCGCGTCCGCCGTGGTCCTCCTGGCCGTTCCGGCCCCGAGACCGGCCCGAACATAGGCGGGTTTCGGGGCCGCGGGTCCCGAGAAAGCGCCGGGCAGGGGGCGAACGATTCGGCCTGGCCCGCGAGCCAGGCACGCAGCCGGACGTGATCGGACAGTCTGACCGGAAAACGCTTTCAACCCGTCCGCGGTCTTCCGGCACCGTCGTGGCGCTCACGCTGACGAAAGCGCGGCAACCTTGACAGTGCGCCCGCGACGCCAGAGACTGTTCTGGAAACAGAACATCGTTCGGTATCTCGAACAGCGAAGGGAGGGCGCGCAGGTGAAGTTGCCCGCCTTCGCCTATCACCGGGCAGAGTCACTCGACGACGTGGTCGGCGTGCTCGCGGAGTACGGCCCCGACGCACGTGTGCTCGGCGGTGGGCAAAGTCTCCTGCCCGTGATGGCACTGCGGATGTCCGCGCCGGCCGTCCTGGTCGACATCACCGGGGCGAAAGACCTGACCGGACACGCTTTCCGCGCTACCGACGGCCTGGTCGTCTCGGCCGCGGTCACCGCGCGCGCCCTCGAAACCGATCGCGAGACCGTCGGACGGCATCCCTTGATTCCCGCGTGCCTGGCGCAGGTCGGGCACGTCGAGATCCGCACGCGTGGCACCGTCTGCGGGTCCGTCGCGCATGCCGACCCGGCCGCCGAGGTGCCGGCGTTGCTGCTCGCGCTCGACGGATCGGTGCGGGTGGCCGGTGCCCGCCGCCGGCGCCGCATCGCCGCCAGAGACTTCTTCGTCGGCCCGTACACCACCGCCCTGGACGACGGCGAGGTGGTCGCCGGCATCGAGCTGCCCGAGCTGCCGCACACGGCAGGCTGGTCGATTCGTGAGATCGCGCGGCGCACCGGTGACTTCGCGCTCGCCGGAGTCATCTCGGTGCTCGACACCGACCCCGACGGGCGGTGCCGCGACGCGCGGATCGCCGTGTTCGGTGTCGCGGGAACGCCACGACGCGCCACGGCGGCCGAGGAGATCCTGCTCGGCCGCTCGCTCGACGACGCGACGCTGGCGGAGGCCGCCCGGCATTCGTTCGACGGCATCGAGATCATCGGCGACCTGCACGGCTCGGCCACCTACCGTCGCCGCGCCGGCATCCGCCTCGTCGCCCGGTCGCTGACCGAGGCCCGTGCCCAGACCGCGAAGGAGACCGTCCGTGCGTGACGCCACCGAACCCGCCCCGGTTTCGCTCACCGTCAACGGCCGGCCCGAGACCGCGCGGGTCACGCCCCGGACCACGCTGGCCGACTTCCTCCGGCACGAACTCGGCCTGACCGGTACGCATCTGGGCTGCGAGCAGGGCGTGTGCGGGGCCTGCACGGTCCGGCTCGACGGGCGGCCGGTGCGTGGCTGCCTCACCCTGGCGGTGCAGGCCGACGGCGCCACGGTCGAGACCGTCGAAGGGCTCGCCGGCGACGGTTCGGCACTGCATCCGTTGCAAGAGAAGTTCTGGCGGCACCAGGCGCTGCAATGCGGTTTCTGCACGCCCGGGTTCCTCATCGCGGCCGTGACGGCGGTCGAGGAGAACCCGGGGCTGTCCCGGGACGAGGTGCGGGAACGGCTGTCCGGCAACATCTGCCGCTGCACCGGCTATCAGTCCATTGTGGACGCGGTCGCCGAGTATGCCGCCGAGTCGCGTGAGGTGGGCGCGTGAACAGCGCGAAGAAGGACCTCACCGAAGGCTGGGTCGGGCGCCGCGTCAAGCGCGTCGAGGACCCACACATCCTGCTCGGGCGCGGCCGCTACACCGACGATGCCACCCCCACCCGTTGTCTGCACGCGGCCTTTGTGCGCTCCCCGGTGGCGCACGCTGTGATCAGCGCGCTCGACACGGCGGAGGCACGACGGGCCACCGGGGTGGTCGCGGTGTTCACCGCCGACGAGCTCAACCGGATCTGCGGCTCCTGGAAGGGATTGCTGGACTGGCCGGGGCTGGCCAGCGGTGATCAGCGGCCGCTGGCGACCGGGAAGGTGTGCTACGTCGGCGAGCCGGTCGCGATCGTGGTCGCCCGGAGCCGGGCGATCGCGGAGGACGCGGCCGAGCTGGTTTCGGTGGATTACACCGAGCTGGCTCCCCTCGTCGATCCCCTCGTGGCACTGGAACCCGGCTCGACACTCGTGCATGACGAGCTGGGGTCGAATCTGGCCTTCGAGGCGACGTTCGGCACGGGGGACGTGGCGGCGGCCTTCGCCGGGGCGGCCGAGATCGTCGAGGTCGGCCTGAGCACCGCTCGGCACACCGCGGTGGCGATGGAGCCGCGCGGCGCGGTCGCCGAGTTCGACCCCGCGTCGCGGTCGCTGACCGCCCGCCTGTCCACGCAGGCGCCCCACATGCTGCAGTCCACCTACGCCGAACTGCTCGGCCTGCGCGAAAGCAACGTACGGATCATCACCGACGAGGTGGGCGGCGCGTTCGGGATGAAAGCGCACGTCTACCCGGACGAGGTGGCCACCTGCGCCGCCAGCATCCTGCTCGGCCGGCCCG
Organism: Amycolatopsis sp.; assembly: GCA_035685725.1. Classification (GTDB taxonomy): domain Bacteria; phylum Actinomycetota; class Actinomycetes; order Mycobacteriales; family Pseudonocardiaceae; genus Amycolatopsis_E. Next base: position 40,142 of record DASSAD010000092.1, on the reverse strand, counting down.
TCAAGTGGATTTCCGACCGCATCGAATCGCTGCAGTCCGACACGCAGGCCCGCGACGAACGGATCACCGCCGCGGTCGCGCTGGCCGCCGATGGCACGATCCTCGGCCTGCGTTCGGAGATCGACAGTGACGGCGGCGCGTACTCGGTGTACCCGCGCAGTGCGGTGACCGAAGGCATCCAGGTCGCGACGATCATGCCCGGCCCCTACCGGGTGCCGGCCTATCGCGGGCATCTGCGTGTCGCGATCACGAACAAGGCGCCGCTGGCGGTCTACCGCGGGGTGGGCCACCCGCCGGCGATCCTGGCCATGGAGGCGCTGCTGGACGAGAGCGCGCGACGGCTCGGCCTCGATCCGGCCGAGATCCGGCGGCGCAATCTCATCCGCCCCGCCGAACTGCCCTACACCTCGGTCACCGGGCACGTGTACGACAGCGGATCACACCAGGAGTCGCTGGAGAAGCTCCTCGCGATGCTCGGCTCCCCGGTCGATGGGCCGGCCGGTTCCGCGCTGGCCGAGCGCAAGGCGCAAGCGCGCGCCCGCGGCCGTCTGCTGGGCGTCGGTCTCGCCTGCTTCGTGGAGGTCACCGCGCCCGGTGTCGCCTTCTACGGCGCGCGGGGCGCTCCGATCACCGCGCACGACCAGGTCGAAATCCGGGTGGAGCCGGACGGGTCGGTGACCGTGCTGCTCGGCACGCCCGGTCAGGGCCAGGGCCTGCACACCACGGCGGCGCAGGTGGTCGCCGATCAGCTCGGGGTGCCGTTCGAGACGATCAGCGTGATCAGCGGCGACACCCGGGTGGTCCCGCACGGCACCGGGGTGTGGGCCAGCCGGTCGGCGGTGGTCAGCGGCGGAGCCGCGGCCTCGGCCGCGCGTGAGGTGCGCCAGCGCATCCTCACCATCGCCGGGCACCTGCTCGAGGCCGACCCCGCGGATCTGGAGATCAAGGACGGTTCGGTGCGCGTCGGTGGGGCGCCGCACGTCGAGCTGAGCGTCGCCGAGATCGCCGAGATCGCGCACTGGCGCACCAACCGGCTTCCCCCGGAGCTGCGGATCGGGCTTTCCGTGGTCGGCGAATACAGCGGTCCCAACGTCACCTTCAACAACGGCGCACACGCCGCGGTGGTCGAAATCGACGAGGACAGCGGCCTCGTGCACGTGGTCGACTACCTGTGTGTGGAGGACTGCGGGGTCCTGATCAACCCGGACATCGTGGACGGCCAGATCCGGGGCGGCGTGGCGCAGGGCATCGGCGGTGCGCTCTACGAGCGGCTGTACTACGACGAAACCGGACAGCTGCTGACCTCGACCCTGCTGGACTACCTGCTGCCGACCGGTCCGGAGCTACCCGACCTGCGGATCGCGCACCTCGAAACGCCCAGCCCGAACACCATGCTGGGCGTCAAGGGAGCCGGTGAGGCGGGCGCCGCCGGGGCACCCGCGGCCGTGCACAACGCGGTCAACGACGCCCTTTCTCAGGTGGGTGCCCGGGTCTGGCACCAGCCGATCACCCCGGAGCGCGTCCTGCGCGCCATCGACGAAGCGGCCGGCCAGGACTGGCCGGAACCGCCCGACATCCCCAGCCTGCCCCGATTCGGGAGCAACGCCACCGTGCGGTAACCGGTGGCTGCCGTGAAAGGAAAGTCCGTGAAAACCATCCAGCACTACATCGGCGGCTCCGCCGGCGACGACGAGCCCGCGTCCTGGGGCGAGGTGCACGATCCCGCGCTCGGGGAGGTCACCGGCCGGGTCGCGCTCGGCGACTCCGCCGTCGTCGACCGTGCCGTGAAGGTCGCGCTCGACGCGCAGGCCGCGTGGCAGGAAGAGTCCCTGGGCACCCGGCAGCAGGTCATCCTCGAACTGATCCGCCTGCTCGAAACCCACCGCGACGACCTGGCGCAGCTGATCACCGGCGAGCACGGCAAAACCCTCGCCGACGCGCGGGCCGAGGTGAACGCGGGGCTCGAGGTGGCGAAGTTCGCCGCCGGCATCCCGCACCTGCTCAAGGGCGACTTCAGCGAGAACGTCTCGCGCGGGGTCGACACCTACTCGATCCGCCAGCCGCTCGGCGTCGTCGCCGGCATCACGCCGTTCAACTTCCCGGTGATGGTGCCGATGTGGATGATCCCGATCGCGGTCGCCACCGGCAACGCCTTCGTGCTGAAGCCGAGCGAGAAGGATCCGTCCGCGTCGAACCTGCTCGCCGAACTGGCGGTCCGGGCCGGGCTGCCCGCCGGTGTCCTCAACGTCGTCCACGGTGGGGCGCCCGCGGTGGAGGCCCTGCTGACGCACCCGGATGTCAGTGCGGTCAGTTTCGTCGGCTCCACCCCGGTGGCGCGGCGGGTGTACGAAACCGCGGCACAGCACGGAAAACGGGTGCAAGCGTTGGGTGGAGCCAAGAATCACCTCGTCGTGCTGCCCGACGCCGATCTCGACGCGGCCGCCGACGCGCTGGTCTCGGCCGCCTACGGCTCCGCGGGTGAACGGTGCATGGCGGTCTCGGTCGCGGTCGCGGTCGGCGAGATCGGGGACGCGTTGCGGGACCGGCTGGTCGAGCGCATCGGGCGGCTCACGACCGCCGACGGGCGGGCCGACGGCGCCGACCTGGGACCGCTGGTCACCGCCGATCACCTGCGCCGGGTCAGCGGCTACGTCCAGGCGGGTGCGGATTCCGGCGCGGACCTCGTCGTCGACGGCCGCGGTGTGCGGGTTCCGGGGCGGGAGAACGGGTTCTTCCTCGCGCCCACCCTGCTCGACCATGTCCGGCCAGACATGTCCGTCTACACCGACGAGATCTTCGGACCGGTCCTGGTGATGGTGCGGGTCGCGACCCTCGAGGAGGCCATCGAGCTCATCAACGGCGGCGAGTACGGCAACGGCGTGTCGGTGTTCACCCGCGACGGTGTCGCCGCGCGGCGCTTCCAGCACGCCGTGCAGGTCGGCATGATCGGGGTCAACGTGCCCATCCCGGTGCCGATCCCGTACTTCCCGTTCGGGGGCTGGAAGCGGTCCCTGTTCGGCGACGCCGGCCAGTACGGCGAGGACGGCATCCGGTTCTTCACCCGCCGCAAGGTGGTGACGACCCGGTGGGCCGACTCGTCGGGGTCACGGGTGGACATGCGCTTTCCCGCGGCGCGGTGACCGGTCGTGGTCGACGGGACGGACCTCTCGGCGCGGCCATGGCCCGACGACGAGCCCGATGACGAGCCGGTTAAAGCACCGGAACCCACGGAACCCACCGGCGCGGCCTTCCCGGCCGCGGTCGCCGGCGTCGCCGAAGGGGGTACCGAGCGGACCGTCGCGGGGCCGGTCCGCCGGACCGCGCCGGTGCTGGTCGCCGCGGTGGGCGTGACGGTGGGCGTGACGGTCGTGGTCGCCGGGCTCGCCCGCCGGGCCCGGCGGTAGTCCGTGGATGCGAGAATCGGGTGGAAATGACCACCTCTTCCCGCCCGACAACGCCCCAGGTGCCCGCCGTGGCCCGGGCCGCGCGCATGCTCGAAGAGCTGTCCGCGGCCCCGGCCGGGCTGACACTGAGCGAGCTGGCGCGCGCCATCGGGGCACCGAAGAGCAGCTGCCTCGCGGTGTGCGCCACGCTCGTGGAAGCGGGACTGCTCGCCCGCACCCCGTCCGGCGCCTACCGGCTCGGCTGGAAGGTGGTGCCGCTCGGCCGCTCGTATCTGGCCCAGTCCAACCTGGTCACCGAGTTCCGCCGGGTCGATCAGGAGCTGAATCTCCTGCCGGAGGACACCATCGTGCTGTCCCTGCTGGACGGCCGCACGGTGGTCTATGTCGGGACCAGGCCCGGGCTGCGGCCGGTCGCGATGCACTACGAGATCGGCCTGCGCCTGCCGGCGCACTGCACGGCCAGCGGCAAGGCGCTGCTGGCCGCGCTGGCCGGCGCCGACCTCGCCGCAAGGTATGCCGACGAGGTGTTCGACACCCTGACCCCGCACAGCCTCACCCGCATGCCGGACCTGACGGCCGAACTCGCACGGACCCGGCAACGCGGGTACGCCATCGACGACGAGGAAACCGCACTCGGCATGATCTGCGTCGGTGCGGCGATCGTCAGCCCGGGCGGGCGCCCCGCCGGCGCGCTCAGCGTCAGCATGGTCAAGGCGACGGTCGACGATGGCCGCATCACCGACGCCGCCGAGTCGATCAGGCACCTGACCCGGGCGCTCGCGGCCCGCCTGGGCACGCTTTAGACGCCGTTCACGGGCTTCGCCGAGTTCTCCTGGCAGAAGTGGTTACGCGACGAGCAAGAGCACGCTGATCACCAGCATCACCACGGCGGTGGCCCCGTGGATGCCGTAGGCGGCCGCCTTGGGTCCGTTGCTACGCAACACGATCAGCGCGTCGCCGACGGGTATGCCGGCGGCGGCCAGCATGAACCAGCCCAGTAAATGGCGTGTCGCTCCGACCAGCAGGATGAAGACGAAGAGCCCCGAGGCTATGTCGCGCACGGCCTTGACGGACAGCCAGGCCTGGAAGTTGCGATCCTCGGTGGGCGTGTCGGGGATGCCGAAGCCGACTGCGGCCCGCGGCGCCCACAAGGCGCGCGCGCCGATGAAGATGATGCCTGCGCCGATCAATCCGGCGAGCACGGTGGCGACGTTGGTGAGCATGGATTGCTTCCCCTCTGGTGGCAGTGCCGCTACCTAGCGACGCTAGAAGTGATAGTGACGCTATCCTGTCTTTGGCAGGATGTCTAGCGTTGCTAGAATGCCGTCATGTCCGCCATCAGCGAGCGTCGCGAACGTGAACGCGCCCACCGTCATCAGCTCATCATCACGGCCGCGCGTGAACTCGCGGAGACCGAAGGCTGGGAGGCAGTGACGACACGACGGTTGGCTGAACGCGTCGAGTACAGCCAACCCGTGCTGTACAGCCACTTCAACGGCAAGGAAGCCATCGTGAGCGCCGTCGCCCTGGACGGCTTCAGCGAACTCGCCGCCCACCTGCGCCGCGCACGGCATGCCGCCCCCGAACCCGGACCGGCCCTGCGCGCCGTCTGCCGCGCCTACCTGGAGTTCGCGACCGAGCGACCTGCCCTCTACCAGGCCATGTTCATCCTGCCCACCGACTTGAAGTTCGCGAGCGAGGAGACACCGCCCCCGCTGCGCACCGCTTTCGGAGAGTTCGTCAGCTGCTTCCGCCCGGACAACAAGCGACGCGAACTATTCGCCGAAGTCGTCTGGAGCGCGTTGCACGGCATGGCTGTCCTATCGGAGAGCGGCCGCATCCCCCCTGATGGACAGGAGGAACGGCTCGACTTCCTCATCACCCAGATCGCCGGCACCCACTGAGCCCCTGCCCAAGGGTGGTCGGTCAAGGGCGCTACTCGTGATCGCGGCGGGCCTGGTCGTACTGTTCCCAGGCCCGCCGCTGGATCTCGTCCCGATGCTCCGTCAGCTCCGCGATGATCTCGTCGGAACCGGGTGATGGTTCCGGTGCCCGCCGGGCGAGGTGGTCGTAGAGGAAGCGGCAGGCATCGTCCTCGGTCGGGAAGCGCGCGACCGGTTCCTCCGCGCCACGCTCGGTGAGGGTCACCAGGCAACCATCGTCCACTTCGTGCAGGACGTAGTAGGTGTCCTGCAGGGGACCCGGACGCCGGGGGATGCCGACTATCAGATACTCCGACTCCGGCACCCCGGCCAGACGGAGCGCTTCGTCGAGTTCGATCCGGTTCATCCCCCGGCTCCTTGCCTATCCGCGCCTATCCGCGCCTATTCGTGCCTATCCGCACCTATCCGTGCCTGTCCGCCGGTCAGTTCACCGGTGCCAGGTACTGGTGGTCGATCAGCCACTGCGTGTTCGCGTGCTCGGGAGGCACCACCTCTCCCGGGAAGTACTTGTCGTCCAGACGGTACTGCAGGCCTTCGCCGGGCTGGCCGAACCAGGGCGCCGCCGGGCCACCATCGGCCGTGAACGTCTTGAGGATCCGGAAAACATGGTAGTTGTTGGGGTAACGGACCTCGAACGTGTCGAGGTTGCTCGGCGGCAGCGCCCGCTCCGCGTAGTCCCCGCCATAAGGTGCCAGGAAGCGCCCGGTGTTGGGCCCGAAGCGGTCGAGATACTGCCCGGCCTGCAGCACCACCGCGACGGGATCACCCTGGAAACCACCGTTCGGCGGATAACGCCAGCCACCCTGGTTGCCCGCGGCGGTCGGATCCCAGTAGCACGCGATGAACTGTTTCGGCGTCAAGGCGTCCGTGCGGTGGTAGCCGCGCAGCAACGCGGCCACCGGGCCGACGCGCGGCAGCACCGCCGGGCCCAGCCGCCAGTCTCCCCGGTAGTACGGCTCAAGCTGGACGGGTGGCTGGTCGGTCTGCGATCCGGCTATCCCGGTCGCCGGACAAGACGGCGGTGGAGGCCACGGCAGCGGCGCATGATCGGCGGAACTCGCCCGTGGGACCGGATCCGGAACGGCCGCCGCCTGCGCGACGGTGGTTCCCGCACCGATCACGACCATCAGCCAGGCGGCCAGCACCACCCAGATACGCCGGGACTTTCCCATGGTTCTCCCTTCGACTCGTGAGCCGCGGACAGCGCGGCCATCCGATCATCGGCGGGAGACGGGAGCGCGGTCGAGAAAGCCGCGGGGCATCCACCCCATCGGTTGACGTTGTCCTTACGGGGTAAGCAAGTCAGCGGTTGGACGGTCCGATCAGGACGCCGGGGGAGCGCCTGGCCGGCCAGGGAGGGTGAACAGTGTCAGCTCACCGGTCTGGTCCTCGTCCCGCGGCCCGGTCAGCCGGCGGCACTTCACGCAGGTGACGGGGCCGGGAGTGGGGCTGAGATCGCCGGCCGCGCCGAGCCCGGACCAGCCCTGATGGCAGGCCGGGCCGGGCAGGGTGAGCCCGTTGATCCAGTCCACCAGCGCGACCGCGTGCACGGTGCCCGACCGGCCGATCCGCAGGTTCTGATCGCCGAAGAGCCGGCGCCTGCTTTCGGCGAAGGGAACCGGATCCACCACACGGGATGCCGGGAACAACGGGATCGGCAGCGCGGTCGGCACTGGAGTCGGCACTGGAGTCGGCTCGGTCACGACGCCAGTATGCGCACAATGACCGACGGAAACGCGGATTTGGACGGCTTCGGCTTCGCGTGCGGCGGCCGCGGGTTTCGCTCGGGGTGGGCCGGACCTTCAGCGAAGCGCGGCCGATACGTGATCGTCACCGACCTGCCAGACCGGGTCACCCGTGAAAATCCCGCCGACAGCAGCAATCGCGTCTGCTCGTCGACGCTGAGCCGGGTGTCGTCGTGGCCTCGCTGCGCGGCGCCGGCCCGGGCCAGCGTTGCGAGTTCGGGGTCGGCTCGGGCGGCTTCCCACCAGGTCGCCCAGTCCTCGTTGTGCTCGACCCCGGCCCGCGCCGCACGTCGTTCTCGGATCGCTGTGACGAGCCGGTCCAGTCGTTCGTCGCCGAGTCCGATGTGATCGCCGTTGACGAAGACACCGCCGGGCGTGATCAGCTCACCGAGCACGCGATACAGCTCGGCGAGCCGGTCCGGAGACAGCCGGTGCAGTGCCGTGGTGGACACGGCCGCGTGAATCGTCGCGGGCACTTGATGTCGCCAGGTGGGTGCACCGAGATCGGCGTCGAGCCATTCGACCCGGTCGCCGTAGTGCGCGCGGGCCAGGCCGAGGAGCAGGGGATCGGTGTCGATTCCGATGATTCGCGCGCCCGGCAGCCGATCGCGCAGGCGCGCGGCCAGGGAACCGGGCCCGCGGCCGAGGTCGACGATGACCCGTTCGGACTCCTCAGCCAGCACGTGTTCCACGACGTCGCACAGGACGGCGAAGCGTTCTTGTTGCGCGTCCCAGCGCCGCAGCCAGACGCCGGCTGTTCGCGGCGAGACCGGTGCGGCTACCATGACCCCAGCTCCGTCACTGTCTAATCTCTAGACGACAGTGATAAACCCAAGGCAGAGAAGGTGACTGGTCAAGTGAATTTCGACAGTCACGCAAGCGATGTGGTGTCCGCCGCGGTGAAGGCGGTCAACCTGCTGACTCCGGGATATGCCCTCGGCCGCGAGTACCGCGCCGGCGATCCCTTCGACGAGGTCAGGGTGGCGTTGCGCGCACGCCGGTCCAAGCGGGTTCCCGAGGTGCCGGACCGGGAAATCGAACGGCTTCGCGAGTACGCGCTCGAACTGCGCGAGGTGTTCGCGGCCGTCGACACGGGGGACATCGACAATGCGTGCGAGCGCATCAACGCGCTCCTCGGCGAGACGCACGCCGCGCCGGTCCTCGCGCGGCACGACGACGAACCGTGGCATCTGCACTTCCACGCGCCGGACGCGCAATGGGCGCGTAACTGGGCCGCCTCCATGGCCACCGCACTCGCGGTCGTGCTCGGCAACCCGATGCATGACCGGCTCGGCGTGTGCACCGCACCCTTGTGCGACCGGGTCTTCGTGGACACCTCGCGCAACGGTGCGAAGCGATTCTGTTCGACGTCGTGCCAGAATCGGGTGAAATCGGCGGCTTTCCGTGCCCGGCAACGGGTCGGGTAAGGCAGGCGTATAAGGCAGGCGCAGCGCGTCGGACGACGCTTCGTCCAGCGGCAACTCACCGTAATGGTCCGCCCATCGGTCACCGAAGAACCCAGGATCGCCGAATCCGGGCACAGCCGCCAGGCAAAAGGTTTCCGCGTGATCACGCCGCCGAATTTCCCGGGCTCGGCGACGTTCACGAAGAGCTGTCGAGGATTCGTCTGGTCCGGTCCACCAGCGCGCGCCCGGCTGGGCCGGCCGGACCACCCGACCGCCAGGCCAGGACGAGCCGGCCACGCAACCGGGGGCGGTGGAACGCGACAGCGCGCAGCCGATCCGCGCGGGCCGCGACGAACTCCTCGGGCAGAATCGCCACCCCGAGTCCGCGCATCGCGAGCTGGGCCAGCACGCTCGGGTCGCTCGCCTCGAACGCGATCTTCGGCGCAAACCCGGCGGCGGCACAGGCGTCGTCGAGATGAGCACGCAGACCGGTGCCCCGCGGCAGGCTGATCAGGGGCCGCTCCCGCAGGGTGTCCAACGAGATCGACGTGTGCACCGCGAGTTCGTGGTCATGGCCGACCGCGGCGACGATGCGTTGCTCGGTGATCACCTGAAGGTCGAGCCCGGGCGGCGTGTTCCTGCCGAGACTGATGATCGCGGCGTCGTACCGGCCGGTGCGGATCCCGTCGGCGAGTTCGTCGGAGTTTCCTTCCGTGAGCGTGATCTCGACCGCCGGGTGATCATCATGAAAGGCCGCGAGCACTGCGGGCAGATCGACGCCGTGCGAGGTGACCATGCCGAAGGCGACATGCCCGCGCAGCAGCCCGGTCAGCTCCCCGACCGCCAGCCGGGCCCCTTCCACGGCGGCCAGCGCGGCGCGCGCGTAGGGGAGGACTGCCGCGCCGACCTCGGTGAGCCGCACGGCACGGCCGGACCTGTCGAGCAGTTCCTGGCCGAGTTCCCGTTCCAGGCGGCGGATCTGCGCGCTCACCCCGGGCTGGGCGACGTGCACCTGGGCGGCTGCCCGGGTGAAGCTCTGCTCCTCGGCGACGGCCACGAAGTACTGGAGCTGCCGGAGTTCCATAAGCGTTGATTCTAGTTGGCAGACAAACCAGTTGTTCGACTTCTGGCGCCCCGTGTCGGAGGCTTGAGGTATGAACAATGAACGTGAACGGGCCACCGAGCCCGAGGATCTGGCCCGCTTGTTCGTCGAACGCTGCAATGCGCGTGACGCCGAGGGACTGGCCGAGCTCTACGCTCCCGATGCGGTACTCGCCTTTCCACCGGGATCCGCGACGGTGGGTCGTGCGGCGATCCGTGCGGTCCTCGAACGGATGCTGGAGGTCGCGCCGCTGCCGTTCCCGCTGGAGGAGCCGTTGCCCACGGTCCGTTACGGCGATCTCGCCCTCACCTCGACCCGTCCCGCCGACAACACCGGCGGGCGGAGCCAGGTGGCGCGCCGCCAACCGGACGGCACCTGGGTACGGATCATCGACCGTCCCGAAACCGGCAATTGACCGGTTTCACTGTCCTCTGACGAGAAGCAGCGGTCGTCTCGGCGTGCTCACCGGTGTCACCGGCGTGCCGGCGGTGCCCCGGCTTCCGTCAGGAAAGCGGTCAGCACCTCGGCCAACCGCTCGGGCTGGTCCTCCGGCACGAGCGTGGCGGAGTCGGAGATCTCGACCAGCCGCGCCCGCGGATACAGGGTTGCCAGCCGCGGCCCGTGCTCGCGGGGCATCAGCCGATCCTCGGTCGCCCAGACCACCAGCACGGGCCGATCGAACGCGCGCAACCGATCGCTCCAGGCCAGCAGCGTCTCACGACCGGGCGCCGAGCCGGCGAACTTGGCGAAATCCCGGCGGACGGCGCGGCTACGCCACGCGGGGGCGAACCAACCGGTGAGCACGTCGTCCGGGATTCCGCGCACGCTCATCCCGCCGTAGGCGCGCCGGCCGTGCCGGACCGCCTTGATGCGCAGGGCCTGCATCAACAGCCAGATCCCGCCGGGAATCCTGGCCAGCACGCCGAGCGCCCTGGCCGGCCCGGGAGGGAAGTTGTCGAACGCCTCGCAGGCCACCAGCACCAACCGGCCGATCCGGTCGGCCCCGGCCTCCGAAAGCAGGAACTGGCCGCCTCCCCAGTCGTTGAGAACGAGCGTCACGTCGTGCAGGTCCAGCCGTTCGATGAACTCACCCAGCAACCGGGCGACGCCACGCTGGGACAGGTCGGCGTCCGGTTTCATCGGATGCCGGTGAGCGCCCAGGGGCAGGGTCGGCAGGACGCGGCGATACCCCGACAGCAACGGGACGACCTTGCGCCATTGGGTCTCGTTCATCGGCACGCCATGGGTGAACACCAGCACCGGTCCGTCGCCGCCGGTGTCCTGGTAATCAAGGGGCCCGGCCGAAAGGTCGATTCGAGGCATGGCCACTCCCGTGCGACTGGATGGGACCTTCCTCCGCAAGGTAGCGGCCGCGAAGCGATCGGGGGTCCCGAAGTACATCGTCGACGCTTGAGCGTGCTGGTCCCCCGTCACGGGCTCAGCCCGCTGGCTGCCACAGCCAGTTCTGCCGCTCGTAGGCGACTCGGAAGCCGAGGCGAAGCATGTTGTGAAGGGACAGGTTGTGGTCAGCCGGATGAGCGTCGGAATACGACTCGTGCAATCTGGTGGAGTGGGACGATCAGATACACGGCGAGGCCGAAGTAGACGGCCACCGCCGCTACTGGTACGACAAGGCCGACCAGGATCGCGATCACGTACCCGATGACGACGGGCAGAAGTCTCCGGTGCGTGCCCTTCGCTTCCTGGTCTTCGCCTGGTGGTGCGTAGAGGTGCGCGTGCCGCGCGTACGCGCTGAGGGCGGATCCCAGGACGTGGATGGCCAGCAGCGTCATCCCGTAGATCGTGACGGCCACGTTTCGGCCTTCGCCGGTGCGCAGGGCATCTGTGACGAGGCTGGTCGGGAACGGCAGAAAGGCCACCACGAGCAGCACGAGCAAGTTCAGACGCAGGAAGTTCAGATCCGACCGCGTGAGCCGGTCGGTCATTGCGGTATGAGCGAGCCAGGCTCCGCCGATCGTCAGGAAGCTGACGACGTAGGCCAGATAGCCGGGCCAGGCGTGCAGCACCTGCTCCAGTGGTGTGCCGGGTGGATGAACCGCGAGGTCCAACACGAGCAGGGTGGCCGCGATCGAGAACACCCCGTCACTGAAGGCCGTCAGCCGATCGGTATCGAGGGATCGGCGTCCGCGGGGCGGGTTCGCGTCAGACGTCACAGCACTGGCTCCTTCACGGTGGTCGACACTTGAGAACCCGCATTCAGCCAGCGCCCGAGCCGTGACGAGACGGCCAGATGTGGAGGGACTTCTTGTCGCCCATAACTTCAACGATGCGGTACCGCGGCTTCACTCGCAGCTCAAGATGGGCCCGGCGAGGTGCTTTCGCCATCTTCCCGCGGTACGGACATAAGCCTTCTCACGCCGCCAAATGGCGCGCACTTCTGATATCGCTCGGGCAACCACCGCCGGGACACGTGCGGCATAGCTGACCGCGACCGTGTCGTAAGCCGCCCGCGTCGCGTTCGAGAGCGGTTCACCGGATCGCGGGAGACCTGATGAGGAAGAGGCTTCCTTGCTCATCCGCGCTCCTCAGCGATCTCAACCGAAAGGTATGGGCCAATCGCCACCGCCGACGCGATACATCGCGAAGGGCCAAGGACACCCGGCTCTCACGAACGTGGGCCGGCGACCACGCCTCGCGAGTGCAGGCCGCCGATCTCCGCCTCGCTCAGCCCGAGGCGGCCGGCGAGCACTTCGTCGGTCTCGCGCCCCAGGAGCGGGGCCGCGCCCGCTTCGCCGTAGTCGTCGGTCCAGCGCAGCGGGGAACGAGCCGTGATCGCGGCCGAGCCGCCGGAAAGGGTGGTGTCGGCGAGGACGGGGTGCAGCCCGGCCCGATGGGCGGCGACGACGTCGCGCGTTCCCTGATACCGCCCCCACAACACCTTGGCGGCGTCGAGTTCGTCGTGCACCTGCTTGAAATCGCGGGCGGCGAACCAGGGCCGGAGGATCGCCGCGATCGTCTCCCGGAGCCGGTAGCGGTCGGCCTCGTTCGACAGGTCCGCTTCCATCGCCGTTTCGAGGGCCGCGAACACCTCCCGGGTACCGGTTACCGCACACAATGCCGACCATTGTCCCTCGGTCAGCGCGACGACCATCACGCGTCGGCCGTCCGAACAGGCGAAATCGACACCGAAGCTGCCGTAGACGTGGTTGCCGTGCCGGGGCCGTTCGCTTCCCCGCTCGGCGGTCTCGGACAGCCAGCCCAGGTTCGCCACCCCGGCCAGTGCGACGTCGGAGAGCGCCAGTCGGATGAAGGCGCCACGACCGCTGTGAGACCGTTCGTACAGCGCCGCGAGTACACCGGTCGACACCGTCAGGCCGGTGATCAGGTCCCAGGCGGGCAGTACGTGGTTGACCGGCGCGCCGCCCACCTCGGGACCGGTGATGTCGGGGATGCCGACCTCGGCGTTGACGGTGTAATCCACCGCGGGACGGCCGTCGGGATGTCCTTGCACGCGCAGGTGGATGAGGTCGGGCCGGTGCGCGACCAGCGCGTCGTTGGCCATCCATCGGCGGCCCACCACGTTGTCCACCAGGACTCCCCGGTGCCGACCCGGCGCGGTGATCAGCGCGACGACGAGCTCACGGCCCTCCTCCGACCGCAGGTTCACGGCGATCGACCGTTTGCCCTTGTTCAACGACGTCCAGTAGTAGGACTCCGCCTCGTCCGGCCCGTTCCCGTTGCCGACCACGGGCCAGCGGTGGTGATCGCTTCCGCCGCCGATCGGGTCGATACGGATGACCTGCGCGCCGAGTTGGGCCAGTGTCATCCCTCCGGTGGGGCCGGCGACGAAGCTGGCGCACTCCGTGATCTCCAGACCGGCCAGCGGCTTGGCGACGGAATCGGTGTCGGACATGGGTTCCTTCTCCTCGCAGGGATTGGTCGGCCGGCGTCATCGAACGGTGGGGAGCACCTGTTCGGAGATTTCGAGTACTTTCCTCAGCGCCGGGTCGCGGTCGTCGGCCCGCCACAGCAGATACCCGAAGATCGGTGGGGTCTCGTCCTCCAGCGGCACGATCCGCACGCCCTCCAGAGCCAGCTGCCGCAGTGCCGAGTCGGTGGTGAAGTGGAGCCCGACCCCGGCCGCGACGAGTGCGAAACAGGTCCACGAGTCCGGTGCGGTCTGCACGATGTCGGGGGCGAAGCCCGCGCTGTGGCAGCAGGCGACGAAGACCGCCCGAACCGCCGAGCCGAACTCTTCGGGCAGTGTGATGAACGGTTGGTCGCGGAGGTCGGCGAAGGAAGCGGAACCGGCATCGGCGAGTGGATGGCCCGAGGGAACAGCAAGGACACCGCGTTCCTTGGCCACGGCACGGGTTTCGACACCGGGCGGCGCGTGTTCGAAGCGCGCGATCGCCAGGTCCGTGGTGTGGTCCAGCAGTTCCCGTACGGCGAGGAGGCCGTAGCGTCCTGGCTGGACGGCGAGGTCGATGCGGGGGTGTCGCTCGCGCGCCGTTCGGGCGAGCACGCCGACCATGGCGTGGGAGGACGGCCCGGCGAAACTCAACCGCACCTGCCCGCTGTCGCCGCGGTGGGCCGCCTCGACCTCGGCGCGGGCCCGCTCCCGCAGGCGAAGGATCGCCGCCGCGGGTTCCAGTAGCGCGTGCCCGGCCGGGGTCAGCTCGACGCGGCGGGTGGTGCGCTGGAACAGCGGCGCGCCGAGATCGGATTCGAGTGCCCGGATGGTGCGACTGAGGTGGGGCTGGGCGAGGTGCAGCCGTTCGGCGGCGCGGCCGAAGTGCAGCTCCTCGGCGACCGCCCGGAAGAACTCCAACTGATGGAAGTCCACCACCAGATTATAGCCAAAACAGAAACAATCGCGGGATTATTGGTATTTGGCAGGTATCAGAGGAAGATCAAGGGCATGAGCGACACGGTCGGAGACGACGACTTCGCGGACATCCTGGCCCAGGTCCGGCGCTTCATCCGGAACGACGTCGTGCCGCGGGAGAACGAGATCATGGCCGCGGACCGGATCCCCGACGAGCTGCGCGCCGCCGCGGCGGAGATGGGCCTGTTCGGGTATGCGATTCCCGCGGAGTGGGGCGGTCTGGGACTCGATCTGCGGCAGGATGTCGAGCTGGCGATGGAGTTCGGGTACACCACGCTGGCGTTGCGGTCGATGTTCGGCACGAACAACGGCATCGCCGGCCAGGTGCTGGTCAACTTCGGCACCGACGAGCAGAAGAAGCAGTGGCTGGAGCGCATCGCCTCGGGCGAGGTGGTCGCGTCGTTCGCGCTCACCGAGCCGGGCGCCGGTTCGAACCCCGCCGGTCTGCGCACCCGCGCGCGCCGCGACGACGCGGGCGGGGGAGGTTGGGTGCTCGACGGGCAGAAGCGGTTCATCACCAACGCTCCGGTCGCGGGCCTGTTCATCGTGTTCGCGCGCACCCGGGAGGCCGGCCCGAAGGATCCCGGCATCGCGGTGTTCCTCGTGCCCGCCGACACTCCCGGGGTCAGCGTCGCCCCGAAGGACGCGAAGATGGGCCAGGAGGGCGCCTGGACCGCCGACGTCCATTTCGATTCGGTGCGGGTGCCGGATTCGGCACTCGTCGGTGGCGCCGAGCAGATCGGGTACCGCGCGGCGATGACGTCGTTGGCGCGTGGGCGGGTGCACATCGCGGCGCTCGCGGTCGGCAGCGCGCAGCGTGCCCTCGACGAGTCGGTCGCCTACGCCGCGGCCACCACGCAGGGCGGTGTCCCGCTGGGAGACCACCAGCTCGTGCAGGCGATGATCGCCGACCAGTACACCGGCGTCACCGCTGGACGCGCCCTCGTCCGTGACGCGGCGGCGGCCTACGACAGCGGCGCCGACCGCCGGGTCGCACCCTCTGCCGCCAAGCTGTTCTGTACCGAGATGGTCGGCCGGGTCGCCGATCTGGCCGTGCAGGTGCACGGCGGCACCGGCTATATGCGCGAGGTCCCGGTCGAACGGATCTACCGCGAGGTCCGCCTGCTTCGCCTTTACGAAGGCACGAGCGAGATCCAACGCCTGATCATCGGCGGCTCGCTGATCCGCGCCGAGCAGTCCGCGAAGCGCTGACGGCCCGCGACCGGGAAGACCGTCAGCAGCCATGGCCTGCCTCGCGAGACCAGTGCGGAATTCCTGGCGACCAGGGCCATTCAGTGTTAATACGCACGCGCTGCCATAACGTATTCAATCGGACACCGCGGCGGTTCCGCGGAAAACAGGGGATTGACCCGCCTAATTTGTACAGTACACTTTCGATCCGTGTTGCGTCGGTTTTCGGAATCGGGCGAGGTAAGGCACTCCGGGCAGATTGTCGAGGCGCTGGCCGAGGCCATCAGAACCGGGGAACTTCGCGAGGGTGAAGCGATTCCTTCGGTGCGCACGCTGGCTGGGTCGCTGGGCGTCAGCCCGGGAACCGTCTCGCTGGCCTACCGGCAGCTACGCGAGCGCGGACTGATCATGACGGAAAATCGGCGCCGGGCGAGGGTTTCCGCGAAACCGGCGATTCCCCGGCTGGTGGATCCGCCGCTTCCCCCCGGGGTGCGCGATCTCCGTTCGGTGATTCCGGACGGGAGCCTGCTGCCCGATATCGGGAAATTCCTTGACGCCGGCCTGTGGCGAACGGTGGCCCAGGCGGCCGGCACTGTCGCCGATGAGCTGGCCGAGGTGATGACCGAACAGTTCGCACACGACGCGGTTCGGGGCAGACTGACCGTCACCCATGGCACCCACGACGCGATCGAGCGGCTTTGCACGACCTTGTTGCGCCCCGGCGACACCGTGGCAGTGGAGGACCCCGGCTCGCCGGCGCTGTACTGTTTGCTGCGCACCCTGGGCTATCACCTGGTCGGCGTAGAACTCGACGAGCAGGGAATCCTGCCGGAATCGCTGCGGGCGCGGCTTCGGGATCGCTGCTGCGCCATGGTGATCATGACTCCGCGGGCGCAGAACCCCACGGGCGCCGCGGTGAACGGGGAACGGGCCGCGCAGCTGTCGGCGGTGCTGCGCGCTCACCCGGGAGTGGTCGTCGTGGAAGACGATCATGCCTGGCTGGTCGCCGGGATCCCGTACCGGACGGTCACACCCACTCCGGGCCGCTGGGCGGTGGTGCGATCGGCTGCCCCGGTGTTCGGCCCCGACCTGCGGTTGGCCGTGATGGCCAGCGACGAGGACACGGCACACCGGGTACAGGGGCGACAACTACTCGGCCCTGGCCGGGTGAGCCATCTCAATCAGCGGCTCGTCGCTCGCCTGCTGAATTCACCGGAGTGCCTGGACTCCATCGCGGAGACGGCCCAGGAGTACACCGCGCGCCGCACACGGTTCGTTGAACAGCTGCACCGGCACGGCATTGCGACGCTCTGCTGCTCGGGCGTCACCGTGGCGGTCCCGGTCCCCGGCGAATCCGCCATGGTCGCCCACCTGCTCAACCGCGGATGGGCGGTCCGCGCCGGGGAATTCTCCCGATTGTCGGCCGGCCCCTATGTCCGGGTGACGACCGCCACGATCACCCCGGAAGAATCCGCCCGGCTCGCCGAAGACATCGCCGCGGCGCTCGGACCGCCGCGAAACTCGGGTTCCCTTGCCTGACACAGGATGCGGTAACCGATATCAGGGAAAGTGACAGGCGACCTCGTGCTCGGGGCCCTCGTCGGGGATCTTGAGCGGCGGGGTGCGCTGTGCGCAGATCTCCGCGGCCTTCCAGCATCGGGTGCGGAACGCGCAGCCCGAGGGCGGGTTCATGGGGTTGGGAACCTCGCCCCGCAAGCTGATCCGCTGTCGCTTCGCCCGGGATGGCCCCGCTTCGGGGATCGCGGACAGGAGGGCCTGGGTGTAGGGGTGGCGCGGATGGTCGTAGACGTCGTCGGACGGCCCGTGTTCGATGATCTTGCCGAGGTACATGACGGCAATCCGGTCGGCGATGTGTTCCACCACGGCGAGATCGTGTGAGATGAACAGGCAGGCGATGCCGAATTCGCGCTGCAGTTCGGTGAGCAGGTTGATGATCTGGCCCTGTACCGAGACGTCGAGGGCCGACACCGACTCGTCGCACACCAGTACCTCGGGACGCAGGGCCAGGGCCCTGGCGATGCCGATGCGCTGCCGCTGCCCCCCGGAGAACTGGTGCGGGTAGCGGTTCGCGTGATCGGGGTTGAGTCCGACGATCTCCAGGAGTTCACGCACGCGCGTGCGTTGCTCGGCTCGCGGCACTACCCCGGGATGGATGGTGAAAGGTTCGCGGATGATCGACTCGACGGTCATCCGCGGGTCCAGCGAGGTGAAGGGGTCTTGAAAGACCAGCTGAATATGGCGTCGAGCCGCGGCCAGGCCCCGGCCTTTCCTGGTGTCCAGGCGTTCGCCGAGGAGGGTGATCTCACCGGCGGTCGGCCGGTCGAGTGCGGTGAGGAGATTGGCCAGCGTCGTCTTCCCGCAACCGGATTCACCGACCAGGCCGAGGGTTTCGCCCCGTCGCACTTCCAGATCGATGCCGTCGACGACCTGGATTCGTCCGACTGTTCGCTTGAACACGACACCTTGCGTCACGGGAATGTGGCGGACAAGTCCCCTGGCACGCAGGACGACCGGGGCGTCAGTCATGGACTGTCAGCTCCTTTGGCTTGGTGGCAGGCACTGAGGCGGGTCCCGCCGATCCGATACAGCGGAGGTGCGCTCAGGCAGATGTCGCCGCGGTCGGGACAACGCGGACGAAACGCGCAACCAGTGGGCATGCGGGCGAGGTCGGGCGGGGAGCCCGGCAGGACCGTCAGGGGCGCTCCGCGGGTCCCGCGCCGGGGAATGGCGTTCAGGAGGGCCCGGGTGTAGGGGTGTTGAGGGCTGTCGTAGAGCTCGACCGCCGGGGCCCGCTCCACGATCCGGCCGCCGTACATGACGGCGATGTCGTCGGCGGTGTCCGCGACCACCCCCAGGTCATGGCTGATCAACACGAGGGCCATGTCGTGCTGAGCTCGGAGATCGGCCAGCAGCTCCATGATCTGGGCTTGCACCGTGACGTCGAGCGCGGTCGTCGGTTCGTCCGCGATGAGCACGTCCGGGTCGAGCGCCAGCGCCATGGCGATCATGGCGCGCTGGCGCATGCCACCGGAGAACTCGTGCGGATACTGTCGCGCCCGCCGGTCGGGGGAGGGGATGTGCACCCGGTCGAGCAGTTCGACCGCGCGCCGGCTGGACTCGCGCCGATTCAGGTTGCGGTGCACGCGGAAGACCTCGGCGATCTGATAGCCCACCGGGAGGACAGGGTTGAGCGCCGAGAGCGAATCCTGGAAGATCATGGCGATTCTGGAGCCCCGCAGCCGCCGCAGGACGGCGTCGTCGAGCGAGCGAAGGTCGACCCCGCTCAGCCGGACCGTCCCGGCGGTGATGGCGGCCCGACGCGGCAGAATCCCCATCACGGCGCGTACCGTGATGCTCTTGCCCGATCCGGATTCGCCGATGACCGCGAGGGTTTTCCCGGGTTCGACGGCGTAGCCGACTCCGTCGACCACCTTGGTCGCGCCGTGCGGGGTGGTGAACTCGACGTGGAGGTCGGCGACTTCGAGTGCCGGTGCGTGCGCGTCGTAGCCCGTGAGGGCGGACAGCTCGTGTTTCGGCGCACCGGTGCCGGGTGTGGTCGTTCTTCTCATCGCAACTCCGGGTCGAACTCATCGCGAAGGAAGTCGCCCAGCAGCACGAAGGCGAGCACCGTGATGATGAGGAAAAGGGCGGGGAACAGCAGCAGGTGGAAATCCGTGGTGAAATACTCCTGCGCGGTGTTGAGCTGGACGCCCCAGGAAATGGACGGAGCCTTCAGGCCGACGCCGAGAAAGGTGAGCGCGGATTCGGCGGTGATCACCGCCCCGATGTTCAGACTGGCCAGTACCGCCACCGGGGTCACCGAGTTCGGCAGGATGTGCCGGAGCAGGATCCGGAACGGCCCGGCGCCGAGCCCGCGCGCCGCGGTGATGTAGGACAGATTCTTCTTCGCCAGCACCGAGGACCGCATGACTCTGGTGAGCACCGTCCAGGAGAACAGGGCCAGTACCAGGGACACGCTGACGACGCTGTGCACGGGGAAGGTCTCCAGGACGACGATCATCCCGATCAGCGTGGGGAAACCGAAGAAGACATCCATCACGCGGCTGATCATCAGATCGACCACGCCGCCGAAATAGCCGGCCAGCGCACCGAGGGTAATGGCCACGATCAGGGTCAACGCGGTGGTGAGCAGGCCGATGGAGATGGAATTCCGGGCGCCGTAGATCACATTGGCGTAGAGATCGCATCCCTGGATGTCGAAGCCGAAAGGATGGCCCGCCCGTGGTCCCAGCCCGCTGTTGCCCAGCGCACAGACGTGCGGGTCACCGTTGCCGAACCAGCCGCTGAACAGGGCGGGGAAGGCCGCGATCAGGCAGACGAGTACGACGATCGTGGCGGGAATGACGAATCGTGGCTTGCGAAACAGTCCACGGAGGACCCCGCGCCGCCCGGCGGGTGCCTCCGTTTCGATCGGTGGGTTCTCGCTGGGTGCCGCCACCAGCTGTCCACCGCGGCTACGCAAGGCGAATCCTGGGGTCGAGTGCACCGTAGAGGAGGTCGACGATGAGGTTGACGACCAGGAACACGAGAACGAACAGAGTGCTGATCCCGACCACCACCGGGCCGTTGTGTTGTTGTACGCCCTGGAAGATCTGATAGCCCAGACCCGGGAGATTGAAGATTCCTTCGATGAGGATGGTGCCGCTGAGCAGGAAGCCGAGGTTGACACCGAGCATGGACGTCACCGGTATCAGGGAATTGCGCACGACGTGCCGGTAAAGGATCCGCATTCTGCTCAGTCCCTTGGTCACAGCGGTGTCGACGTAGTCGGCATGGAGGTTTTCCAGCACACTCGCGCGGGTGAGCCGGGAAATTTCCGGTAGACCGAAGAGCGCGAGGCATGCGGCCGGGAGCAGGTAGCTCATCGGCCAGCCGTCTTCGATCCCGGAAGCGGGGAACCAGCCGAGCCACACCCCGAGGACGACCTGCGCGACGTAGGCGATGATGAAGTAGGGCATGCCCAGCACGAGCATGGACCCGCCCAGGATCGCGTAGTCCGCCGTCTTTCCCGCACGCACCGCCGCGACCACTCCCAGCGCCACGCCGAGGACGGCCTCCAGCACCCAGGTGGTCAGGGCCAGATCGACCGTGGTGGGCAGGCTTGCGGTGATGATGGAGGAGACCTCGACGTTGTTGAGATCGACACCGAAGTCACCGTGCAGGAGGGCCACGAGGTAGTGCCAGTACCGCAGGAGAAACGGTTCGTCGAGATGGTACTTCTGGTCGACGGCGTTGCGGAACGCCGCCGTGACCACGGTGTTCGGCCCGGCGAGGGCCTGGACAGGGTCGCCGGGCAGCGCGAACACGGCCGCGTAGATGACGAACGTGGTGCCGAAGAGAACCGGAATCATCAGGAGAATTCGACGCAACAGGTATCGGCCCATTGCCACACCTCCTTTCTTCGATCAATCGCCCGGACGCGGTTGCTCCCGCCGGGCGACGAAAGGCTCTTGCGCGCACGATCAATGCTGGGTGTCGCCCGATTTCCGGTCCGCTTCGGCGAGCACGCGCAGCACGTTCTCCCCCATCAGCGCGATGAGTTCGTCCCCGCTCCAGCCTCGGTCGGCCAGCTCGTTGAGCAAGGCGGGGTAGCAGGAGACATCGGGTAGTCCCTCTGGCATGCTGCGCACCCCGTCGAAATCGCCACCGATACCGATGTGGTCGACACCGACGACCTCGCGTGCGTGCTCGATGTGGTCGGCCACCTGGCTGAGCGTGGCTTTCGGGGACGGGTGTTCGTTCGACCAGTCGGACCAGAAGGCGGCCGATCCCTCGGTCCCGCGATCGAGGCCGGTTTCGGCGAAAGCCCGCGTCGCCTGGTCGAACCAGTCGGAGACTTCCTGGGAGACGAAGGGCGGCACGAAGGTGATCATGCAGACGCCGCCGTTGTCGCGCAGTCGCCGCAGCACGTCATCGGGGACGTTACGGGGATTGTCCACCAGCGCGCGACAGGAGGAATGGCTGAACACCAGGGGTTCGGTCGCGACATCCAGGGCGGCGTTCATGGTGTCGACCGAGACGTGCGAGAGATCGACCAGCATGCCGATCCGATTCATCTCCCGCACCACCTGGCGGCCGAAGTCGGTCAGCCCACCGGCCGCCGGGAGGTCCGTCGCGGAGTCCGCCCAGCCGACGTTCCTGGCGTGGGTGAGGGTCAGATAGCGGACGCCGAGCGCTCGCAGCACCGCCAACATCGGCAGGGAGTCGTCGATGCAGTTGCCGCCTTCGGCGCCCAGCAGGGACGCGATGCGACCGCGAGTGAACGCCTGTCGTGCTTCGTCGGCGGTCGTCGCGAGCGTGAGCTGTTCGGGATAGCGGAGACAGAGGCGGCGGACCAGGAAGATCTGTTCGATCACCGCGGAAACGGCGGCCGCTCCGGTGAGCTCGGACTGGACGAAGACCGACCAGAACTGTGCGCCGACGCCTCCGCTCGCCAGCCGGGGGAGGTCGGTCTGCAGGTCGGGCTGTGGCCTGGCGATGTCGAGCTTGGTGAGGTCCCGGTCCGCGTGGTGCCAGAGGGCCCAGGGCAGGTCGTTGTGTCCGTCGATCAGCGGCGCCTGGTCGAGGAGCGTTTCGATGTCGGCCTTGCTCATGCTGTCCGGTTCTCCCCACGCCGGGCGAGGGCATCGGTGTGCGAGCTTGCCGAAGGCCGCCCGTCGACGAGGAGTGTGTGACGCATCGCCGCGGCGAGAGACGGGTTGTAGTGCACGTCTGCTTCGTTCTCCAGCGCGGTGATCACTCGTAGGGCCGTTTCTCGGGGTTTCTCCTGGCTGAGCTTGGCCTTGCCCACCAGACGGCGGGGAGTCAGCCGGAAGCCCGTCGTGTGTGGCGCGATCTTGCGCGCATAGCCGGCGACGCTGGGGAGCTGCCACGGGACGGGGCGTCGCGCCTCGAAATGATCGACGGTGCGCTCCAGGACGTCGTAGGTCTCCTCCGCCGGCAGGAGCGCCGGCCTGCCGTGCAGATGCAGCACCTGGAAGTTCCAGGTCGGCACATAGGGACCGTCCTGATAGAAGCTCGGTGAAACGTACCCGTCGGGCCCCGCCACGATGATCACCACCTCGCGGGTGCCGAGTTCGTGGGCCTCGGCGTCCTTGCGGGCGAGGTGGCCGAGGACGGTCGCGTCCGCGCGTGCGGGATCGAGGATGATCGGGAGGTGGGACACCACCAGACCGTCGTCCGGCACGAAGCTCACGAGGGTGACCCAGCCGTCTTCGTCCACGAGGGCGCGCACCCGGTCCAGGTCCTGCTGTCTGTAGAGCGCCTGTTCCAGCATGGATTTCCTTGTCGGCTCGGGAGTTGTCCGTGCTCGGCCGGTGTGCTGGGGCCGAACGGGCTTGCTAGGCGGCGACTTTTCGGTCTTCGGTGCGTTCTTCCAGTTCGGCCCGGACGGTGTCCGGTGCGACGCGAGTGGAAATCACCAGGACGATCAGGGCGAGGACGGCGTTGGCGAGCGCGCCCGTGACGTCACCCAGCACGCCGAGGTTCCCGGCGCCCTCGGCGACGCCGGGATAGTTGCCGAGGAAACCGATCAGCGTCAGCCCGGCATACCACACCAAAAGCCACCAGCCGTAGCGCAGATCGGAAGGACTGTCGACGCCCCTACGGCGTGCGTTCCCTTGGGAGAGACCGAAAAGGGCGAAGCCGATCAAGGTGACGGCCATGATCTTCCACGTGGTTTCCCAGCCGGTCCAGTAGACCGTCAGGTTGCATACCCACAGGGCGAGGAAGGACACGGTACGTGCCGCCCGCAGCGTGAAGGGCCGACGGAATCCGGGCAGCTGCTTGCGCATCGCGAGCAGCACGATGGGGCCGGAACCGAAGGAGATCACCGTCGCCGACACCTGGAATCCGATGAGTTTCTGCCAGCCGGGGAAGGGCAGGAAGAAGATGCAGCCGACGACGAAGGCCAGCACGAGTCCGACCCAGGGCACGCCGGTCCTGCTGATCCTGGCCAGCCCCGCGGGGGCATTGGCATTGCGGGCCATGGCGTAGGACATCCGCGCGGTGGTGCCCGCGTAGATCATCCCGGTGTCGCCGGGGGAGATGACGGCGTCCACGTACAGGGTCATGGCCAGCCAGCCCATGCCCAGTGCCGACGCGACGGCCGCGAGCGGACCGAACTGGGCGACGACGTCACCGGCCGAGGTGAAGTTGTCCCCGACATTGCTCCAGCCGCCCTTCTGCAGGGCGGAGGTCGGCACCGCACCCAGGAAGGCGATCTGCAGGGCGACGTAGAGAACGCCGGCGATCAACAGCGATCCGATCACCGTCAGCGGAACATCGCGTTGCGGGCGGCGACTCTCACCGGCCAGGCTGATCGCCTGCTGGAAACCGCCGTATGCCACCGCGATACCACCACCGGTGATGGCACCGAAGATGCCGCTCATACCGTAGGGGGCGAATCCGCCGAAGTCGCTGAAATGATCGACGTTGAAGGACGCGAACAACAGGGTGGCGATCAGGACCGAGATGACGGCCAGCTTCCACCACACCAGGATGTTGTTCACCCTGGAGAAGAACCTGACCCCGAACGCGTTGATGAGGACGAAGACCCCCATCAGGACGATCGAGACGACCAGGCCTGCCGGGGTCAGCACGGATGCGCCAGCCTGCGTCTTCTGCAGCCAAGGAAAGTAGCTGGCCGAGTACTGCACACAGGCGAGCACCTCGATGGGGGCGACGGAGGCCAGTCCGAGCCAGTTCGCCCAGCCGAGGTTGAAGCTGGCGAAGGAGCCGAAAGAGTAGTGCGGGTACCGTCCGATGCCGCCGCTGTGCGGGAACATGGTGCCCACTTCGGCGTAGGTCAGGCCGACGAGCATGGCCATGACCATGCCGATGATCCAGGAGATGATCGCGGCGGGTCCGGCGATCTGGGACGCGTAGAGCGCGCCGAACAACCATCCGGAACCGATGATCGAGCCCAGTGACACGAACATCATTCCGATGGGTCCCATCGCCCGTTCGAGTCGATGGTCGTCCCTGGCGACGGTCAGGGGCGCGGGCGTCTTGTCAGTCATGGGATGGCGACACCTCTTCTCCGAAATGGACGGAGCCTTCAGGCCGACCCGTGGACCGGCCCTGCGCGGTCGGCCCCGCCCGGATCGCCGGGGTGGGTGCCGGCGGGATTCATGGTGATCACGCGTCCCCACGTGATCAGCACATCCGGCACCATTTCTCCAACCGTGGTAGAACACTTCGTGTAATGTCGTGCAACGGTATGCATCAGGCACGTCACCCGCAAGAGGGAAACGGAAATTCAACGAGACGGAAACAGTGAGGAGAGCCTAAGCGAGGTTCCCCTAACCTCGGGCATTTCTGTACTAGTACAATTGACGGAGTGGATCTGGTGCGGATTGAAGGCAGGACCTCGCGCGAGGTCGTCGACAGCATCGAACGGGCCGTGCACGCGGGAATGATGGCGCCGGGTGACGTGGTTCCCTCCGTCCGTTCGCTCGCCAGCCAGCTGAAGATCAGCTCTGCCACGGTGGCCGCGGCCTACCGGGAGTTGCGAAACAGAGGCGTGCTGATCGGCTCGGTCGGCAAGGACACGCGCATCAGCATGCGGCCCCCGCTGGCGAGCCGGCTGGGCGACGCGCTGCCCGAAGGCGTGCGTGATCTCAGCGATGGCAACCCCGATCCGCGTTTGCTGCCCTCGCTCCACGACGCCGCGCAGGCATGCCGATTCGAGCAGTTCCGCTACGGTGACGCGACTTTGCTCCCCGGGATGGCGCAGCTGGCGACCCGGCAGTTCCCGGAGTTCGACCTCCGTGAAGACCAGGTCTGCCTGGCCAGCGGCGCCATGGACGGGGTGGAGCGAGTGCTGACCGCCTGGCTGAAGCCCGGGGACGTGGTGTGCGTGGAAGATCCTTGCTACACCGGGGTTCTCGACCTGATCAGGGCGCTCGGGCTGCGGCCGCTCCCGGTGGCCGTCGACGAGCGGGGTCCGCTTCCTGATTCGTTGGGCAAGGCGCTGCGAACTCGCGTCGACGCGTGCATCTTCACGCCACGCGCGCACAACCCCACGAGCGCCGCGGTCGATGCCGAGCGCGCGGCCGGGTTGGGGAACGTGCTCAAGCACCACCCGGAGGTTCCGGTCGTGGAGAACGATCACGCGGGCCCCGTTGCCGGTCATTCCTACCACGGTCTGGTACCCGGGAGACGGAACTGGGTCGCGATCCGGTCGGTGAGCAAGTCGCTGGGACCTGATCTGCGCTTGTCCTTTCTGGCCGGTGACGTGATGACGATCAGCCGGGTCGAAGGCAGGCAGCGGCTCGGCGCCGGCTGGGTGAGCCACATCCTTCAGGGCCTTGTCCTCCATTTGCTCTCGGATGCCGGAGTTCGCCGGTTGGTGGCCAAGGCGGACCGCACTTACACCCGGCGCAGGAAGGACTTCGTCGCGGAACTCGCCGCCCGGAGCGTCCAGGCGGTGGGTCGATCGGGGCTCAACGTCATGGTGCCCGTTCCCGAAGAGTCCTCGACGCTTCGGTTGCTGCAGGACCGTGGCTGGCTCGTTCGGGCGGGTGAGTCGCACCGGCTGCACAGTCCACCGTTCGTACGCGTGACGATTTCCTCGCTGGACGCGGAGGACGCGGCCGAACTGGCCGCCGATTTCGAGACGGCCCTGCATCCCGGCCGGCGCAGCCACTTGGCCTGACCCCGGCACAACCCTTTCCCCTCGGTTAGCCGGCTCGACAAGCGCGGCGACCAGGAACTGTTGAAGCGGACCAAGCACACGAATATGCCAGCGCATATCTTGATGCCCGGTAAGAGATGTACACCGAATTTGAGGTTACCCGGGCCTAATTTCGGCTTGGCTTGCCTGAATACATCGAGACAGGGCGGTTCATGACTTCGCAGACAGACCTGGGTCCACCGGAACTGCACCGACACCACCGGGATGTGACCGGCGGATCCCTGCGCCCGGCGACCTTCGGCGTGATGGACGGGCTCGTGTCGAACCTCGCGCTGGTCGCCGGTGTGGTCGGTGGCGGCGCCACGGGCACCACCGTGATCATCACCGGGCTTGCCGGGCTGGTGGCGGGTGCCTGCTCCATGGCGACCGGTGAATTCGCTTCGGTCTCCTCGCAGACCGAGCTGATGCAGGCCGAGATCGCCGTGGAAAAGCGCGAGCTGACCGAACACCCGGAGGATGAGCTGCGTGAGCTCACCGCCGTGTACCGCCAGAAGGGCCTGCGGCCCGAGCTGGCCGCCGAGGTCGCCCGGGACCTCAGCGCCGATCCCGAGGTCGCCTGGCGGGTGCACGCGCGCGAGGAGCTCGGCGTGGATCCCGATGATCTGCCTTCGCCCTGGGTCGCGGCCGGATCCTCCTTCCTGGCCTTCACCGTCGGCGCGTTGATCCCGCTGCTTCCCTTCTTGCTGGGTGCGTCCTCGGTGCTGCCGACTCTGCTCGTGAGTGCGGCGGCTCTGCTCATCACCGGTGCGATCATCGCCAGGCTGACCGCGAAGCCGATGTGGTTCGGTGGCGGTCGTCAGCTGCTCCTCGGCGGGCTGTCGGCCGCGGTGACCTACGGCGTCGGCCTCGTGGTCGGGGTGGGGCTGGGATGACGGAGGTGACCGGTGCGGCGGGGTTGCGGACCGTCGCACTCATCAAGCAGGTCCCGCTCGGAGATCACTCCGGGCACCTTGACGAGCAGGGCCGGCTTCGCCGCGCCGGCCTGGCGACGGAGATGAATCCCTGGTGCCGCCGTGCGGTCACGCAGGCCGTCGACCTCGCCAAGGGCGGCGGGCACAGCACGGTCGTGACGATGGGTCCGCCGCAGGCACGGGACGTCCTGCGCGAGGCCCTGGCGTGTGGAGCGGATGCGGCAATCCACGTCAGTGACCCGGTACTGGCCGGCGCGGACTGCCTGATCACTTCCCGCGCACTGACCGGGGCGATCCGCGAACTCGGTGGTGTGGACGTGATCCTGGTGGGACGCAGCTCCGTGGACGGCAGTACCGGTGCGATCGGTCCCATGGTCGCCGAGTTGCTCGGTCTGCCTTTCACCGGTCCCGCGTTGAACCTGTCCGTCGAGGACGATCACAAAGGACCGCGGGCCCACTGTTCGCTGCAACTGGAGGGTGCGAGCGAAGACACGATCGTCACCCTGCCCGCCGTGGTGTCGGTGGCAGAACGGTCGTGCCGTCCGGCGAAGGCTCCGGCTGCGGATTGGCCCGACCCGGCACGGATCCGAAGCATCGGCGCGGGCGAACTCGGCGGCGGGATCGCCGGCACGGACAGCCCGACTCGTGTCGTGGGTACGGTCGAGACCCCCCGTACCCGGCAGCGGACCATGCTGACCGGGGAACCGGGTGAGCAGGTGACCGAGCTGATCGACCAGATGCGGAATGACCGCGGTCCGGGGGCCGCCCGCACCGTCGAAGTACGGTCCCCGCGCGCCGTCGGACTCGGCCCGCGGGTGCTCGTACTCGCGGCAAGCGGTCGGGAAGAAGGAACTCGGGCACTGCTGCACTCGGCGGCGAAACTTGCCGGGCAAGTGGGTGGCCGAGTGGTCGTGGCGCTGGCGGACGCCGCTGAGACGGACTTCGTGTCCTGGGCGGCCGACGAGGTCGTGGTGCTCGACGGGGATGAACCGCGGCAGATCGCCGCGGCACTGGGCTCCTGGCTGGGCGACGGCGACTTGCCCTGGGCCGTTCTCGGTGGCACATCCGAGCGGGAACGTGAAGTGCTCGGCAGGCTCGGAGCACGCCTGGGTGTCGGGCTGATGTCCGACCTGATCGACGTCACGACACGGCGCTCCGCCGAAGGCGGATCCCGATTGCTCGGTCTCAAACCGTCGGGCAACGGAGTGCTCGCGGAGATCGAGTGTGTGCGGATTCCCCAGATCGCCGCCGTGCGCACCGGCAACCTGGAGCTTCCGCCATTCGGCGAGCCGCGCGCCGTACCGGTGAGCACGCTGCCGGTGCTTCCCGACCCGCGAATCACCCGGTCCGGCCGGAAGGCGGACGACGATTACGACGCCCTCGAACGCGCCGAGGTGGTCATCGGTGTCGGCAGCGGAGTGGACCCGGCCGACTATGAGCTGCTGGAAGAACTGCGTGTCCTGTTAGGAGCGGAATTCGCCGCGACCCGGAAGGTCACCGACGCCGGGTGGTTGCCGCACGCCAGGCAGGTGGGGATCACTGCCCGGAGCATCGCGCCCCGCTGTTATCTCGCGCTGGGGATCTCCGGGAGTATGAATCACCTGTCCGGCTTAGCCAGGGCCGAGACGATCCTGGCGGTCAACAGTGACCCCGCGGCGCCGATTTTCGCGCACGCCGACGTGGGAATCGTGGCGGATTGGCGGGAAATCGTCCCGCTGTTGGCCATCGGCCTCGCCCGTCGGTCGCAAACCTCGGCGTGATACCGACTTCGCCGCGACATTCGGTGACATTCCGCCGTGGGCGGGCAGTGGAGTCAGGCCGGCCGGTGGGTCCACCGGCCGGCCAGGAGTGTGCCGAAAATCGGCATTTCGCGAAGTTCGTGATGGTCGAGCAGCGCGGGGTCCTCCTCGCAGAGGACCAGGTCCGCTGGTTCGCCCACGCGGATCGAGCGCCGACCCGCGCTTGCCGCGGCAAGTGCCGCCGCCACGCTGATCCGCTGTTCCGGGTGCCACGGGGCGCGACCGTCGGTTCCGGTCCGGGCCACCGCGGAAGCGATGCCCTGCCAGGGGTCCAGGGGAGAGACCGGCGCATCCGACCCGATCTCCAGGCTGGCTCCGGCACCCAGCAGGTCGGCGTAGGCGAAGGCCCGATCGGTGCGGCCGGCCCAGTGGCGGTCCGCGACGTCCCGGTCGTCGGTGGCATGTGCGGGCTGGACGCCGAGGACGAGCCCCGGCCTGGCAAAACGGCGCACATCCCCGCGATCGATCAGCTGCGCATGCTCGATCCGGCCGGCACAACCGACCTTGTCGAAGGCGTCGAGAGCGATGCCGTTGGCTTTGTCTCCGATCGCATGCACAGCGGTCTGCAGGCCGTGCCGCTTGGCTCGCGCCATCAGCCTTTCCAACTCGAGGGGAGCGGTTTCCAGGAGGCCGTGTTCCTGGCCTTCCGGCATCTGGTCGGGGTAGGGCTGGTGACACAGGGCGGTACGGGTGTTCAACGATCCGTCCACGAAGACCTTCAGCGGACCGACGGTCACCAGTCCGGCGGTTCCCGCCAGCACGTCGCCGGTTCGCAGCCCGTCTTCGATCGCTTGATCGAAATACGCCGGGTAAACGGCACCGGTGACCCGGGCTTGCAAGGTGTGCGAGTTCGCGCGGCGCCGCCAATCCGTGAGATTGTCGTCGCTTTCGAAGTCGAGGAACCCGGTCACTCCTCGCGCGGCGGCCGCGCGCACGGCCTCGGCCACCCAACGGTCCATGATTTCCGAGGGGACCTTGGACAGTTGGGCCAGCCCGGCGAAGCATTCATGCTCCCGCAGCACACCGGTCGGATGGTTCGGGTAGCCGATTTTGTGCAGCGCGGCGCGGTTGAGCCAGGCGGTGTGCAGATCGTTGCTGACCAGGGCCACGACCCGCTCGGGGTAGGCGCGCCACTCCAGCAGGGACGGTTCCGGCTTGTCCGGCCACAATCCGTCGCGGAATCCGTACCCGATCAACGGATCCTCGGTGCTGCTGTTGCCCTTGTCCGCCGCGGCCGCCGCCATGGTCGCCGCCGCGCCGCGCGCGGATCGCGCGCCGGACAAGTCGACGCGCCGACGCGCGCTCGCCCACTGCACCATGTGTACGTGGGCGTCCCACAGCCCGGGGAGAAGGGTACGGCCGCCCCCGTCGAGGACCTCATCGTGCGACCGCGCGGGCACGTCCGGCGTGTTCGAAATATCGAGGGTTTCCAGCGTGTCCAGGGTAATTGCCTCGACGCGGCCGTCGGCAATCAGCACATTACCGAGCGGGCCACGGGAACCGACCCGAACGTTGCGCAGCAGCAGCGAAGGAGCTGGCGGGTGTTCGGCCTCGGTGGGCGCCGCGGAGTCGTGTGCTCGCATGAAAGTCCCTCCGTGTCGACTGGTGGTCCGCCGACACGCTATGCGGGCACGACCATGCCGAGCTTCATGGAATTCACGCAAATTCGGCCAGGGCAACTTGTCGGCTCGGACAGTCGGTCGCTACTTGTCGAGTTTCTTCAGGCGCAGCTGTAACCAGGTGATGAGCCGGGTGTCCGGATCCTTGAGATCGATGCCGAACAACTCCTGGACCCGGCGGATCCGGTAACGCAGGGTGTTCTCGTG
The DNA here is from genome assembly GCA_035685725.1 of Amycolatopsis sp. Taxonomy (GTDB): domain Bacteria; phylum Actinomycetota; class Actinomycetes; order Mycobacteriales; family Pseudonocardiaceae; genus Amycolatopsis_E. The sequence continues at coordinate 9,228 of DASSAD010000092.1, read as the reverse complement.
CACCAGCAAAGCGCCGGCGGCGGGAATCGCCTCGCCGAAAGCATCGAGGAACGTCAACACGGACTGGGCGTACTCGGTCGAATTCCGCGCATCGTGCTCGATCATCGCCTCGACCGGCCCCGGCGGCAGACTGCTCATGGCCTGCATGCTTTCGGCCAGTTCCAGCAGGACCACCCGGCTGCGGATGTCGGTCGCGGTGGCGACCCGGCTCTCACCGCCGCCCTGCTCGGCCAGCGCACGCAGCACACGATCGGCGGTGCGCCCGCTGTGGGGCGCATCCTCGTGCCCGAGGGCCGGGAGCCCGATACCGACATGAAGGGCGAGCCCGGTTCCGCGCTGGACGGTGGCCACCACATTGTCGGCGAACTTCTTGATCCGCTGGTCGACGCCGGGATCGGTTCTGGTCGGGAGCAGCGCATACACGACACCCTTCACCGTCGTGCACACCGACTGCGGATGCCACGCCTCGCAGTAAAGATTGACCAGATCGAGGATGCGAGCCGCGCTCAATCCCGGTATGTCTTCCGGCTCGGCCTGCGCGATGGCGAGCACAATCGTGGGAGTGTCCGAGCTGATGCCCAGCTGAGCGGCGGCGACCTCGGCCGACAGCGAGCCGCTCAGCAACGAGGCGAGCGCCTCGCCCCGGCTCCACCGGTCCGGGTCGCGGTGGCTGCGGGCGCGCAGCAGATGAAGGGCCGTGATCTTCGCGGCTTCCTCGATGGCGGCTTCGGCGCCTTCACCGAGCCGTGGAGTGTCGTCGAGCGCCCAGATCAGCCCGAGAACCTGGGGCCCGACCCGCACGGCGATCGCGAGCCTGCTCATGTGGTCCGGCGCGGGCACATCGAAATACACCGGACCGTCCGCCCGAAGGACGAGTTGGTATTCGTCGAGATTGGTCGGCCGGTCCGGAGTCTGGCGGCCGAGAATGCCGAGGCGGCGGATCTCGTCTATGTGCTGGTGGGGCAGGTTGGAGTAGGCCAGGACTCGACCGCTGGGGTCCTCGATGCTGATCGCTCCACCGACCTGGTAGGCGATGGCGTTGGCGAGGGGGAAGAGGTCACCGATGCCGATGGCGGAGTACGTACTCTTTGCCGGAGCGGACGCGCTGGTCGCCGCGGTGATCAGCGCGTCGAGGTGGCGCCAGGGCATGTCGTCGGGAATGACCAGCAGCGCGACGCCGGCGTCCTTGGCGGTGGCCATGGCAGCCGCAAGATCGGCGTGGCGCGCCTTGATCGCCACCGCACAGTAGCCGGCGACTCCAGCGCGCCTGACCGCTTCGAAGGTCGCCTCGTCGTCGGGTGCCGTGCCGACCATCAGGAGCAGACCGTCGACCTGGCTGAGCACGGGTTCACCCGGACCGTAGATCACCTGTTGCCCCACCAGCACATCCTCACCGCGGGGTGCGCACAAGACCTGCAGGACGAGCGGGCCCAGCGTCTGGTGCAGCCGGCGGAGGGTCATGCCCTCGTGATCCTCGGGGTCGACGTCAGACGCGGTCATCGTCATCCCCTGATCGTAGGCATCCGGCGGCGGCACACGGCGAACTCGATTCGGGTAACCGTCCGGCCGCGAAGAGCGATCTGTGCTACTCCATAAAGCCCGGCGCGATAGTTTTCGTCAACCGACAAACCGCTGGTCACCCGAGTAGGCAAGTCTCTAGCACGATCTTCAATCCCACTCGGAACCGGAGGTGGCCCATGGTGCCGACCCGAAGGCGCGGGCGAGTCTCACGGCTGACCTGGATCTCGCTGACCCTGTCAGCAGCCTTGGCCGTGGTGGCGGGATGTGGCCAAAGTAGCACCGGCGACAGCGCTGCCGCGGATTCGTTCTCCGTCGCGGTCCAGAGTTCCTACCTCTCTCATCTGACTCCTGGACAGGCGGGGTTCAGTGGCGTGGCCAACGCGATCTGGACCCCGCTCACCTCCGTCGACGAGAACGGGAAGATCGTCGATCAGGTCGCGGAGTCCGTGCAGTCGACCGACCAGCAGCATTGGACGATCAAACTGAAGAGTGGTTGGACCTTCCAGAACGGCGAGCCGGTGACGGCCCAGTCCTTCGCCGACTCGTGGAGCGCCACGGCGTATGGACCCAACGCGATGTCGTTCGGCTACCTGATGTCCGACATCGAAGGCTATGACGCGCTCAATCCCGCCGAGGGCAAACCTGCCACCGACAAGCTGTCCGGGGTGAAGGTCATCGACGACAAGACCTTCCAGGTGACGCTGACCAAGCCACTGTCGATGTTCCCCTACGTCCTCGCCAGCACGATCTTCGCTCCGATGCCGAAAACCGCGTTCAGCGACCTCGCCGCGTTCGACAAGCTGCCGATCGGCGATGGCCCCTACAAGGTCGCCGCGCCGGGTGTCCAGCCCGGGAGCCAAGAGATCACCCTCGACCGCTACGACGGCTATGCCGGCACGAAGGGCAACGCCAGCACGATCACCGTCAAGATGTTCCAGAATGACCAAACCGCCTTCACCAGCTTCAAGGCGGGTGCCGTCGACCTGGCCAACGCCAGCGGCAACGACCTGGCAGCGGCCGGCCGCAGCTATCCCGGGCAGCTGGTCTCGGCTCCCTCGGGATCGGTGATCTACTTCGGCTTCCCGCTGTGGGACAACCGGTTCGCCGATCTGCGGGTGCGGCAGGCCTTCTCACTCGCGATCGACCGAGACGCCATCATCAAGTCGCTTCTGCAAGGATTCGGCCAACTCGCGACCGATGTGGCGCCCAAAACGATCGCGGGCGGCGGAAACAACAACTGCGACAGCTGCGGCTACGATCCGGCCAAAGCCAAGCAGCTACTGGCCCAGGCGGGCGGCTGGCAGGGCTCGCTGACCTTGTGGACCAAACAGGACCCGACCACGCAGGTGGTGCTGGAGGCGATCGCCAACCAGCTGCGGACCAACCTCGGCATCTCCGACATCTCCATTCAGTCCCAGCCGACGGCTCAGCTGTATCCCAACCTGACCGGGCACAAGACCGATGGACCCTTCCTGCTGCTGATGGGTGCCTCCTACCCGAACATCTACTCCCAGGTGGACCAGATGTTCGGCAAGGGTTCGGCCACCAATGTCACCGGCTACGACAACCCCGCGGTGGCCGACCTCATGGCTCAAGCCGGGAACGCCTTGTCGAGCGATCAAGGCATCCAGTTGGCGCAGCAAGCGGCCGGCACAGCCTTGAAGGACCTGCCGGTTGCTCCTCTCTACTACCCGGTGAACGGGGTGGTTCACGCGAAGAAGCTCAGTGCGGTCCACCTGGACTATCTCGGAGAGGTGGACCTCGCCCAGGTCAAGGTGAGCTGATCTCAGCGAGCGCGAGCAGGCACCTTCCGGTGCGGCCGGACCATCCGCCGGCCGCACCGGAAGGCTTTTCCGCCAAGCGCGATGCCGGAAGACCGTGGACATCTCGACGGTGAGGAGTCGGCCCGTGATCAAACCTCTGGCCTTCGACAGGTTCTACGACTACGCGGAGCTCACGGAGCTCCTTCGCGGGTGGGCGAGCGCCTGCCCCCAGCTGGTCACGATGGAAAGCGTCGGCCGTTCCTGGGAGGGCAGGGATATCTGGCTGCTCACGCTGACGAACCAGGAGACCGGTCCGGACAACGAAAAGCCGGCTTTCTTCGTAGAGGCCGGAATCCACGCCACCGAATGGGCCAGCGGCTACGCGGCACTTCACCTGATCAACAGGCTGCTCCGGGAGTACGGAGAGAACGAGAGGATCACCCGGCTGCTCGATACCCGCACCATGTACGTGGTGCCGAGGCTCGGCCCGGACGGTTATGAGCGGACCAGGGCGGAAGGCCGCTTCATCCGCTCCAGCACCCGGCCGCATCCTCTTGACCGTCAGGAGCCCGGACTTCAACTGCGTGACGTCGACGGGGACGGGCGCGTGCTGTTCATGCGTTTTCCCGACCCGGACGGGCCATGGAAGAAGTGTCCCGAGGAGCCGCGCCTGCTGATCCGGCGAGAGCCGGACGAGGTCGGTGGCGAGTACTACCGCCTGCTCCAGGAAGGGGAAATCGTCGGGTATCGAGGTGATGTCGTCGAGCCGGCCAGACCACTCGAGGGCATCGATCTGGGACAGAATCTGCCGACCGACTGGGGGTCCGCGCCACGGCTGCCGGAAAACGCCGGCTCCTTCGCGGGATCGGAACCCGAAACCCAGGCGATTCTGCACGCGGTGGTGAATCGTCGGAACATCTGCGGGTTCGTCACCTGTCACACGTTCGGCGGACTCCACCTCCATCCGCCGCTCAATGCCGCGGACGATCTGCCCTATGCGGACAAGCAGGTCTATCAGGTGTTCGGGGACCGGGCCGCCGCGCTGACCGATTATGACGTGATGTCGTTCCACGATCTCAAACACGATCCCACCCTGCATTTCCGCGGCGGGCAGCTGGGCTGGTACTACTACCAGCTCGGGATCTTCGCCTGGATCACCGAATTCTGGAGCCCCAAGCGGGCCGCCGGAATCGAGGGCGAAGCCAATTCCGGTTGGCTCATCGACCATCCGGTCGAAGACGATCTCGAGCTCATCAAGTGGAGCGACACCGAGCTTGCCGGGCAAGGGTTCGTCGACTGGTACCCGTTCGACCATCCGCAGCTGGGGCCGGTGGAGCTCGGCGGTTGGGACAAGATCAACTTCTGGTACAACCCTCCACTGGCTCGAATCGAGGACGAAGTCGCTCCGCACACCGAGTGGGTGATCTTCCAGGCGCTCAGTTCGCCGCTGCTGGAAATTCGCTCGGTGCGCGCTGAACAAGCGTCCCCGGGAATCCATCGCGTCAGAGTGGTGTTGCGCAACGCGGGCTGGCTTCCGACCTATGTGACCCGCCAGGCCCTCGACCGCAGCGCGGTCGGTGAGCTCACCGCCGAGATCCGGCTACCCCGTGACGCCCGTCTGGTGACGGGCACGCCCGAGGTGCGACTCGGACAACTCGAGGGCCGGACCGAAGCGCTGTCGACCACGACCTGGTGGGGCCACCAGCCGGGGACGCCCGATCTGAAGGCCGTGGAATGGGTGGTGGAGGCACCGGAAGGCACCATGATCGAGGTAGCCGCATACCATCCCCGTGCCGGCGCCACACGCGCCGACCTGCGGCTCGGGTAAGGGGACACGAGAGGCCCCGGTGAAGTGCGAGACATTCCACGCATTCGCGTCACCTGAGCCCCCGCGGTTCCGCAGCACTCGACCGACCTGGCCGGCGCACACGGGACGGCACAGAGCGGATTTATGCGGCAAACACGTCACGGACGATTTCACGAAACCGGCCGGCTCGATGTGAGATCGCTCACTCTCGCGAAGGTTTCTTCCTGGCGCTCGGCCAATGTGTCCTGATCGGTGCCAGCTGCTCTCCCCACCATCCAGATTCTGTGACGTCGACGCGCAACCACCGTCCGGGTGATGTATCCGTCATTATGGGTGCACTTCGGACTCCGGTTTTCCCGCGCCGGTTTCGGCCTGCCCACTTTTCACCCGTCGGCGCCCTCGTTTGACTTTTTTTGATTTGGAAACACTTCCCGAATCCTCCCTTACGTCGTGCCGCCGCCCCTGCCTCGACTCCTTTCGTGGGAGCGATCAAGGGGTGTAAGCATGAAAGGGGAGCGAGACCGGTTGGGAGTGTGTGGATCCGACACAGGGGAGGTAGCGCTTTTGTTGACCGATGTTCTTTTCGAAGGTTCGGCAGGGCAGACGATCCTGGATGTTCCGTTCCCGCCCCGGGTCAACGCGAACCTCTCCTTCGCCGAGCGCCATCTGCCGGAGTGGCTCACCCGGTTCGACCTGTTACCCGGCACCTCGGCGCGGGCCCATTTCGCATCCTGGCGGCCGGTCGAACTGCCCGGCCGCTGGTATCCCGACGCCGGGCGGGAGGGACTGGCGCTGGGAACGGACCTGTTCGGCTGGCTGATGTTGCTCGACGACCAGTTCGACGGGCCGATCGGCAGACGGCCCGAAGAAGTCGCGTCGGTGGTGGACCAACTGGTGCTGGTGATACGGGAACCCGACAGCGTTCCCGTCGAGTCGATGTTTCCGGCGCAGGCCGCGTTGCGGGACATCTGGATTCGTGAACGGGAGGGCATGTCGGCGACGTGGCGTGAGCGCGCGGCGCGCAACTGGACGGACTATCTGCGTTCCTACGTCACCGAGGCCGAGAACCGGAGCGAGGGTCTTCTGTTGAGCCTGCCGGACTATCTCGTGTTACGGGACACGACGGGAATCATGCCCGTGCTGCTGGACTCCGCCGAACGGGCCGGACGCTACGAGGTACCACCACCGCTGTACCAGAGCGCGGAACTCGGCGAAATGTATCTCCTGACCGTCCGGGTGGCCGGCGCCTTGAACGACCTGCTGGGCCTGCGTAAGGAGGAGAAACTCGGGGACCCGCACAACATCGTGCCGGTACTGCAGCGAGAAGAGAACCTGTCCCGGCAGCAGGCGCTCGACACGGCCTCGGCCATGGTCCGCAACTGGATAGACAGATTCGTCGAGCTGGAACGCGTGATCCCGGCCGTCAACGATCGCCTCGGCCTCGCGGCCGGGGAACGCACCGCCGGCTACCTGTTCATCGGGGATATGCGCAGCGCGATGCGCGCGTGCTACGACTGGTGCGCGGTCAGCGACCGCTACTCGCCGGAATCGATCGTGCGACTCGGGGAAAACAACTGCCTGCATGACATTCTCACGCCCGGAGGTGACCGCTAGATGGTGCACACCTTGTCCGATGTTCCGGTGGCGCCGGGACAGCTTCCCGTGCTGGGCCACCTGATTCCCTTCGCGCGCGATCCGATAGGTTTTCTCGGCGGGCTCCGCGCGCACGGCGACCTCGTCGAAATCAACCTCGCGGGAAAACACATGTTCGTGCCGTCCCGCACCGAGTCGCTGCGCGAGATACTGGTCAACGAGGCGAGAAACTTCGACAAGGGTTACTTGTTCGAAAGGTTTCGGGTCATCCTGGGCAACGGCTTGCTGACCTCCACCGGGGAGTTTCACCGCCGCCAGCGCAAGATCGTCCAGCCCGCGTTCCACCGGGAGCAGATCGCCGGATACACCGATGCGGTTCGCGAGGAGATCACGGAGACGGTCGGTCCGTGGCCGGCTCGTGGCTGGCTCGACCTGTGCCCGACCATGCAGGAGATGACCTTCCAGGTCGTCACGACGGTGCTGTTCGCCGCGAAACTCGGCAAGCACGAGCGTCAGCGCTTCCGGCATGCGATGACCGTGGCGTTGCGCGGCCTCATCCTCCGGGCCTACTCACCACTGCCGTTCCTGGAGCGCCTGCCGACGCCCGGCAACCAGCGGTTCGAGAATGCGGTGTCGACGGTACGGACCATTCTGGACGATGTCGTCGCCGCACATCGAAGGGGCGGGGACGAACCGGGGGGCCTGCTGTCGCTCCTGCTCGACACGTCCGAATCCGAACAGGACCATCACGTTCTTGACGAACAACTCCGCGACGAGGTCGTCTCGATCATCACCGCGGGCACCGAAACGGCGGCCGGCACGCTGTCCTGGCTGTTCTACGAGCTGGCCCGGAACCCGGACCTGGAGCGACGTCTTCATCAGGAGGTGGACGACAAGCTCGGCGGTCGTCCGGTGGAACTCGGGGATATCGCCGGCCTGGAATTCGTCTCGTGGTTGCTCAACGAAACACTGCGGCGATACACCCCGAACTGGATTCTGACCCGCCGGACGATCAACCCGGTGGTCATTTCCGGAACGCGGCTGGAACCGAACACGGAGATGCTGTTCAGCTTGACCACGGTCCATCGGGACCCGAACCTGTTCACCGAGCCATACCGGTTCGACCCCGACCGGTGGAGTCCGGAGCGCTCGGCCACGTTGCCCCGGGGAGTCTTCATGCCCTTCGGTGCCGGCAACCGCAAATGCGTGGGGGACTCGTTCGCGTGGACGGTCATGGTCGTCGCGGTGGCGACGATCGCCCAGCGCTGGCGCGTGGTCGTGGCCGACCCGACGAAGGTTCGCGAACAGCCGAGGGCGACGCTTCAGCCCAAGGGCCTGGTCGGGAAGCTGGTGCAACGCCGCGATACGGCGGTGTGACGCGTCGGCGCGTGGTCAGCGGCTCGTGGTTGGCCGGCGCCGCGGGTCGCGCTGTGGTCGAGGACGGTTCGTCGTGCCCGGATGCTGACGCGGACCTTGCGGATGGCGCGCGCGAAGAGGGGAGGTGGCCGTAAGTCGTTCGGTGAGGAGTTGGTCGAGGCGCTGGTTGAGTTGCTGCCAGGCGGGGCTGTCGATTCCGAGGTGTCCGGTGAGGAGTTCGATGGCTTCGCGCGGCACATCCTCGAAGTTCGGCTCCTTCGCGCGGGACACCAGTCGTAACCGGCAACGCCGCGATGAGTTCCGACTGAGTCGCGGGTCTGTTCTCATGACCGCCGTACGTCGTATGACGCTGCCCGGCACGAGAGACGGAGGACACCATGACGACCACGCCGGACGACCCGACCGCTCCGCTGCCCGGCCGCCCACCCGTCGTCGACCCGGCCACCTGGCAGACCGCCCGAGACGAGCTCCTGGTCCGCGAGAAGGCCCACACGCGCGAGGGTGACGCCCTCGCCGCGGCCCGCCGCCGGCTACCGATGGTGGAGCTCGACGGGACGGTCGAGGTCGTCGGGCCCGACGGTCCGGTCCCGTTCCTGGACCTGTTCCAGGGCCGCGACGAGCTCGTGGTCTACAAGCACATGTGGTACGACGGCGCGCCGCATCAGGGGCAGTGCGAGGGCTGCACCACCACGGCCTGGCACCTGAAGGACGCCGTCTACCTCAACGCCCGCGGCGTCTCGTTCGCCATCCTGACCACGGGCCGGTGGGACGAGGTTGCCTCCTACGTCGAGTTCATGGGCTACAACCAGCCCTGGTACTCGGTGCGCGACGTGGACGCGCCGGTCGGCGGCAACATGGGTTACCTCGCCTGTTTCCTGCGCGAGCGCGACCGCGTGTTCCTCACCTACTCCACGACGGGCCGGGGCAACGAGCGGGTCAACGGGTCCCTGGGCCTGCTCGACATGACGCCCTACGGCCGCCGCGAGGCGTGGGAGGACACCCCCGATGGCTGGCCCGAGGCCCCTCGGGGCGACGCACCGGTCGGCGGGCACGGCTCACCGATCTGCTGGTACTGGCGCACGGACGCCGACGGCGTCGCGACCTGGGGCCCGACCAGCCGCCCCACGCCGCAGTGGACCCGCCCCGGCGCGACCCCCGTGGAGACCC
>DASSAD010000091.1:0-5059 GCA_035685725.1 Amycolatopsis sp. | reverse complement strand
CCGCGTACGTGATCGCCCACAGCACCACGCCGATCACCAGCAGCACCCCGGCGATCTCGTAATCCTCGCCCGAGCGGCCCGACAGCGGGCTGGCCAGGTACGCGCAGGCGATCGCGCCGATGACCGGGATCACCGTGGGCGCCCGGAAGTGCCGGTGCTCGACCCGGTCGCGGCGCAGCACCAGGACCGCCACGTTCACGACGGTGAACACACAGAGCAGCAGCAGGGCAGTGGTGCCACCGAGCGCGGTGAGATCGGCGAACCAGATCAGTCCGAACGCGATGCACGTGGTGAACAGGATCCCCGCCCACGGGGTCCGCCGCGCCCGGTGCACAAGGCCCAGAAAGCGGGGTAGCACCCGCTCGTTCGCCATCCCGTACAGCAGCCTGCTGGCCATGAGCATGTTGATGAGCGCCGAGTTGGCGACCGCGAACATCGTGATGAACGCGAAGATGGCGATCGGGAACGCCGGTGCGCCGGCCGTAACCACCTTGAGCAGCGGGGCTTCGCCCTCGCTGAGGTCGGCGGGCGACACCAGCGCGACCGACGAGATCGACACCAGCACGTAGATCAGCCCGGTGACGCACAGCCCGGCGAGCATGACCTTCGGGAAGATGCGGACCGGGTCCTTGGTCTCCTCGGCCATGTTGACCGAGTCCTCGAAGCCGACCATCGCGAAGAACGCCAGCGCCGTCGCCGCGGTGACGGAGAAGAACGGGCTCTCCCCCGCGGGCGCGTGGAACTCGGTCAGCCGCGAGAGGTCACCCTCACCGCCGCTCAGCGCCCACGCACCGATGCAGATGACGATGAGCAGCCCGGTCAGCTCCACGCAGGTGAGCAGAACGTTGGTCTTCACACTCTCACCGACGCCGCGGAAGTTGACCAGCGCGACGAGCGTGATGAACCCCAGCGCCAGGGCGGTCAGGCCGATGCCCTCACCGATCGACAGGTCGAACGCCTCGACGAAGTTGCCGGCGAACGCCTTCGACGCGCTGGAGGCGGAGGTGAGCCCGGAGGACATCACCGCGAACGTGACCAAAAACGTCAGGAAGTGGATGCCGAAGGCCTTGTGTGTGTACAGCGCCGCCCCGGCGGCGCGCGGATACTTGGTGACCAGTTCGAGATAGCTGAACGCGGTCAGCAGCGCGACCCCGAACGCGCACAGGAACGGCAGCCAGACCGCACCGCCCACCTCAGCGGCGACCTTGCCGGTCAGTGCGTAAATGCCGGTACCGAGAATGTCGCCGACCACGAACAGCAGTAGCAGCCCGGGACCCATCACCCGGCGCAGGGCCGGCTGGCAGCCCGGGGTCGTGGTCTTGTCCGCCTGCACGTCCGCCATCGGGCACCTCCGGCGCGCCGTCCATCCCGCGTGATCGCCTCGGGGTGATACACCGCCACTGTGCTGCCCGCTAACCCCGAGCCGCCTCACCAGCCATGGGTGGCCGCGGCCGCTGTCGCCGCCCGGACCGGCCCGACTGGCACGTCTGCCACGAGAGCATCCACCAGGCGCTTTGTCTGGGCGACCGGGGCGGGCTGCGTCGCCAACTCACCCGTCGGCTGCGGACCGGCCGTTCGTTCCACCGGAGTGTGACGCGGGTCGCGGCGGGTAGCCATTGAGGTGCCGGTGCACGTCCGCCCGCGTGGCCGTCCCTGCGAGAGCTGCGATGCGAACACCTGTGGTTAACATCGGCGCACTCCTGCTGCCGGTAGCGCTGACGTTGTCCGCCGTCGTCGGCGCCGTGTTGCTCACCGGTCACGGCGGCTGCCCGCGCCTGTCCCGGCCGTACCTGCCCGGCGCGCGGATCCTCTCGATGTCCACGGTCGGCCGCCCGGGCGAGATGAGCGCCCCCCGTCTCGGCCGGCCCGTCGCCAGCAGGGTTCCGGCGTTCTGCGACGTCACGATCGTCCTGACGCACCCGCCGCTTCGTGACCGGGTCCGCATCGAGGTGTGGCTGCCACGATCGACATGGAACGGCCGCTTCCAGGCCACCGGCGGAGGAGCGTTCGCCGCGGGCGAGTTTCAGCGCGCCCTCGTCCCGGCGGTCCGGCGGGGCTACGCGGCGGCGTCCACCGACGCCGGTGTGCCGGGCACTGCCGAGAGCCCGCCCGCCTGGGCGCTGCACCGTAACGGGACGATCAACGAGGGCCTGTTGGCCAACTTCGCCTACCGCTCGGTGCACGAGATGAGCCGGATCGGGAAACAGGTGATCGCCGGGTTCTACGGCCGGCCGCCCGCCTACTCATACTTCACCGGCTGCTCGACCGGTGGCCGGCAGGGCCTGACCGAGGCGCAGCGCTACCCCGGCGACTTCAACGGCATCCTCGCCGACGCGCCCGCCATCGCCTGGAACCGCCTCACCCTGGCCCAGTTCTGGCCGCAGGTCGTCATGAACGAGGCGGGTGTACACCCCAGCGCATGCGAGTTCGCCGCCTTCACCCGCGCCGCCATCGCCGCGTGCGACGGCGACGACGGGCGCCTCGACGGCATCATCGGGCGGCCCGACACCTGCCGGTTCGACCCCGGCCGGCTCGTCGGCACGAGCCTGCGCTGTCACGGCCGGACGATCCGGATCAGCCAGGCGGACGCCGACATCGTCCGCAGGATCTGGGACGGCCCGACAACCCGCGCCGGCGAACGACAGTGGTACGGCCTGCCGCGCGGCGCGTCCTTCAGCTGGCTGGCGGGCACAACCAAGCCTCTGTTCGGAACACGGCACGGCATGCCGTTCCCCGTCGCCGCGGACTGGATCCGCTACTTCCTGCTGCGGCAACCGCACCGCGACGTCTCCACCATCGGCTACACCGAGTTCGAGCGCCTGTTCGACGAGTCCCGGGCCCACTACAACGCCGTCATCGGCTCCGACGATCCCGACCTGTCCGCATTCCGCGCCGCCGGCGGCAAAATGATCACCTGGCACGGCCTGGCCGACCAGGCGATCTTCCCGCAAGGCACGGTCGACTACCGCCGCCGCGTCGAATCCGCCATGGGCGGCACCGAGGCCACCGACCGGTTCTACCGCGTCTTCCTCGCCCCGGGCGTGCGGCACTGCTCCGGCGGGGCCGGCCCCGTTCCCACTGACCCGCTCGCGGCGCTCGTGGACTGGGTCGAACACGGCCGCGCGCCCGACACCTTGCCGGCCGCCACCACCGGCGCGCATCCGAACATCCGCGGCGCCCTGTGCCGCTACCCGCGGCAGGCAACCGCCGACCGCCCGTGTTACTGACGGACCGGTGGCGGGCACCGACCTGTCCTTCGTCGGCGACAAGATGGCCTCCTCGGTCCACCGCTCCCAGAGCCAGCGAGCAACCGATCCTGTCGAGGCCACGGCCGCGCGGGCTCCGGTCCAGGATCCGGTGCGTTACGCGCGCGGCCGCACCCACACGGCCGCGGGGTCGAAGTCGACGCCCCGCCCCGTGTCGTAGCCGGCGGCGTGCAGCACATCGGCGATCGCCGCACCGAACGCCATAGCTGCGTGGACGTTCAACCGCACGTCCCGGTGCGTCCAGTCCTGTTCCCCGGACCGATTGAGCGACCGCCGCCGCAACGGCGCCGGGTTCTCCCACGTGACCGACACCTCGCCCGGCGCCTGGACGTCGATGCCGACCGACGCACCCCACTCGTCGGGGTGCGAACTAAATGTCTCCAGCGCCAAGCACACCGGTAGCCCCACCTCGCCGAGGATCGCCGCGACCCGCGCCGCCAGCTCGCGCATCTCGTCCAACCGCTGCGGGGTGACCCGCTCGAACCCAGACAGGTCCATGCCGAACCCCGCCACGGAATCCATGTCAGCCTCCAGGATCGGATCGACGTTCTGGCCGGCACGGTACCCGGCCACGACCAGGACACGCTCGATCGCCTCGCACATTGCGATCCGGGTCCGCGCGGCGAGCTGAACGTCGGCCGGAGGTGTCCCACAAAGGTGGGAGGCTGGCTCCGCGCACGGCGGCAGTGCGACGATGGGCGCCGTGAGAATCAACCACCAGGTAGTCGTGTTCGACGCCGCCGAGCTGGCCCTGGAGAGCAGCTTCTGGGCCGGTGTCCTCGGCGGGACGGTCGACGTCGACGACGACTGGCACATGGTGCTCGTCGACGGGAACCCGCGCATCGGAGTCCAGCTCGCACCCCGTCACGTCGCGCCCGACTGGCCGGACGGGACCCCCCAGCAAATCCACCTCGATCTGTGGGTCGACGACATCGACGCGGCCCACGCGGAGGTCATGGCCCTGGGCGCGAAACTGCTCAAGCCGGCCGAGAACGCCCCCGACGCGTCCGACAACTTCCAGGTCTACGCGGATCCCGCCGGCCATCCCTTCTGCCTGTGCTGGGTCGTGAAGTCACCCGGCGATGCCGCGTCCCGGTAACCGTCGTTAGGTGATGCCGAGTAGGGCCAGGGCTCAGTTGGCGTTGCGGGCGTGGTGGCGGCTGGCGGCGGCGATGTTGGTGATGCCGGCGAGTCGGAGGACGCCGATGGCGGCGCTGCGGACGGCGGCCATGACGTGCGGGCCGGTGCCGGTGCGGATCTGGGATCGGTCTCCGTCGTAGGTGACGTCGCGGACCCAGTGGATTCTGGTCTCGATGGGCCAGTATCCGCGGATCCACTGCTCGACGCCACCGATCCGGACGAACCGTTGCTCGGCGATGCCGTCGGGCGTCGAGATGGCCATCATCGCGGTCAGCCGGCGGCGTTGTACCGCCCGCAAGCCCAGCGCGACGATCGCCGCGGCCGCCAGCAGTCCCACCACGCTCGCCAGGACGATCAACGTCGCTGCTCCTCAGTCTTGGGTTGCCAGTAGCGTGGCCAAGGCCAGCCCGGCGCTAACCAGGGGTCTGCCGAACCTAGGCGTGACCGTCCCAGGCACCGGACGGCCGCGACCCGGATACTTCACGGCATGGACCACGAACGGGCAGATCTTCGTGGTGACTTGCCCTTGAGCGACCTGGTGATTGACCTGCCGGATTCCCACCGGCCGAATCGGCGCACGCCCATGCGGCCGATGACTGTCGGCGGTCCCGTTCAACGCCCGGTCTTGTCGCCATCCCAAATCCATGTCGGGA
>DASSAD010000090.1:0-21792 GCA_035685725.1 Amycolatopsis sp. | reverse complement strand
GCTGAAGAGAGAATCCGGTGGCCTCATCGGCGTTGGGCACACTGCCCTGCTTGTGCCAGGTGCGGCCATCGTCGTCGCTCCGGTAGAGCGGGAAACCCGGACCGCCGCCACCTTGAAACGTTGCGAGCAGAGTCCGCGACGCCCCAGCAGCCCGCCCGACGGTAAGACGCACGGCCCGGGCGTAGGACGTACGTCCGCCCGGGTTCGCCACAACAACGGGCCCGAACGGAGTTTCTCCACTCAGCTTGCCCGTGTCCGCGAACGCTGGCTCGGCCAGACCCAATGACGCCCCAGCAGCAACGACTGCGCCTGCGCCGAGGAACATCCGGCGTGAGAACTGCGAACGGCGAGCGGTCGGATCATCTGCGTGGGATGCGTGGCGATCCTGCACGATTGCCTCCTCAGTGACGCCCCGCCCACCACGCACGCCCATGTGCATGGCCTCGTTTGGGGAGAAGGTACGGGTTCGGCAGCGCCTCGCTGGACCACTTCGTATAGGCAGTGAACTAAACTCGCCGGCCTGGCGGCTGTCAAGGGCAGGGCATCGTTTCTGCGGCGCGTACGACCGAGTTCCGGATGTGTGCGATTGGTGACATGAACGAGCCAGACTTCGTTCCTACGTGGCCGCCAAGCGTCCGGCGGCACAACCTGGGTCTGGTGCTGTGACGCTCCCGGGCGCAGCGGAAAGTGACGGGTGAGCCCGCACCGATGTGAAACTTACTCGGCGAGCTGGTCTTCATGCGTCGCACACCGCCAGCACCGACGATCGCGTCCTACAGCCGCTTGCCATGGTCGGAGACTACGGCGAATCCATTCGGCCGCAGAGCTTTGCGCTCTGCTCGTGCCACCGGCGGCTCCGCGCGTAAGTTTCACCCGGTGCGGGCCCCGCCCCAGATGTGCCTGTGGGTCGCGCACGCAACCAGCGACCAACGCGGCAATTCCTCGCGGTACATGGCGCTCGCAGCCCCACACCGCGTCGAGATCCCGTCGCCGACCGCGGACAGGACCAACGCGGCGAACACCGCCCGGTCAGCCCAGTCCAAGCAAGGTCTTGGGTTGGTGCTCACCGCGCCACAGGCCTTCGGCTCATGCCCACCGGCGTTCGCCGGCCGGGTGAGCCGTCTCAGACGTGCTGCGGGCGTCGGTGACGCTGCCGGAGGGTGGCCAGCACACAGCCACCGAGAATCAACACGAATGCGCACAACATGAGTCCCGTCAGCGGCTCGTCGAGCAGGGTGACGCCCGCGGCGACTGCGACGGCCGGATTGACGTAGGTGAACACCATCGCCCGCGACGGTCCCACCTCCCGAATGAGTGCGAAATAGGCGAGGAACGCCACGGCGGTGCAGATCAGGGCCAACCCTACGAGTGCGGCGAGCACTGGGCCGGAGGGCAGTTCCCGTGGCCAGCTAACCACTGCCGGTGGCGCGTAGACGACCGCTGCCAGGCCGAGGCATGCGACTGTCATCGGCAGATTGGGCATCGTGGCCAAACCGCGGGCAGCGATGAGCGGTGCGGTGGCGTAGCCGAGGACCACAAGCATCATCTCGAGCATCGCCAGGCCGTTGCCGCCCCCGAGGTCGGGCAGGGCCAGCAGCATGACCCCGGCCAGTCCGACGACGAGCCCACCCCAGCGGACAGCGCCGAGCCGCTCGGTGTCGCCAGTGAGCCGGGCCAGTACCACGCCGACAATCGGCACGGCGGCGATGAGCAAACCGGTGAGGGAACTGGGCAGCCGGCGCTCCGCATCCGACAACAGCCACCACGGGCCGATGACCTCGGCGACCGCGAACGCGGTCAGTGGAACCCAGTGCCGGCGCAGCGCACTCCACCCGCCCGCCCGCACGGCCAGCGGGAGCAACACGATGGCGCCGCCGGCGGTCCTGGCGAACACCAGCACCGACACCGGCACACCCTGTACCGCGATCTTGATCAGTAGGTAGGGAATGCCCCACACCAGGCACATCACCGTGAACAGCAGCCAGCCTCGCCGACTCACCCGCGTCCCCCTTCACCTGTGGTGCGGTCAGAATCGGTGACGACGGCGCGCGAAGTCTTGAACGCTGTTGCGGTATGCCGAGGGGGTGACACCGACCACGCGGCGGAACCAGCGGGTCAGATGGGCCTGATCGGCGAATCCGACGAGGGCCGCGACGTCAGCCGCCCGCTGCCCCGTCTCCAGTAGCAGCCGAGCGTGGGTGACCCGGTGCTGCGCCAGCCAGGCGTAGGGCGGCATGCCCAAGGCGTCGTGGAAGGAGCGCAGCAGTTGATAGCGCGAAAGACCGAACTCGCCCGCGAGTTCGGCCAACGTCGGCGGATCGGTCATCTGGTCGGACAGCCGGGCCATGACCGTCCGTGCGAGCAGGCCGGAGCGGGACTCGGCACGGACAGGTGACGCGCTAGCGGCATGGCGATCCACCACCGCGGCCAGCAGGCTGACAAGCAGGGACTCCGCTTCCAGGGAGTCCACCCCTCGGCTCAGGACGCCGTGCACATGCCGCACCGCCAGGGCCAACTCCGGGTCGCGGACGACCGGGGACGGAAAATGCGGCTGAGCGTGTAGTCCCTGGTCCAGCAGGGATGGTCGCGGGTACATGGCCCTGTACGCGAAGCCCTCGGCCGTCGCCGGACCTCCGGTGTGCGGTTCGCCGGGCTCCAGAAGGACCAGGCTGCCCGGCCCCGCGTGGTGCGTTTCGCCGCGGTAGCGAATCACTTCGACGCCTGCCGTGCAGGTGCCGACGGCGAACTCCGCATGCAGGTGCGGTGCGTAGTGCTGCCGCCGAATACCTGCCCGCAGCAGATCCAACGGCTTTCCGTCGATGCCCTCGATCCGCGTCCAGACGGCCCGATCCCCTGCGGCAGCGATCGCGCGTCCCTCCCCCGGTACTCGTGGTCGGTGACAGAATCCCACCCATGTCCAGTCCGGGAATCAGGTGAAGGTCCGCGCTGCCGCGAGGAAGGCATCGTTGTCCGCGCTGGCGCCCACGGTCACCCGAACGCCTTCGCCGTCGAACGACCGTACGACGACACGGTTGCGTAGGCAGTGCGTGGCGAAGCCGGCGGTCCGTGTTCCCAAGGGCAACCACAGGAAATTGGCTTGCGACCGAGGCGTGGCGAAGCCGAGTTTCGCTAGTTCGGCGCGCACGCGGTCACGTTCGATCACGATCTCCGCGCAGCGGCGCAGAAGCGGACCGGACGCGTCGAGGCTCGCCACCGCCGCTGCCTGCGCGACCGTGTTGACGCTGTAGGGGATCTGCACCTTGTTCAGAGCCGTGACGATCGGCTCGGCGGCCACACAGTACCCCAGGCGCAGGCCGGCGAGCCGGTACGCCTTGGAGAAGGTGCGGAGCGCGACGACGTTGGGCGTCGTCCGCGCCACGTCCACCCCGTCGGGGACGGTCGGATCGGTCACGAACTCCCGGTATGCCTCGTCGAGGACCACCAGCACGTGCTCCGGGACCGAGGCCAGGAACTTCGACAGCTCCGTCGCGCCGATCGTGCCACCGGTCGGGTTGTTCGGACTGCACAGGAAGACCAACCGGGTCGACGGCGTGACGGCGGCCGCGAGCGCGCCGAGATCGTGTGACCAGTCGGCGTCGAGCGGAACCGGCTTGGGGCTGGCTCCCACGATGCGGGTCACGATGGGATAGGCCTCGAAGGAACGCCAGGCGAAGACGACCTCGTCGCCGGGGCGGCAGCAGATCTGCACGAGTTGCTGGCACAGCGACACCGACCCGCAGCCGACGGCCACCTGGCCGGTCGTGACGCCGAGCCGGTGCGCCAGGCGTTCACGCACGTGGTTCGCGCCGAAGTCCGGATAGCGGTTGACGTCGGCGATCGCCCGCTCCACAGCCGCCAGGACGGCCGGCGGCGGCGTGGCGTCGACCTCGTTGCTGGCCAACCGGGCCGCGCCGACCGGCGTCGTGCTGGCGGCGTAGGAGGGCAGGAGGTCCAGGTCGGGCCGCAGGCGCACGCCCGGCCTCGTCACGACGTCACCACCGTGAGGTACGGCGGATTCGGCGGGATGCCGCCCAGGTTCGCCTCGAGCAGCACGTGGTTCGGATCTCGGCGGATCTCGGCGAACTGACTGAACTTGTAGGCGGTGTACATCATCCGGTTCCGCTCGTTCGGCACGAACTCGGCGAGCAGCCGGACACCGGCCCGGCTCGCGAGTCGCTTGACATGGTTGATCAGCACGGTGCCGACACCGCGCGACATCACCCGGCAGGACATGAGCAGCAGCCTGATCGTCCAGTGCGTGTCGGCCGTGTCCACCAGCACCAAACCGATGGTGCCGTAGGGACCGTGCCGGTCGTCGAGCCGCGCGACCAACAGGAGGTGCTCGGTGGAGCGGCGGAAGTCGTCCAACTCGTCGTACGAGTAGGTGTGGCCGGTGGTGTTGAGCTGGTTGGTGCGGATCGTGAGCTCCTCGGCGCGCTGTAGGTCGGCCTCGCCGGCCGGCGCTATCTCCAGCCGCATGCCCAGGGTGGCGAGGAACTCCTCACGTGGCCCGGTGAACTCGGTTTCGGCTCGTCTGCGCACCGACTCGGCCTGGTACATCAGCCGGCGCCGGGCCGAGTCCGGTGTGACGAACCTCGGGGACAGCTCCGGCCGGTCCAGCATCGTGCCGACGGCGCGGGAGTCGATGCACAGGACGTCGGGCAGTTCGAACACCACCTCGTCCCGTTCGACGATCTCGTCGTCGACGAAGGCGATCGCGTCGGTGCCGATGTTCAGCGCCCCGGCGATGGCGCGGATCGACGCGGACTTCGCGCTCCAGCCGATCTGGGGGTACAGAAAGTACTCGGCCAGGCCGAACGCCGACATCTGCGCCATCGCGGCGTCGTGGTCGTTGCGACTGGCGATCGAGTTGAGAATCCCCCGCCGGTCCAGCTCGTGAATGATCTTGGGCACCTCAGGCCGCAGGGCCACGTCGCGGTCCTCCAACAGGACCCCGTCCCACAGCGTGTCGTCGAGGTCCCACACGACGCATTTCGTGATCGCGGAAGGCATTGTGACCGTCTTTCCTTGGTCGTCAGAGCCGATATGCCTGGTAGGCGGCCTGGGCCAGGTACGTCTGCTGCAACTGCGTGCTGCCCTCGATGATTTCCATGATCTTGGCGTCGCGCAGCAGCCGCTGGGCCGGGTGTCCGGCGCCGCAGCCCGTCGCTCCGAGGATCTGCACCGTGTCCGCCGCGGACCGGAACGCGGCACAGGACGCGAAGTACTTGGCCGTCCAGGTGGCGGTCACCGTCGTGGGATCGCCGAGGTCCTTGAGGCAGCCGGCGTGGTGGCACAGCAGTCGAGCGGCCTCGAGCGAGGTGGCCATGTTCGCGAGCATTCGCTGGACGAGTTGGTGTTCGCGCACCGCTCGACCGAACTGCACCCGCTCGTCCGCGTGGCGCAGCGACACGTCCAGGCAGGCCGCGAGCAGGCCGACACAGCCCCAGGCCACGCTGTACCGGCCGACGTCGAGTGCGCTGGCCGCGACGGCGGCGAGCCCGAACCCGACCCGGCCGAGGAGCCGGCCGCCGGGCACCGTGCAGTCGCGCAGTCTGAGCTCGGCCAGCATCGACGCCCTCGTGCCCAGCATGCCGGTGATGGGTTGGATGTCGAGGCCGTCGCTGTCCCTGTCCAGCACGAACGCCGTCAGCCCGCCCGCGCATCGGGCGAACACCACGAACAAGTCGGCGCGCTGGCCGTAGGTGATCCACCGTTTGGTGCCGGTGAGCCGATAGCCGCCGGGCACCAGGTCCGCGTTGGTCAGCACCGCCCCGGCGTCGCTGCCCGCGCCCGGTTCGGTGAGCGCGAACGCGCCGACGAGGTCGCCGGTGGCGAGACCGGGTAGCAGAGCCTCCCGCTGTGCCTCGTTCCCCCACCGGGCGATGGCGTGGGTGACCATGGCGTGCACGGTGAGCAGGCTCCGCGTCGACGAGCAGCCGTAGCCGATGGCCTCGTTGAGAAGCCCGAAGGTGACGGCGTCCATCCCGGTTCCGCCGTAGCGCGTCGGGACCAGCGCGCCGAGATAGCCCTGCGCGGCGAGACCGGCGACGAGAGCGGGCGGGAGTTCCTGTATCTCGTCCCACTGGTCCGCGTGTGGGGTGATCTCCTTGGCCACGAACGAGCGAAAGGCCGCTCGGTCACGACACTGTTGTTCGGTCAGCCGCATCGGGCTGTCCCTCCGCGTCGCAGGCGTCGGCGGCCGCCCGTTTGGCGGTGACGAACCGCGCGATCGCGTCCAGGCTGCGGAAGTTGTCCAGTTCGAGGTCGGTGTCCTCGACCTGGATGGCGAACTCGGCCTCCACGAACAGGATCAGCTGCATGGCGAACAGGGAGTTCACGAACCCGGACGCGAACATGTCCGTGTCGTCCGCGAGGTCGGCCTGACGGAAGAAACCGCCGAGAAACCGCCTGGTCGAGGCCTTGATGGCGTCCACGACGCCGCTCCTTTCCTGGTTACGGGGTGTGTGGGTCCGCAGGACACCCCTACCCCGGCGGCTCAACTTTGGTGGCTTTCGACCGGGTAGCGGTAGAATCCCTCGCCGCTCTTACGGCCGCGCAGCCCGGCGTCGACCATCTCCGCCAGCAGTGGGCACGGCCGGTACTTGCTGTCGCCGAACTGTTCGTGCAGCAGCTCGATGGAGCGGAGCACGGTGTCGAGGCCGATCAGGTCCGCGGTCTCCAGCGGCCCCATCGCGTGTCCGAAGCAGGTCTTGAACAGCCGGTCGATGTTCTCGGCGGAGGTGATCTCCTCCTGGAGGGTGAACACCGCCTCGTTGACGGTGAGCATCAGGATTCGGTTGGTGACGAAGCCCGGCGAGTCGTTGACCACCACGCATTCCTTGCCGATGCCCGCGAGCAGTTGCCGGGTGGTCTCGATGGTGTCCGGCGACGTGCGCGGACCACGCACGACCTCCACCACGGGTTTGAGACTGACCGGGTTCATGAAGTGCGTGCCGATCACCAGATCCGGGCGGGCGGTCACCGCGGCGACGCGGTCGATCGAGATGACGGAGGTGTTCACCGCGAAGACACAGTGCGCCGGGCACAGCGGATCGATCTCCTCGTACACCTCCCGCTTGGTCTCCCAGTCCTCCGTGACGTTCTCCACGACGAAATCGACACCGCGGAACAAGCCGTAGTCGTCGGTGAAGGTGATGAGGTCGAGCGCCTTCCCCGAGGCGGTCGGCGCTGGTCGGGAGCCCAGCAGCTTGCCGAACCGGAGGTTGCGCTCGACGACAGCCCTTGCCCGGACGAGGGCCTCCCTGTCGACATCCACCAGGACGACCGGGTGGCCGCCGCTGGCGAACACCTGCGCGACCTCACTGCCCATCACGCCGGCGCCGGCGACGCCGATGGTGCTCAACGGTTCCATCGTTGCTCTCCCGTGGTCTCAGGTCGCCGTCGAGGCGGCCAGCTCGGCGAGGGTCGGGGCGGCGAACAGGGCGTCGAGTCCGAGGTCGAAGCCGAGGGCGTCGTGCAGCCGCGCGGCCAGTTGCACTCCCAGCAGTGAGTGACCGCCCAGTTCGAAGAAGTTGTCGTGGGCGCCGACCCGGTCCACGCCGAGCAGGTCCTGCCAGATCCGCGCCACCGCCCGTTCCGCGTCGGTGCGGGGTTCGACGTACGTGGTGAGCAGGTCGGGCCGCGGATGCCGGCCGGGAGACACCGGCGTGACCGGCTCGTGGGGACGGGTGGCGTCGGCGAGCACCGAGTCCAGGTTTCGGGTGCTCACCACGATCTGGGGCCCCAGGTGCGCGGACAGGATGCGGTCGAAGGCGTCCACTCCCTCACTGGGCAGGATGCCCTGCCGCAGTTGTCGTTGGAGGAAGCCGGGTGTGGCGGCGCCGTCGACCGGGGCCGGAAGACGGTACGGGGCGATCTCCGCCGCGGTGCCGTCGCGGGCCGAGACCAGGCGGCCGTCGAGGTCGTCCACTCGTTTCAGGACGAAGTCGTCGACGCGGACCACCTCGCGGCCGTCCTCGTCGAGGAGGGTGATGTCGGTGGAAGATGTTTGCTTGCCCGGGGCATCTGCCTCACGGAGACGCTGGTGGCTGAACAGTCGGGCCGGCAGTGGTGCCCACATCCGCAACCGCCCGTAGGAGATGGGCATGCGGAACTCGGCGCCGAAGTTCAGGCCCACGTAGGCGGCGGCGATGTCCATCAGCGACGGGTGCATCGCGAGCTGGTCGAGTTCACGGCGGAACTCGTCGGGCAGTGCCAGGCGGGCGAGATACTCGTTCTCACCGACGTAGACCCGTTCCAGGCAGGTCGATCGCGGCCCGAATCCCATCGGTCCGGCGCGCAGTGCCGTGCCGGCCTCGGTGAGTCCGGAGATCAGCGCGTTCAGGTCGTGTCGTTCGGGTGGGCGGGCGTCGAGCCGGCTCACCTTGCCGTAGGAGTTGCGGCACCACGTCGAGCCGTTCTCGCCGGAGCGGCTCACGACGTCGAAGCCGAAGCCGCCGGGCCGGCGGGTCAGCACCACCCGCACCTGCACCGGTTGTCCGGCGGTCAGCACGATCGGCGTGGCGAACACGACGTCACGCATCTCCACGGCGGTCTGACCGGTCTGGTGGGCGTACGCCGCCCGCACCAGCTCCAGGTGTCCGGTTCCGGGAACCACGGGGTGGCCGAGCATCCGGTGCTCGTCGACCAGCCAACTCTCCTCCGGGGAGAACTCGGCGGCATAGATCGCGTGCTCGGCGGTGTCGACCAGGCACTCGCGCAGCAACGGGTGCTCTAGGTTGGTCGAGGTCACGGCGGGCGCGATGGCCCGCGCGGCCATGCCCGTCTCCCGCCATGCGTCCCAGTCGACCGACACGGTCGGCGGACCGCCCCGCGCCACGGTGTCGTGGGCCAGGGCATCCAGAAAGGCGTTCGCGGCGCAGTAGTCGACCTGGCCGACCCCGCCGGTGACGGACAGCAGCGAGGAGAAGAGCACGACGAAGTCGAGGTCGGAGCCGTCGCAGACGTCGAGCAGCGCCAGCGCCCCGCTGACCTTGGGGGCCAGTACGGCAGCGGCGGCCGCCGGGTCCTTGAGTTGGATCAGCCCGCCGCCGGGCACGCCGGCCGCGTGCACGATCCCGTGAATGGCGCCGAATTTCTCCTGCGCGGACCTCCATGCGGCCTGAAGCTGCCCACGATCGGTGATGTCGGCCTGGAGGACCAGTACGTCGGCGCCCGCGGCTCGCAGTTTCTCCAGTTGGCTTCGGTTGTTCGGCGACGGCGCGGAGCGGCCGATGAGGACGAGATTGCACCGGACGGCGGCGGCCAGGTGCTCGGCCACGGTGAGGGCGAGGCCGCCGAGACCCCCGGTGATCAGATAGGTGCCCCCGGGCCGCAGCGGCTCGGTCTCGGCACCGCCGTCCAACCGCACCGGGATGAAGGTCTGCCGCCAACGCGAGGAACCACGCAGCGCGACCGTGCCCTCCCGTAGGCCGGAGGGCGGGCGGCACAGCTCGGCCAGCAGCGTTTCGGCGACCAATTCTCGACGTTGCCCAGCAGGCAGGCCGATGTCGACGCAGCGGCAGGTGACGTGCGGTGCTTCCAGTGGCCACACGCGGCACGGACCCAGCACCGTCGCCTTCTCCGGCCGGGACACCCGCGTGTCCGCGAGCGGGTGCGTGTCGGTGGACACCACCGACACGTCGAGCGGCTCCGTCGTCCCGTCTCGGCCGACGGCCTGGGCCAACGCCAGCAGGCTGAAGAACCCCAGCCGCTGGGCCTGGTCGGTGTCGAGAGGCCGATCGCGGTCGTTGACCAGCCAGCAGTGCACGATCCTCGTGGGTCGTCCCTGCTCGCCGTGCGACCGGCGCAACACTGTCTCGTAGTCCGCCCGCGAACCCGGGTCGATCGCATACCGCGCGGACCCGAGTTCGCGGAAACCGGTACCAGGTTCCACCAGCGTCACCCTGTGGCCGGCGCTGGTCAGTCGGGCCGCGAGCGCGTCCGCCACTCCGCACGTGTCGGCGAACAGCAGCCAACTGGCCGGCGGTGGCAGAACTGCCCGGGTCACCGGTGTCGTCGGTTCCCAGGCAGCGGCTGAGAACCAGTCGGCGACGTCGGTTCGCCCCTGGGCCGTCCGTGGCGTCGACCGGCGTGGTCGGGCGCCTTCGATGCCGTGGCGGCGCCGTTGGAACGGATAGGTGGGCAACGCGACGGCGAGCCTCCGCTCAGCGGCGTGGTACGCCCGCCAATCCACGCGACAACCCGCCAGCCAGAGCCTCGCCATCGCGTCCGCGAGACACCGGCCGTCGCTGGTCTGGTCGTGCGAGGCGGGCAGGCAGCCGAGCACCAGCGCGGACGAGCCGAGTTCCGGTGGACACAGCGGCAACGCCAGGCTGCCCAGCGTGCGTCCCGGCCCGATCTCCAGCAGGACCCGGCCCGGAGACTGCCACAGCCTGGCCACTCCGTCGGTGAAGCGGACCGGCTGGCACAGGTGCCGGGCCCAGTAACCGGGGTCGGTGGCGTCGGCGTCGGTGATCCAGTCACCGGTGACATTGGACAGGAACGGCACCGACGGCGCGGTGCGCCGCACACCAGCGGCCAGCGCCGTGAGCTCGGCGACGATGGGCCGCATCGTCGGCGAATGGAACGCGTGCGAGGTGTTGAGCGGCAGAACCGCCAGACCGGCCGCGGTGAGCCTGTCCCGCAGCGCGGCCATCGCGGTCGGCTCGCCCGCGATCACGCAGAGCCTCGGGCCGTTGACCGCGGCGAGGGCGAGACGGTCGGGCTGATCGGCGAGCAGGCCGCGAATCTCCGCTTCCGACAGCGGCACCGCCATCATCTCGCCGGCGGGCAGACCGGCGATCATCCTCGCCCGACCGGTCACCAGCACGAGTGCGTCCTCAAGGTCGAACACGCCCGCGAGGCAGGCCGCCACGTACTCGCCGACGCTGTACCCGATCAGGGCGTCCGGCCTGAGGCCCCAGCTCATCCACAGCCGGGCCAACGCGTATTCGACGACGAACACCGCCGGCTGGGCGATCACGGTGTCCGTGAGCCCCTGCTCCCGCCGGGCGCCCCTGCGAATCAACCGCCTCAGGTCGACGCGGTCACCGGCGCTGGCCGGGATGGGTGCGTGGCCGGGGTAGAGCGCCTCGCGCAGGTCCAGTCCACACCGCCGCGCCAGGATCTCGGCGCAGCGGTCCACTTCCGCCCGGTAGACGGGCTCGCGGTCGTAGAGTTCGCGTCCCATCTGGACGTACTGGTCGCCCAGGCCCTGGAACATGAAGGCGACCGGCCGATCTGTGTGGCCGCAGTCGGCGGCCAGCACCTGGTCCGGGGCGCTCAGGGCGGCGGAGGCGGCACCGCTCACCACGACCGCTCGGCGATAGCGGAAGGCCCGTCGGCCTCGGTGCAGTACTGCCGCCACGTCGGCCAGGTCGAGCTCGGGATGGTCCCGCAGCCGCTCAGTCACCGCGGTGGTCAGTTGCTCCAGCGCCGGGATCGACCTCGCCGACACCGTGAGCACCTGATGGCTTCGTCCCCGGTCGCCGGTCGGACGCTCGGGCGCCTCCTCGATCACCAGATGCGCGCCTGTGCCGCCGAGACCGAAGGAACTCACCGCGGCGCGGCGTGGCCGGCCGCGGTCCGCCCAGTCGGTGAGTTCGGTGACTACCCGAAAGGGCGAGTTGGCGAAATCGATGCGCGGGTTAGGCGTGACGAAGTGCAGGCTGGGCGGGATCGCGCGGTGTTCCAGCGCGAGCACCGCCTTGATCAGGCCGGCCACGCCGGACGCGGCGTGCGTGTGCCCGATGTTGGTCTTGACCGAGCCGATGGCCCGGGTTCCCGACCGCCAGCCGGCGGCCCGGAAGGCCCGGGTCAACGCCTCGATCTCGATCCGGTCGCCCAGGGGTGTGCCGCTGCCGTGCGCCTCGACGTAGTCGATCGTGTCCGGCGGAATCTCGGCGCGGGCCAGGGCGGTCCCGACCAGGTTGGCCTGCCCGTCGACACCGGGTGCGGTGAAGCCGACCCGGTCGGCACCGTCGTTGCCGATCGCCGTGCCGAGCACGACCGCCCGGACGTGGTCGCCGTCGGCCACCGCGTCCGGCAGGCGCTTCAGCACCACCAGTCCCACCCCTTCGCCGAGCACGCTCCCGTCGGCGTCGGCGTCGAAGGCCCGGCAGTGCCCGTCGGCGGACAGGATCCCGCCACGCTGGTGGTGGTGCCCGGGCGGTTGTCCCGACCGGACCGTCACTCCGCCGGCCAGCGCGAGGTCGCACTCACCGGATCGCAGTGCCTGCACGGCGAGGTGCACGGCCACCAGCGAGGTGGAACACGCGGTCTGCACGGTGACCGCGGGGCCGGTCAGGTTCAGCTTGTACGCGATCCTGGCGGCGAGGTAGTCGTGCTCGGTGGCCACGTTCCGGGCGAACAACCGGGCCTGGTCCTCCTCGGTCGGCACCAGCCCCGCGTAGTCGTTGCGGTAGCCACCGAGGAACACCCCGACCCGTCCCGGCACATGCTCGGGAACCCAGCACGCGTCCTCCAACGCGTGCCAGGCGCACTCCAGCACGAGCCGGTGCTGTGGATCGAGGACGTCGGCTTCCCCGGGGTTGATGCCGAAGAACTCCGCGTCGAACTCGTCCGCCCGGTCCAGCACACCCGCGGCACGCACGTAACGCGGATCGGCCAGCACGTGGTCCGGGAGGCCCGCCGCGCGTAGCTGCCCGTCGGAGGCCACGGTCACGGACTCCACGCCGTCACGCAGGTTGCGCCAGAACTGGTCGGTGTCGTCGGCGCCGGGAAACCGACAGCTGATCCCGATGATCGCGGTACGCGCGCCGCTCATCCGTGCATCCTCCGTTGGGTCGACCGCCCGAGGCCGAGGTTCGTGCGCGGGCCGTTGGGACCCCGCCGGGGCGAGGTCACGAAACACTGCTGTGGCGTGTCCGGTGTGCGGAGCGGGTCGAACTGCCGGGCCACGGCGATCGCCGCCCGCCGGTTCCCCACCCCGAGCTTGGTGAACAGGGCGTTCAGGTGGACCTTCACCGTCCGTTCCGAAATGGCCAGCGCGGCGGCGATGTCGCGGTTGGACGCGCCGCGACAGAGCGCGGCCAGCACCTCCTGCTGTCGCCGGGTCAGCCGGGCGTAGAGGGCCACGGCGTCGGCGTCCGGCATCGTGGCCGTCACGGGCTTGGCGTCCGGTCTCGGCTCCGCGAACTCAGCCAGCGATGACCGGGCACGGCGCAGCAGGTCGACCGCGGCCTGATGGTGGGCTATGGCCTCATCGATCGCGGCCAGGGCCGAGCTGAGCGGATCCCCTCCCGCAACGGCGCTTACCATCACTCCCCCAGTTCGTCGGCGCGCGCTCAGCGCGCCGAGGTGGCCTCATGCGCTGCTCGCGTCGGTGACAGCCGCGAGATGTCGTGGGTGGTCGTGCCCTCCAACGCCAGGTCCGCGCAGATGCCACCCAGCAACGGCACGAACTTGAACCCCCATCCCGCCGCGCAGACCACCACGTTTTCACCGTGCGGCACCAGGTTCCCCGCCGTTCCCAGGTAGAACTGGCGGTTCGGGTCGGCCGGCAGGACGGCCAGGCAGGTCGAACCGCGCACCGGCTCCGGGTCGAGCGCGGGCAGGTGCTCCGCGACCCAGGCGCTGACCCGGTCCACATGCCGCGGATCGGGTCTTCCGGTCGCCTTCGAGGCGTGCCGGATGGGGTTCACCTCGAAGTCCGGTCCCAGCCGCACCTGCTCGTGCGGCGACCACGGATTGCGGCCGAAACCGTAGAACAGGTTCGTGTCGTCCTCGGTGGGCTGCTGGAACACGAACCAGAACGGGAAGTCCCTGTCCGGCTGGGCCAGGCGCAGCGACACCAACGCCATCTCGAAGATGTTGACGTCGAGTCGCGCGCCGAGCGGTTCGAGGAGGTCGTTGACGAACGGCCCGGTGGCCAGCAGCACCTTCGCCGCACGGTAGCTGCCTCGGTCGGTGCGCACTGTGACGCCGTCCGCGTCGGGGACCAGTTCCCGGACCGCTTCGCCGCCCCGCAGCACGACGCCGTTGGCCTGGGCCAAACCGTAGAGGGCGCCGAGCGTGGCCCGGACGTCGATCGTGCCGCCGTCCGGCTGGAGGAACCCCTCGAAGTGGGACGGCAGGTTCCGGAAGCCGAATCGTCGCTCGATCTCGGCGGCCGTCATCCACTCGTAGCGAACGTCGAACCTGTCCATGTTCCGCGCGGTGTCCGCGATCCGGCCCTCGTTGGTGGACACGGTGACGTCGCCGAACCACAGGCTGCCGATCTCGTGGATGAGCTTGCGGTCGGCCAGCGACTCCAGGCGCCGCCACTCGGGCAGGGCCGCCAGCGTCAACCGGAACAAGTCCTGCTGCGTGTACTGCAGGCGCCAGTGTCGCTCCGCGCCGCTGGTTCCGCACTGCTCGTTGAGGAAGCCGGTCTTGTCCAGCACCAGCGTCCTGGCGCCCCGTTCACGGGCCTGCCAACCACACGACAGCCCGACCGGACCGCCACCGACCACGATGAGATCGAACTCCTCAGCCATGACCCCTCCCTCACCTCGAAGTCGGAACGACTCCCGTCGAGGCGGACACGTACCGCAATGGCGGCGGATGGTCGGCGGACATCTCGGTCAGCGCGGTCTCCACAGCGCCGAGGAGGTGCTCGACCTGCCGGTCGGTCATACCCGGGTAGCAGGGCAGATTGACCTGTTCGTGGAACCACAGGCGCTCCGCGGTGGGGCACTCGCCCATGGCATGGCCGTGATGACGCCACTCGGGTTGCAGGTGCAGCGGGAGATAGCGCAGCTGCATCTCCACGCCCAGTCCTTCCAGGCGGGCCAGCAACTGGTCGCGGACGACGCCGCTGTCCGGCCGGACGAAGAACGTGTACAGGTGGTACGCGTGATCGATGTCGGGTGGCACGGCGGGGACCCGCACACCGGGAAACCCGCGCAGCAGGGCGGAGATTCGTTCCGCGATGTGTTGCCTGCGGCCGACCAGTTCGGGCAGTCGGTCGAGCTGCGCCACTCCGACGGCCGCGGCCGGTTCGCTCAGGGTCGCGTTGCTGCCGGAATAGCGAACCTGGACACATCGGTGGGTGTACGCCTGTGCGGAGTGCACCGCCCACCGTCGCGACGGGGTGTGCGCCAGCTGGTCAGACCGCAGGTACAGGCCGTCCGCGTCGTTGGACCTGATGCGCTCGATCCGCGCGGCCCAGTCGTCCCGCGAACACGTCAGCATCCCGCCCTCGCCGAGGGTGGTGATGTTCTTGCTGGAATGGAAGCTGAAGCAGCCGATGTCGCCCAGCGCTCCGGGCCGGCGGCCGCGGTACCGACTCCCCAGCGCGTGCGCGCAGTCCTCGACCACCGTCACGCCGTACTCACGGGCCACCTGCATGATGCGATCCATCTCGGCCGGGAAACCCCCGTAGTGCACCAGGAACAGTGCCTTCGTCCGCCTGGTCACCAGGCCGGCGAACGCCTCCGGCGACAGGTTCATCGAGTTCGGGTCGATGTCACAGAAGCGCACCTCGACCTCGTAGTCCAACAGCGGCTGGATCGTCGCCTTGTACGTCTGCGGGGTGACGATCACCTCGTCGCCGGGGGCGAGGTCCAGCAGGCGGACGGCGAACGCGAGCGCGACGGTGCCGCTGGTCAGCGAGAGGGCGTGCCGGGCGCCGACGAGCGCCGCGAACTCCCGCTCGAACCGGCTGCGCATGCGGCCCTGCGACAGGGGCTGCCCGGATTCGAGGAGTTTCGTGATCGCGTCGATTTCCGCCTCACCCAGGGTGCTCCCCACTCTCGGGCAAGGCACTACGAACTGTCGATCTGACATGAACAATTCCCCGCGGTCTTGACGCGTTTCGCCCGAAGCCACAATGGGCTCACGGACGCTTACTCGGACGCAAATCGACCGGACACGGAAACCATGTTCGACCGGTCGACCCGCCCGGCCGTCATAAGACCGGGAAATACGCGAACCACCATCCCAACATCAACTCCCCCAGTCGTTTACATCAGCCACACCCCTCTCGTATGGCCACGTCAGCCTCCCAGCAGGGTTCATTCGTCGCCATCCGCCATCCGTGGGAATGCGCCACGCCGTCACCGACAGGGTCTGGTTCTAGTCCGCAAGCACCATGGTATTAGACCGTCCACGCCGTCACGAACCCCGCGAGTCACGATCAAATGATTCGATGGACAAGACGGAATTTCGCCGCCGTTCACCAGCGCGGGTCGACGTTCACGCAGGTCAGGCAGCTCTTGATCGACGGCGGGCGACCGCCCGCACTGCCCGTTCGAACACATCGAAACAGCACAGAAGGTCCAGTTTTCCAATTCGAACGCGAGACACCCTGGTAGTAGTACCCACGGTCGCCAGGAAGGATTACAGGCGATCGGGGACGCGTCGAGAAGATTGCCAGCGGCCGCCGGGACGGAGTAGCCTCGGCTTCTCCATACCGCGCCCCACCTCGTGGGGCCGCAGTAATATTGACGGCAGGTCGCCGTCGACGGCCAACCATCACCGGTCCTCTCCGTTCCCCACGGCACCCGAAACGGTTGTTTCGCCGCCCACTATGCGCCCGCCCCGATCCGGAGTCCGATGTGTCGATCTTGAATGACGTACAGCAGATCCTGAGCGAGCTCGGGGTACCCCGTGACGGGTTGGACCCGGCCAGCCACCTGCGAGCCGACCTGGCGCTGGATTCGAGCGAGACCACCGAACTCGAACTGGCGCTGACCCGAGTTTTCCACGTCAAGGTCGATCTGTGGGACCGGCAGGACTACACGCTGGCCGATCTCGCGCACAGGATCGAACGCGATGTGGGTGCGCATTCCGAGGTCGTCGACCACTCAGGATCGGAGCGTGATCCGTCGTGACCCTCTCGCCCCCGGCGGAGCCGCCGTCACCGCAGGTCCCCACGTCGCGGGCCCGTCGATACCGGCAGAACGGCTGGTGGCGTCACGAATCGGTGGGGCGACTGGTACTCGGCGACACCGATGCCCGTGCCGGCGAGGTGGCGCTCGTGGACGCCGATGGGAGTCTCACCTACCGCGAACTGGTCACCGCGGTCGAACGAGCCGCCGGCAGGCTCCGGCTGCTTGGCGTCCGTGCCGGCCAACCGGTGATCGTGGCGTTGCCGAACTGTACCGAACTCGTCGTGCTGGTCCTCGCGCTGATCCGGCTGGGTTCCCCGCCGGTGCTCAGTGTGCCGTCTCTCCGTTTTCACGAGCTCGATCATGTGCTGACGGCCACCGAGGCCGTGGCGATCGCCACGCCGCGCCGGCTGCGGCGCTTCGATCACCTCGAACTCGCCGACAGCCTGCGTCAACGCCATCCTTCGGTGCGATTTCTCCTGGTGCGGGGGGACGGCGGCGCGGGCGAGGTGGACCTGACGCGGCTGTGCGACGGTGCCGTGCACCCGGAAGACCCCGCGGACATGCTCGTCGACCTTCCCGAACCGGCGCCCTCCGACATCGCGGTGCTACTGCTGTCCAGCGGCACCACCGGTCCTCCCAAGGCGATTCCCCGCCGGCACGAGGGTTACGGCTACATGCTTCGCGTCGGAATGGAACTTGCCAGGCTCGGCCCGGACTCGGTGTATCTCGCCGCGATGCCGGCGACGCACGGTTTCGTGCTCGGCTGCCCCGGCATACTCGGCACTCTGGCCGCCGGTGGGCGGGTCGTGCTGGACGAGGCGGCTCAAGACCCCGCACGTGCGCTGGCACTGATCAGGCAGCAGGGAGTGACGCACTGCGCCGTGGTGCCCGCGCTGGCGAAACAGTGGATCGCGGCCGCGCGCTCGGCCGGTGAGGATGTGCCGCGTCTGGAGGTGCTTCAGGTCGGTGGGGCCAGGATGCACGAGACCGACGCGGTGGCGGCCGAACAGGCGCTGGGCTGTCGTGTCCAGCAGGTGTACGGGATGAGCGAGGGCCTGCTGAACTTCACCCGGCTCGACGATCCCGACGAAGTCAGGTTCGACACGCAGGGGCGGCCCGCCTCACCGGGTGACGAACTGCTGGTCGTCGGTGAGGACGGCCGACCCGTTCGCCCCGGGGAGCGCGGCGAACTGCTGACCAGGGGGCCGTACACCATTCCCGGCTACTACCGTGATCCCGTCGCCAACGCCAAGTCCTTCACGCCGGAGGGCTTCTACCGCACCGGCGACCTGGTTCGGCTGCTTCCGTCGGGAAACCTGGTCGTCGACGGACGCGTTCACGACGTCATCAATCGCGGCGGGGAGAAGATCTCCGTGGAGGAACTGGAGTGCCTGCTGGCCGAGGACCCCTCGATCGCGGCGGCAGCAGTGGTCGCGATGCCGCACCACGTGCTCGGCGAGACCGTGTGCCTGTTCGCGGTGCCGGCCGGCGACACGCTCGAGTTGCGGGACGTCCGCGCCTACCTCGACCGGTGCGGAGTCGCGAAGTTCAAGCTTCCCGAACACCTGGAGATCGTGGACTCCCTGCCGATGAAGGGCATCGGCAAGATCGACCGGGTGACGCTCCGATCCCGAATCACCGAACAACGTCCCTGATCTCGTCGCTGGATCCAGGCCGCGATCGCCACTGACGACCCAGGCACGATCCTGCGCTGGCACCGGCGCCTGGTCACCGCCAAGTGGACCTGCCCACACCGACACGGACGTCCGCCCGTCGATGACGTGATCACGCTACCGATCGAACGGATGGCCGGTCGGAAGGCGGATTCAATCGGTGGACGCGACACCGGTGCCTTGGGCTGATCGTAGATGATCGTCAAGGGCTTCGGCGGGTGTCTTCCAGCCGAGTGTCCTGCGGGCCCGCGAGTTGAGAGTAGCAGCGACCGCGGCGAGGTCCTCGGTACTTGGTGGCGGCCTTGTCTACCACAGTGGCACCGACCAAGGGGCTACCTCGTGTTGCGCCACCGCAAGAGTGTGACCGTCCACATGTGACACTTGTGCTAGACACGGCCGCTGTCACCGTGGGCACGGTGCTGAGTGCGAATCACTCGCACCACATCGATTCCGCCCGTTCGTGCTCACACTGCCGCGCTGGTGTGGATCGTGCGCCGTCGTGGGCGGCGGTGCCGACAGGGTCGGCACGGCCTGGCAAACGCCATGTCGACCACCATTGCGGCGAATCTCTTGGACAGCGGAACGGGTTGTCGACGCAGCTCGGCGCAGTGCCCTCGAAGTCGCCGGCCGGCGCAATCGCCAACCGACCGAATGAGGGCCGCCGTGCCGCGCATCCGACCGTGTGACCAGATGTGCGGTCAGCCTTCTCGATTCCGTGCGACGCTCTCCCCTTGGCCTGCCGGCACCGGCCAGTG
Organism: Amycolatopsis sp.; assembly: GCA_035685725.1. Taxonomy (GTDB): domain Bacteria; phylum Actinomycetota; class Actinomycetes; order Mycobacteriales; family Pseudonocardiaceae; genus Amycolatopsis_E. The sequence continues at coordinate 2,526 of DASSAD010000090.1, read as the reverse complement.
GGTCCGACCGGAGTACTCGGAAGCGGCGGATCGTGAGGAGAATCGGCTTCCTGGATGGGAAGCCCGTCGGACCTTCGAGGGAGACAGCCGATGACACAGCCGCGCACCAGGACAGGCCGCGCGCTCTTCAGAGGTCTGCTTGCCGCACTACTCACAGCCGCGTGCCTGACCACCGCGGTCCAGTCGGCGCAGGCGGCATCTGAGCCCGTGCTGGCCGGGCTCACCGTCACACCCGACACCTCCACGGTCGGCACCGGCGTCCAGGTCGTCGGCACCGCGACGAACACAACGGGATCAACGGTCACGGCCGCGATGGGCATCGACCTGTCGGGTGCGCTTGTCTCCACCGCGGTGTCCGGCAACCACTGCACCCCGCGACACCTGACCACGCTCATCTACTGCGCGGTCTCCCTGCCGCCGAATGCCTCTGCGAGCATCACCTTCACCGCGACCGCGCGCTCCACCGGCGTCTACGACTTCCGGTCCTACGCACGCATCCAGTACGCCACGGACAACTCGTTCGCCTACGCGACCCTGACCGTCTCGTAGTGCGTCAGAGGCGCGCCAGGCTCCCTCTCCACGATCGTGGCGGGACACGGTCCGTCCTCAGAGGACTGTCCGTCCAGCGGATCTCCGTTGCGGGACAAAGGGGGCCGCATTCCGTAGTGACATCACGCCGAGCACGGGTGGACAAGCCGAATCCGCGTCTCCGATTCCCCGGCCGAGACGCCGAAAGGAGTATCAAATGCGTGGCTTACGGTCGATCGTCGGCACCGCGACCGTGTTCGTCACCATGGTCTTCGCGACGGTACCCGCACTGGCGGTCGGCGCCTGGCGAACCGTGCCGAGTCCGAATCCCACCGCCAACGACCAGTTGGGCGCCGTCATCGCCCTGTCGTCGACCGACGTGTGGACGACCGGAACCCAGTACAGCACTTCGGACGGTTCGTTCCACCCGCTGGTCGTGCACTACGACGGCGCGAGCTGGCAGGTGGTCCCGGTCCCGGAGCCGGCCGGCGTGCGTTCCGACGAACTGACCAGCCTGTCCGCGGTGTCGGCCACGGACATCTGGGCGGTCGGCTTCAGCCAGGTGACCAAGAAGGTCCGCCATCCACTGATGGAGCACTACAACGGCAGCGCATGGTCGGTCGTCACGCTGCCGCCGGCACTCGCCGGCGCCTCGTTGGCCGCGGTGGCGGCGGTGTCCTCGAACGATGTCTGGGCCGTCGGCGCCGCGTCCGGCGTGCCACTGGTCGAACACTTCGACGGCAGCGGGTGGTCCACGGTGCCGTCGCCCGGCATCAACGGCGGGCACCTCGACCGGGTGGTGGCGGTGTCACCGACGAATCTGTGGGCGATCGGCGGCCAGTCCGGCGCCGGCGGCAGCGAGTTCGCCGAACACTTCGACGGATCCAGCTGGTCGCAGGTCGTCCTGCCGGCACCGACCGTGCCGAACGCCGGCTGGACCCTGTACGGGCTGAGCGCGACCTCGGCCGGCGACGTGTGGGCGGTGGGGTCGGTCGAGTCGGCCGACGGCGTGTCCTTCCGGCCACTCGTCGAGCACTACGACGGCACAGCCTGGTTGATCCTGCCGGCGCCGAACCTGAACTCGTCCGCCCAGGTCAGCGTGTTCAACGCGGTCACCGCCATCTCGCCGACCGACGTATGGGCCGTGGGCCAGGGCGGACCGGGCAACCAACAGTTCTTCACCCTGATCGAGCACTACGACGGCACGACGTGGCAGGTCGTCCCCAGTCCCAGCCGCACCACGGTCAACGGCCTGGACGGCATCGCCCACGCGGGCGCCGGGCAACTATGGGCAACGGGATACAGCTACCCGGCCGGCTCGACGAACGGGCAGACACTCGTCGAGAGCTACCCCTGACGGCAGTCGAGCGTTCTGCACGAGCGCTCGTCGTCGATGCCGGTGCCCGCTCTCGGCTCACCCTGGACGACTGTCGACGACCGCCGTTGGTTTCCCCACATCCGGATACCGACGGCGGCCGTCCGGCCATGGTCAGAGACCCGCGACGGTGAACAGGTCGCGCGTGTCGGTGCTGCCGAGCGAATCGATCATTGCCCAGCTCTCCGCATCGCTGACACCACCGGGTTTTCGACCGCTTTCCGGTTCTGCTTCAGCTTGTGGGTGCCGGAAACCGTGAACCCTTGTCATCCTGTAGCGGATGTGTTGCCGGGTAAGGATTCCAGGTCACAGCGTTCGTTGTTGGCAGGTGTGTCGGTGCTGGAGACATGACGAAGCCCTTGGTACCGTGCGGCGCTGCCGTTGTCACGTCAGACCCTGACTTTCGTGTCCAGGCTGGTCCGTGCCCATCACCGGCAGATCGGCTCGGTGTGGCGTGTTCTCAACTCGGGACAACAGGCCCTGCTGGTGCTGGTGTATCTACGCAAGGGCGAGCCGTTCGCCGAGGTCGGCGCGGGTTCGGTGTGTCCACCGCCACCTGCTGGCGCTACGTCAACGAGACCGTCGAACTGCTGGCCACCCGGGCACCCAGGGATAGCTGTGCG
>DASSAD010000089.1:0-26358 GCA_035685725.1 Amycolatopsis sp. | reverse complement strand
CCGGGCGCCAGCCAAAGCGTCACGAACTTCTTGTCGTTGCCACAGGCCTCGGCGATCACCTCGTCGTCGTCCCGATCGAACGCGGCCACCGACCCGTCGTCGTCGACCACGCTCAGCCGGTAGCCGAACTTGCGGTACCCCGCGAGTACGTCGGCCGGATCATCGCCGAGTTCGGCGATGGCCTCGGGGCAGAACTCGCACACCACATGCGGGTGATCGCGTTCGAGGATTTCGGTGAGCCCGGCGAGCGCCCGGTGGTCGCGGCCCTGCAGGTCCACCTTGATCAGGGTGACCGGCTGGGCGGACACCTCGGGCAGTCGGTCGAGCCGGATCGCGGGCACCGCGGTGCCCGGACCATCGGCGTTGACCCGGTTGTCGCCGCTGTTGTCCGGCGACGGGTGCGCCAGCCGCACCTCGCCTTCGCTGTCCCAAGCCGCCGCCTCGACCACCGTGGTCAGCGCGGCCGCCGCCGGGGGCAGGTTCGCCGCGAGATTGCGGCGAAGGAACTCGGCGTTGACCGGATCGGCCTCGACCGCGATCACCCGGGTGATGCCAGGGCAGGAGCGCAGCAACCGCAACGTGTGATAGCCGACGTGCGCCCCGATGTCCAGGAACGCGCCCGGCGCCCGGCCGGCCAGCTCGGCCATCAACTCGGCCTCGCCGTCCTCCCACGAGCGGTGGTAGACGATCCACGGCAGGACGACCTCGTCGACCGGCATCAGCAGCGCACCCACATCGCAGGGCACCACGTCGGCACCCTCCGGGACCGGCGCGTGCGCCAGCCGGGCGGCCACCCGGAACGCCTCGACGTCCCGGGTCACCCGCTGGATCGCCTTCTCGTCCTGGTCCAGCCGCTGGTCCCGCGCCGCGAACATCTCGTGCGCCGACTCCCGCGTCGCCCGGACCGACTCGGTCTCGGCACCCACCGTCGCGGAAAGCCGGGCCACGTCGGATTCCAGGTTGCGCAGCGCCAGTTCGGTGCCCGGTGCCTGCAGCTGCAGGCGTTCGACGCTCGCCGTGAGCGAATCCAGGTCCGCACCGAACTTCTGCCCGCTGTCCGCGACGTCGCGTGCGTCGACGGCTCCGGCTTCGAGTGCTTCGATGCGCGCCAGCAGGCTGCCGATGGTGTCGGAGACCCCGTTGAACAGTTCGCCCATCACGCGCCGCTGGTGCACGTCGTAGTGGTCGATCGCGCGCAGCACGAGCTTGCGCATGGCGGGAGCGAGCGGGACGCGCGCCGGGGCACCGGCATCGGGCAGCCAGTGCAGCGCCTGCGCGGCCCGGTGCATCGGAGCCATCGCGTGATTCGCGGAGGGCGCGGCGGTCGGGTTCGCTTGTTGTGTCTTCCAGGCCTGGTAAGCGGCTTCCAGCTCGCGGCGCATCCACACCGCGGCCGCGGTCAGCGAGCGCGTGCGCAGGATGTGTGCACGCGCCGCCTTACCGCGCCGTGCGGCCTCGTCCGGGTCGTCGGCGACCTGGCGCATCGCCGCGGCGGCCGCGTCGAGGTCGGGGTCGGCCCACTGGGCCTCGGCGTGGTACGGGTGAGAGTCCTTGCCGACCGGGATCATCCGGTAGGGGATGGGCCAGCCGGTCGAGGCGTCGAGGAACTCGGTGGTGCTCGAATAGTCCGTCGAGATCACCGGCATCGCCCGCGCCATCGCCTCCGCGACCGTCAGCCCGAAACCTTCGCTGCGGTGCAGGGACACGTAGCAGGTGCTGCTCTCGTACAGGTCGTGCAGCTCCGCGACGGTCAGATAGCGCTCGATCAGCTCGATCCGGTCGTCGCCGGCGACGGCCGCCCGCAGCCGTTCCGCCTTGTGCGGGTGCAGCTTTCCGTTGATCGCCTTGATGGTCAGCCGGACGTCGTCGCGGCCGGGGAAGGCGCGCTGGAACGCGGTGACCGTGCCCCACGGGTTCTTGCGCTCGGCGACACTGTTGAAGTCGAACGCGAACAGGAAGCGGACCGGTTCGCCGTGTTCCCGTGCGGGCGGGGAGGGCTCGCCGGGATCGCGCACCGGCACCGGAATGGTCTTGACCGGGACCGGCGAATGCGCGGCGATCGCGGTGCGGCAGAAATCGCTGACCGTCCACACCTCGTCGACCATGCCGAACGCTTCGTGCTGCCACGCCGGGAAATCATCGAGTTCCCAGGCCCACAGGCCGATCCGGTAGCGCTCGTGGCCGACCTCCGGGTGATTGGTCAGGATCACCCGCGTCTGGTCCGCGTTCACCGCGAGAATGCTGATCGGGAAGCGGGGTTCGCCGAGCGTGCCGGGACGGTCCATGCCCGTCCGGTTGGACACCGCCTTCTCTTCCAGCACCGATGCCACGTCGACATCGCCGGCCTGGATCGCCTCGTGCACGATCCGGCCCATCTCGCCCAAGCCGAGCTCGGCCGTGAGATAGCCGAGCAGATTGACGCCGAAGGCGTCCTGGGGCGATTTCGGCGCGAGCCGTGGCGCGGGCTGCGCCCATTCCGGCAGGCCCGCCTCACGGACTCCCGATCCCGAGCACCAGAACCGGAATTTGTCCGCGTCCGCGCCGCAGGGATGGGGAAAGGCCACCTGCAGATCGATACGCGAAGCCCAGATCGCCTGCGTCATCCGGTTGAGCCCGGCGCCGGTCTGTGCCTGGTCGGCAGGCGAAGCCAGCCAATCGCGAAAAGCCTCGCCCTGGTCCGTGTCGTAGGCGTGCGGTGGCGGTTGCCGCTTCTTGCGGTCGGCCTTGATCCATCCTTCGCGGAAGACCTGCCGGGCCAACTTCGGAATGGGCGTGCCGTCGGCGAAATCCGCGAAACCGTAGGGAATGGCCTCCAGCGATTCCGCGTAACCCGCGTTCTTCAACGCCGCGCCGTACGCGTCGCACAGCTTGCGCAACTCGGGATGTTCGGACAACAGCACCCGTGGCTTTTGCGCGCAGTGGTAGGACAACAGCCACGGCTGCTCGGGCCGATAGCCGCTGAAGTGATAGAAGCGCAAAGGTACGCCCGCAGCGGTGAGGACGCCGTTCTCGTCGCGCTCGACGGGCCGTTCGTGCACGTTCCAGTAGGCGACGTCGTAACCCGGGTCGGTGACCACGTGGTGCCGGAACAATGCCGGCACCTGATCCACCCAGCGCTGATCGGTGAACAGCTGCTTTTCCGGCGCGACGATCGCGTTGAACTTCAGGCGTTGCGCCCAGAACTCCAGGAAGTCCTCGGAACCGGGGCCCACCGCGATGAAGCCGAGGTTGAACATCCCGGTACCCATGATCACCGCGTCGTCCGGCTCCAGGCCGTCGACCGGAAGCGGCGACAGGAAATGCGGGGCGAGCACGATGCCGTGTGCGGCGGCCAGCTCGGCCAGCTCCGGCATCGGTGCGAAGACCTCGATGTCGGGATCGAGGAAGACCACGGTTTCGTGGTCCTGGCGCAGTTCTCGGAGCAGGTAGGGCTTGACCGCGGTGGCCAGTTCGGTCACCGAATAGGCGGTGGCCATGCGGAGGTATTCGTCCCCGGCAATACCGAACGCGGCCGGCCCGACGATGCGGTAGCCGTCTCCTTCGGTGCTTTCCTCGCGGGGCGCGTCGATCACCGCGATCACGAAGCCGTGACCGGGATGGTGATTCAGATAGGAGGTGGCGAGCACCTTCGCGGCGGGCAGGTAGTTCCGCGCGACGATGGTGCACGCGGTGGTCGCGGTGGACTCAGCCATCAGCCGGCAACACCTTCAATTGGGAGTTCAGGACGTTGGTGAAGTCCGATTCGACGGACTGCAGGCTCGAGCCGTGCACCTCGATCCGGACGATCACGTTGGAGTGCGCGTAGTGCCCGCGAACCTCGGCGGGGTTGCCGTCCTTGGCTTCGATGTCACTGGCGTAAACCGCACTCGGCACACCACTGAAGGTCTTGGCGCCGTTGTGGAGCTGGATCGACAACAGTTGGCTGGCCGCGTTCTGCGCCGCGACGGGGCTGTTCACCTGAGTCAGCAGCAGGACGACGGTGTTTCCGTCGGCGAGGTGGTGGACGACGTATTTGGCCGCCGCCGCACCGGCACTCGAATACGTGGACAGCTCGCTCGAGTTCAGATAGTTCAGCTGCGAAACCGCGTCGAATGTCGTGACGTTGTCATGGCTTTCCGCGGTGCCCGGAATGGTGGCGACGGCCAGCGGGTCCGGTGCCTTGCTCGAAGTCGGCTGACTCGGCTGTGCGCCCGGGTCGTTGCTTCCCGCCGAGCTCTGGGTGCTCTTGCCCCACATCAGGAACGCGCCCAGCGCGATCCCCACCAGAACCACCACGGTCACGACGATGACGGCGATCTTCTTGCCGGTGCTCTTGCCGGCCTTGTCGTCGAAGGATTCGGGGCCCTGCTGCACCCAGCCCGCGCCGCCCGATGGCGTCAGTGGCGGAAGGTCGCCACCGCCCCACGGCGGAGCCTGGTCCGCAGCCGGTGCGTTCCAGCCGGGCTGCGGAAAACCACCCGCCGGGGAGCCGGGCGGAACCTGCGGGAAGCCCCCGGCCGGCGACATCGGACCGGCCTGCGGGAAACCCCCTGGCGGGGAAGCGGGGTACTGCGGCTGCACGTATTGGGTGCGGTTCGGATCGGTGGGCTGCTGCTGGCCCTGCCACGGCGCGACGACCTGGGTGCGATCGTCACCGGCGGCGGGCGCCGACGGCTGTTGTGCCGGTGTGGCCGAAGACTGGCTGCCCGATGACTGACTGACCGGCGACTGACCGACCGGCGGGATCAGCTGGGTCGAGTCCGCGTCCTGGGGCTGTCCCGGTTGCGCGGGCGGACCGTCGGACTGCCCGACGGCGGAGGACAGCACCTGATCGCGCCGTACCCGGTAGTCGTCCGCGGAGAGTCGGCCGGATGCCAGCTCCTCATCCAGCTTGCGTAGCTCCTCCTGCCAAGACACCAGGCGCCCCCTTATCTATTGGCTTGGCGGCAGCGTCATGCCACTCGCGACCCGAAGTCAGTAGCGACTCGCACATTGTGCACGGAGGCGGCGCTTCCCGAGAGCGCGGGTCGAATTGTTGTCGACGCGTGAGAAACCCCGGGTCAGTTCGGGGGCAAGGTGGCGGTCACCGAGGCGAGGACCTGCGTCAATCGGTTTTGGAGGTCGGCGGGATCCGCGGTGAGCGGCTCCGACACTCCGATGCCGATGGTGACCGATCCGGAGGCATACCACACCGCGCTGACGCGCCCGGTCGCGTTGCTGCCGGTGTAGGCGGTTTCGGCGTTGGTGCCGCCGAGCGGGTCGGCCGTGAACCCGGCGCCGGTGAGCGTTTCGCGAAGGCCCGCGACCAGATTCGCCGCGTCGTTGGCCGAGGAGGTCGGGATCGCCAGGAGCATGTAGCCGTCGTCGATGTCCGTGGTGTCCGAAGACGCGCGGTAAACGACTTCCTGAGCGCCGCTCGCGCGGATCTTGGACGCTTCGTCGGCGGTGATCACCTGGAGTTGCACGGCCTTGTCGACCGACATCGTCGAGCTGTTCGGGTTCGGTTTCCCCGGCAGGTCCGGCAATTTGTTCTCGACGTCGAGGCGCGGGGTGACGATGGTGCTCGAGGGGGACGCCGAACCGGCGTTGTCGTTCGTGCCGCGGGCACTGAAGAACCACGTCGCGCCGATGATCATGGCGAGCACCACCACCACGCCGATGGCCAGGAACAACCAGGTCGACCGTCGGGGGCCGGGCCGGTCGTGCGGCGCGCCGGGCCGGTGGCCCACCGTGGGGCCGTGCGGTGGGCCCGGGGTGAAGCCGGGTAGCTGGGTAGGCTGCACGGCCCTGGTGATCACGGTCGGCGCCTCGGCCATCGACGGGTAGCGCATCGAGTCGGTCGAGCGATGATCGGCCGGGCTGGGCGCACTGGTCGGGTAGTTTGTCGCGAGCAGCGATGCGGCGCCGGCTTGCGGCTCGCGGTTGGGCTGCGGGCCCGGCTCAGGGTTCGCCGGTGGGTTCGACTCAGGGTTTGCCGGTGGGTTTTCCGGTGGGTTTGCCTGTTGGCTTGTCGGTGGGTTCGGGTCGGCTTTCGGCTCCGGGCTCGGTTCCGGTGGTTCCCCCGGCTCTTCCGGCGTTCCCAGTCCGGCTTGGGTCGCATCGGTCGGCGCGGGCCGCTCCGCCGGCTCTCCCGGTTCGGCCGCGGCGGCGGATTCCGGGAACTGCGCGGCCGCCCGGCCCGGGTTCGCGCTCTGCCAGCCGGGCGCGCGGGACGACGAACCCGCGGTTCCCAGCGGTGCCGCCAGCGGGGACGTGACACCGCCTCCGGAGACGGCGGCGAGCAGTTCATCGCGCTGTTTGCGGTGCTCGTGCCGAGTGATCCGGCCCGCGGCCAGATCGGCGTCCAGACGCCGCAGCTCCTCCTGCCAACTCATCGAGGCTCCTCGGGTCGTTCACATGGCGTCAGGCAAGGTCCAGCGCCGGCCCACGGCTACCGTAGCGCTAAGGCAAGACCTTGTGCGCGCACGTACAGTGGAAACATGGCGTGGTTCGGTATGAACAAGACCCAGCAAGTGAGCCCTGAGCAGGCATTACCCGGCCGTGCGGAGCCGCTGGTGGTTCCCGAGCGGCACGCCGTGTTCGCCGATCGCCGCATCCGGCCGCCTTTCCCCGACGGTCTGCGCACCGCCGTGTTCGGGCTCGGCTGTTTCTGGGGTGCCGAGCGGTTGTTCTGGCAGACCTCCGGCGTGTACTCGACGGCGGTCGGCTATGCCGGCGGCTACACCCCGAACCCGACGTACGAAGAGGTGTGCACCGGGCTCACCGGGCACGCCGAGGTCGTGCTCGTCGTGTACGACCCCGCACAGGTTTCCTACGAGACGCTGCTCAAGGTCTTCTGGGAGGGTCACGACCCGACACAGGGCATGCGCCAGGGCAACGACCTCGGCACACAGTACCGGTCGGCGATCTACTACGCCGACGACCGCCAGCGCGACGAAGCCGAGGCCTCGCGTGACGCCTTCGCCGCTGCGCTCGCGTCCTCGGGCTACGGGTCGATCACCACCGAGATCGCGCCCTTGCGCGATTTCTACTACGCCGAGGACTACCACCAGCAGTACCTGCACAAGGTGCCCAACGGTTACTGCGGGCTCGGCGGCACGGGAGTCAGTTGTCCCGTGGGCCTGGGTGTCTCGGGTTCCGACGCTCCCTGACGCGGTTGGGTGTTCTCCCAAGCGTATGCGCCGGAAATCGGTGTTCCCGCCGCACGCGACGGGCGTTTCCCCGATCGCTGGAGCAGGGACCGGATGACATGGATCAAGCCGTCGTTTCTGTGGATGACGTACCGCTGCGGATGGGGCATGAAGGAAGGACAGCAGACGGCACTTGCGGTCGAGTTGTCACGTGCGGGGTTCGAATGGGCGTTGCGGTACGCGTGTTTGTCCCATTTCGAGTCCGGTTCGCATCCGGACAAGAAGACCTGGCAACGTCAGCTGAAGGCCGCTCCAACCCGTGTCCAGTGGGACCCCGAGCGTGATTTGTCCCTGCGGCCACTGCCGTATCGGTCGCTGCAACTCGGACTGGCGGGCGAGGCCGCGCGACGATACGCCGACGAATGGATTGTCTCGATCAGCGACGTGACGCCGCGGGTTCGGGAGATCCATGAGCTTGTGCGTGACGCCGATTTGGAAGCGGCGAGTCGGTTGCTTCCCGGAGAGCGTCCTTACCCCTGCGAGGATGATCTCCTGGCTCACCTCCGGCCAGGGACCCTTACCCCGGAGCGGCCGGAGGCCCGTTCGTGCCGGTAATGAAGGAAGGGGCGTTTACTACGGTTGTTCCGTAGTAAACGCCCCTTCCTTCGAATCCGGCGGGCCGGAGTGAGCCGGCGGGCAGGTGCCCGGTGAGGGCGCTCAGTAGGTGATGGCCATCGCGGGGTCGGCCAGGAGCGCGCCGACATCGGCGAGGAACTGGGAACCCTGCTGACCGTCGACCAGGCGGTGATCGAAGCTCAGCGCGAGTTGCAGCACCTTGCGTACCTGGATCTGCCCGTCCACCACCCATGGCGTGTCCCGGATCGCGCCGAAGGCGAGGATCGCGCTCTCCCCGGGATTGATGATCGGCGTGCCGGTGTCCACGCCGAACACCCCGACGTTGGTGATCGTGATCGTCCCGTTGAGCATGTCCGCGGGCGGTGTCTTGCCCTCACGGGCGGTCGCGGTGAGCTGTTCCAGGGAGCGGGCCAGTTCGAGCAGCGACATCGCGTCGGCGTCGCGGATCTTCGGCACCACCAGTCCGCGCGGGGTGGCCGCGGCGATGCCGAGATGCACATAGTCCTTGTAGACGATCTCGCCGGCTGCTTCGTCCCACGCGGCGTTCACCTCGGGAGTCCGCTTCGCGGCGAGACACAGCGCCTTCGCCGCGAAGGCGAGCGGCGTGAGCTTTACCCCGGCGAAGTCCGGATGCTTCTTCAGCTTCTCCCGCAGTTCCATCATCGGCGTCACGTCGAGGGTGAGGAACTCCGTGACGTGCGGCGCGGTGAACGCGCTGCGGACCATCGCCTGCGCGGTCGCCTTGCGGACGCCCTTGATCGGCACCCGGCGTTCGCGCGGGCCGGCCGCCGGGGCCGGCGCCACCGGCTCGGCCGCCCGCTGGACGTCTTCGCGTGTGATCACACCGCCCGCGGCCGACCCGCTCAGCGTAGCGAGGTCGACCCCGAGTTCCTTGGCGAGCTTGCGCACCGGTGGTTTCGCCAACGGGACGTACCCGCCCGGGCGCGTGCCGCCGCCCTCGATCGGCGCGCGCGGGGCGGGAGGTGCGCCGCCCTGGACCGGAGCGCCATGCGGAGTACCGTTGAGCGAGTGGGCCGCCACGGCCGATGTCTCGGCCGGTTGCCGCCGCGGACGGCGACGTGCCGAAACCGTTTTGGAGCCGTATCCGACGAGCGGCTTCATCTCCTCCTCGTCCGCCGGGGCGCTCTCCGCCGGGGCGCTCTTCGCCGCGGCCGAGCCCCCAGGATCCACGTCCAGGGTCAGAATCGGGGCACCGACCTGTACGGTCTCACCGGCGGCGGCCAGCAGCTCGGTGACCACGCCGGCCCACGGGATCGGCAGTTCGACCGCCGCCTTGGCGGTCTCCACCTCGACGACGATCTGGTTCACCGTCACTTCCTCGCCCGGCTCGACCCGCCAGTTGAGGATCTCCGCTTCGGTCAGGCCTTCCGCCGTGTCGGCGAGCAGGAACTGCTTGAAGTCCGGCACGCTCACCACCCCAGCGCGCGGTCGACGGCGTGCAGCACCCGGTCCAGATCGGGCAGGTAGTGCTCCTCGACCTTGGCGGGCGGGTACGGCGAGTCGAACCCGGTCACCCGCAGCACCGGGGCTTCCAGCGAGTAGAAGCATTCCTGCTGCACGCGTGCGGCGATCTCGGAGGTCAGCGACGACTCCGAGGGTGCCTCGCTGACCGCGATCAGCCGCCCGGTGCGGCGCACCGAATCGAAGACCGGCGCCAGGTCCAGCGGCGAGAGCGTGCGCAGGTCGATGACCTCCAGCGAACGGCCTTCCTCCGCGGCGGCGGCCGCCGCGTCCACACACACCTTGACCGACGGGCCGTACGCCACGATCGTGGCGTCCGTGCCGGGGCGCACCACTCGCGAGGCGAACAGCGGCCCGGATGGCGTCTCGGTGTCCACTTCGGACTTCAGGTGGCCGGAGTGGTACAGCCGCTTCGGTTCGAAGAACAGCACCGGGTCGTCACAGGCGATGGCCTGCTGGATCATCCAGTACGCGTCGGCAGGGTTGGCGCAGGACACCACCTTCAGCCCGGCGATGTGGGCGAACAGCGACTCGGGGGACTCCGAGTGGTGCTCGACCGCGCCGATGCCGCCGCCGAAGGGCACCCGGACCACCACGGGGACCTTGATCCGGCCCTGCGACCGGTAGTGCAGCTTGGCCAGCTGGCTGGAGATCTGGTCGAAGCCGGGGAAGATGAACCCCTCGAACTGGATCTCGCACACCGGCCGGAAACCCCGCACGGCGAGGCCGACCGCGGTGCCGATGATGCCCGATTCGGCCAGCGGCGTGTCCAGGACGCGCTGCTCGCCGAAGTCCTTCTGCAGCCCGTCGGTGATCCGGAAGACGCCGCCGAGCTTGCCCACGTCCTCGCCCAGGATGATGACCTTGTCGTCGGCCTCCATCGCGGCGCGCAGGCCGAGGTTGAGCGCCTTGCCGATGGTCAGTGACCGCACGGCGCCAGGCTGCTGTTCCACTGTGGACTTCACGGGCGCGGCCATCATCGCTCACCTGCCGTCGCGAATCCGTCCAAATAGGACAGGTACTCCGCACGCTGGGCCTCCAGTACCGGCGAAGGCTCCGCGTAGACCTGGGAGAAGACCCGCTCCGGTGGGGGTTCGGGCATGTTGAAGCAGAAGTCGCGCAGCTGTGCGGCGAAGGAGTCCGCCTCGGCCTGAACACCGTCGAAATAGGACTGATCGGCGAAGCCGTTGCGCGCCAGGTAGGCCCGTACTCGCTCGATCGGATCCTTGAGCTTCCAGGCCTCCAGTTCATCGGAGAGCCGGTAGCGCGTCGGGTCGTCGGTGGTGGTGTGCGCGTCCATGCGGTAGGTGAAGGCCTCGATCAGCACGGGACCGTTGCCGTGCCGGCACTTGTCGAGCGCCCAGCGGGTGACGGCGAGGCAGGCCAGCACGTCGTTGCCGTCCACCCGGATGCCGGGGAACCCGTACCCGCGGGCCCGCTGGTACAGCGGCAGGCGTGACTGGCGTTCGGTCGGTTCGGAGATCGCCCACTGGTTGTTCTGGCAGAAGAACACCAGCGGCGCGTCGTAGACGGAGGCCCACACGAAGCCTTCGTGCACGTCGCCCTGGCTCGTCGCGCCGTCCCCGAAGTAGACGATGGTGGCCTCGTCCCGCTCCGACGGCCGGCCGTCGGCGTCGGTGTTGCCGACCTTGCCCTCGAACTTCTGGCCCATCGCGTAGCCGGTGGCGTTGAGCACCTGGTTGCCGATCACGATGGTGTAGGGGTGGAACCCGTGGGCGCGGAAGTCCCAGCCGCTGTGGTCGGTGCAGCGGAAGATGCCGAGCAGTTCACGGAAGTCCACGCCACGGGTGAACGCCACGCCGTGCTCCCGGTAGCTCGGGAACGCCATGTCCTGTGGTTTCAGTGCCCGGCCCGAGCCGATCTGGGCCGCCTCCTGGCCCAGCAGCGGGACCCAGATGCCGAGCTGGCCCTGGCGCTGCATCGCGTTCGACTCGCGGTCGGCCCGCCGGACCAGCACCATGTCACGGTAGAGGCCGCGCATCGCTTCCGCGTCGACGTCGGTGACGTAGCGGTCGAACTGTGGTGAGCCGATCCGCTCACCTTCGGGGGTGAGCAGCTGAGTCAGCTCAGCGCCACCTTCGGTCGTTGCTCGCAAACCGGCGATCACCTGCTCCGGGGACGGTTGCGCCGCCTGGGCGGCCGGTCCCTCTCCGGGTTCCGGGTGCGTCCACTGTTCGGGGGACGACATGCGCTCTCCTCGTGTCCATGCCGCTTGAGCTACTTGTGGCGGCCAGCGGCTGCTCCGACGACCACCCGCGCATCGGATCCGAAGCGCTCAGGTTGCCGTCGGTCGTGACGGCTTTACCTCAACATCCTGACACGAACCCGCCTCCGTGGGTGAGTGATCGACGCTGATTAGTTGCCCGGAAACCGCCAATGACCTGCGGAAATGCTAGGACTACCGAGTGTGTGGCTGCCGAAGGTCGGGTTTGCTCACCCTGTGTGAGCAGCAGGGAGAGGAGTGGGCCGAGGTCAGGGGTGCGTGGCTTCAGCCAGGCAGTGAACTCGGTCACAGCGAGTTGCTCTCGGGGTTCGATCGGGGTGGCAGGATGTAACCGTGGAGCAGACAACCGTGCGTGAAACCGTCTCTCGGCTCTGGGCCGACGAGGTCCTGCCGAGCCTGTCCGACCTGATCCGGATCCCGGCGCTGTCCCCGGCTTTCGACGCGGAGTGGGCCGCCACCGGGCACCTGGCGGCCGCCGTCGAGCATGTCCGGACGTGGATAGCGGCGCGGGACCTGCCGGGCGCGACCCTGGAGGTCGTGCGGCTCGGCGACCGTAGCCCGGTGTTGCTCGTCGACGTGCCGGCCACGCCCGGCGCGGAGGACCGCGGCACCGTGCTGCTCTACGGGCATCTCGACAAGCAGCCCCCGGTCGGCGGCTGGTCGGCGGGGCTGGGCCCGTGGACGCCGGTCGTCCGGGACGGCAAGCTGTTCGGCCGCGGTGCCGCCGATGACGGGTACGCCGGCTACGCGGCGACGACGGCACTGGAAGCGGTCAACGCCGCGGGCGGCGCGCACGCGCGGTCGGTGATCCTGCTGGAGACCGGGGAGGAATCGGGAAGCCCCGATCTGCCGGCCTACCTGGAGCATCTTCAGGACCGGCTCGGGCAGGTGTCCTTCGTCGTGTGCCTCGACTCCGGCGGCAACGACTACGAACGGCTCTGGCTGACCACCAGCCTGCGTGGTCTGGTCCAGGTGCACGTCACGGTGCGGGTGCTCGACTCGGCCCAGCATTCCGGGCTGGCCAGCGGAATCGTGCCCAGCTCGTTCCGGATCCTGCGGCGGCTGCTGGAACGGGTCGAAGACAGCGAGACCGGCGAGATCAGGCTCGCTGAGCCGAACGTGGAGATCCCGGCCAACCGGCGGGAGGAGGCAATGGAGTCGGCGCGGGCGACGCCCGGAGCGGCGAAATCGGCCTTCCCGCTCGCGGCTGGTACCCGGCCGGTTTCGGAAGACGAGCTGGAGTTGTTGCTCAACAACAGCTGGCGGCCGACGCTTTCGGTGATCGGGGCGGCCGGCTTCCCCGAGCCGGTGAACGCGGGCAACGTCCTGCGGGACACCACCACCCTCGCGCTGAGCGTGCGGCTCCCGCCGACCGCGGATTCCGCCGCGGTGCTCAAGGAGATCGAGTCCGTGCTCACCACGGACGTGCCGTACTCGGCGCAGGTCACGCTCTCCGGTGTCGAGCACGCCGACGGCTGGAACGCACCCGAGCAGGCGCCGTGGCTGGCCGCCGCCCTCGACCGGATCGGCGAGCAGGTTTTCGGTGCGCCCGCACGCAGTCTCGGGCTCGGCGGTTCGATCCCGTTCATGGGCCAGCTGGCGCGCAAGTACCCGGAGGCACAGTTCCTGGTCACCGGTGCCCTCGGGCCGGACTCCAATGCGCACGTGCCGGACGAGTGGTTGCACCTCGGTCACGCCCGGCGCGTCACCGAAGCCGTCGCGCACGCGCTGGACGCCCACGCTCGCGGCTGATCCCAGGCACCGGCCGGCCCCGTTGTCCTCAATGGACACTCGGGTCGGCCGGGGTGGCGAGCCCTGCCGGCAAGGTCGGGTGTTAACGGGGTGTTTCCGCGCGAAGGGTGATCACGCCGTGACCTGGAAACTGCTGCGCGCTGCGCCGTCCGGATGGCAGGATGCGTTGTCTCGCAACTGTGTGACGTACAGGGAGTGACGAACGTGGCGCGTGGAAGACACCTCAAGGCGTTCACCCTGCTGCCCGCCTTCGCGCTGGCCGGCCTGACCATGGCCTGCGGCGCGGGCGGCAATGGTGCCGGTGGTATGGACAATGGAACCGGGAGCGGGGCGACTTCCGCCGCCGGCTCGGCGGCCGCGCAGATCCCCACCGAAACCAAGGATGCCAAGCTCGCCGCCCTGGTTCCCGCCGACGTCGCGGCCGACGGCAAGATCGTCGTCGGACAGGACCAGACCTATCCGCCGAACGAGTTCGTCGACCCCAGCGGCAAGGTGGTCGGCTTCGACGTCGACCTCGGCAACGCCATCGGGCAGAAGCTGGGCCTGACCTTCGAATACCAGAACGCCGACTTCAGCGGCATCCTGGCGGGTCTGGCCGCGAACAAGTACGAGCTGGCCATTTCGTCGTTCACCGTCACCGCCGAGCGAGAACAGACCGTGGACATGGTCTCCTACTATTCCGCGGGCACTTCGCTCGGCGTGTTGAAGGGCAACCCGGAGAACATCACCCCGGACAGCCTGTGCGGCAAGAACCTGGCCGTGCAGAAGGGAACCGTGCAGGTCGACGACGCGACCACACGGTCGCAGGCGTGCACCCAGGCGGGCAAGCCGGCGATCAACATCCAGCAGTTCCAGGCCCAGACCGACGTGAACCTGCAGCTGACCACCCACCGCAGCGACGCGATGCTCGCGGACTCGCCGATCGTGGACTACGCCGTGGCCCAGACCAATGGTCAGGTCGAGGTCGTCGGCCAGCCCTACGACACCGCCCCCTACGGCATAGCGGTGAAGAAGGGCGAGGGCACCTTCGACCAGGCCGTCCAGGGCGCCCTGCAGGCACTGATCGACGACGGCACCTACACCAAGATCCTCGCCAAGTGGAATCTGAACCCGGCGGGCGCCATCGCGAAGTCGGAAATCAACCCGGCCGTCTCCTGAACCGATGAGTGAGACGCACGAGGACACCGCGGTAGCGGAGCGGGTGGACATCCGGGCGGTACCGGTCCGGCACTACGGGCGGTGGGTCGCCGCCGCGATCATCGTGCTGCTCGCGGCGATCGTGGTGCACAGCGTGGTCACCAACAGGGCGATGCAGTGGGGCCTGGTCGGCGACTACCTGTTCAACGACCGGGTGCTCCGCGGCCTGCAGAACACGCTGGTCCTGACCGCGATCTCGATGGTGATCGGGGTGGTCGGCGGCGTGCTGCTCGCGGTGATGCGGCTCTCGCCCAACCCGCTGACCTCCGGCGCCGCCGGGCTCTACATCTGGCTGTTCCGCGGCACGCCGCTGATCACCCAGCTGATCATCTGGAACTACCTGGCGCAGTTCTATCCGCGGCTGGGCATCGGCATCCCGTTCGGGCCGACCTTCGTCAGCGCGGACACGAACGCGCTGATCTCGCCGCTGCTCGCGGCCCTGCTCGGGCTGGGCCTGAACGAGGCGGCGTACATGGCCGAGATCGTGCGCGGCGGGATCATGTCGGTCGACCAGGGGCAGCTCGAAGCGGCGAGCGCGCTGGGCATGTCCCGTGGCCGGACCCTGCGGCGGATCATTCTGCCGCAGGCCATGCGCGTGATCATCCCGCCGACCGGCAACGAGACGATCGCGATGCTCAAGACGACCTCGCTGGTGACCGTGATCGCCTACTTCGAACTGATGAACGCGGTCCAGCAGATCTACGCGCAGAACTACCGGATCGCACCGCTGCTGATCGTGGCCGCGCTGTGGTACCTGTTCCTGACCTCGATCCTCACGCTGATCCAGATGGTGATCGAAAAACGGTTCTCGCGCGGGGCGGCCCGCCCGGCGGCGCGGCAGAAGACGTGGGGCTCGCGAATGCTCGGTTTCAGTTTCGGTGCGCGTGAACAGGGGATGACGTGATGACGCCCGTGGTCCTGGCACAGGCAATTCACAAGCGGTTCGGCCGGCTCGAGGTGCTCAAGGGCATCGACTTCGAGGTCCGGCCGCGCGAGGTCGCGTGCCTGATCGGGCCGTCCGGTTCGGGCAAGTCGACCTTGTTGCGCTGCATAAACCACCTCGAGAAGATCGACGCCGGCCGGCTCTACGTCGACGGCAGGCTGGTGGGTTACCGGCAGCGCGGCGAGAAGCTGTATGAACTGCGCGAACGGGAAATCGCCGCGCAGCGCAAGGACATCGGCATGGTGTTCCAGCGCTTCAACCTCTTCCCGCACATGACGGCGCTGGAAAACGTCATGGAAGCGCCCGTGCAGGTGCGTCGCGAAAACCGGCAGGCGGCCCGCGACCGGGCGCGCGAACTGCTCGACCAGGTCGGGTTGGCGGACAAGGAAAACGCTTATCCCGCACAGCTTTCCGGCGGTCAGCAGCAGCGGGTGGCGATCGCGCGAGCGCTGGCGATGCGGCCGAAACTGATGCTGTTCGACGAGCCGACCTCGGCGCTGGATCCCGAACTGGTCGGTGACGTGCTCGGTGTGATGCGCCGGCTCGCGGACGACGGCATGACCATGGTGGTGGTGACCCACGAGATGCAGTTCGCCCGTGAAGTCGCCGACAAGGTGCTGTTCATGGACGGCGGGGTGGTGGTCGAAGAGGGTGACCCGGAGGAGGTCATCGGCCACCCGAAACACGAGCGCACCCGCGCCTTCCTCGCCCGCGTGCTGAGCCCGAACGATTGAGCCTTCGCGTTACCCCGGTGGTTTCACGTCGTAGGTCGAGGGCGCGACCCGGATGAGTTTGTCGCTGGCGTTCAGCGCGTTGCGCAGGCCTTCGCGGGTGATGGTCCGGTTCAGCCCGGTCCGAATTTCGTCCAGGTGCAGCGCTCTGCCCTCGGCGCCGATCAGCGCGTAGGCCGCGTCGGCACTCGACGCGCTCTGCCCCGTGTAGGGCTGGATATCCCAGTACGCGAGCGCGAACGTGCTCGCCGCGACCCGGATGAACCGGCCGTCCGCGTTGAGCCGGTTGTACAGCGGCCCCCGGCTGAACTTGCGGGACAGCCGGTGCAGGATCTCGTCCAGATGCAGCGGTGCCCCGGTCCGCTCCAGCAGATCGGCGACCAGGTCGGTCGCGCTGGGACCGCGCAGGCCGCGTCTCACCGGCGAAATGCGGTCGTGCACGCGTCTCAGGATGCGACGCGGCTGGTGTAACTCGACCGCGGAGACGTGATAGCCACAATGCCGGAGCCAGGCCAGCAGGTGCTCGTCGCTCAGGGCGAAGCCGAGTTCCGCGAGTGCTTCGGCCGGAGTGCGCCCGCCCAGTTCACCGATGGCTTCCCGGGTGCCGGCCACGGCGGAGGCCACGTCCGGCACCGCGGCCCAGCCGTGCGCCACCTCGAAGACCCCGCCGAAGCGGGCCAGCACTCGCCAGGCCGCGACATTCGGCGTGATCACGGGATATTCCAGACCGGGGTGCCCCGCCACCAACCGGTCGAAGGGCATGGCCGGCGCGACTTCCGTGCGCAGACTCGAACACCAGGCGCCGAGCGGGCCGTCCCGCGCGACCGCGCGCCGGATCCTGGCCTCGAATTCGGCTTCGATTTCCCGCCGCTGTTCCGGTGCGGTGGGCAGGTATTGGCCGAACCAGCGGTACGCGTCCTCCTCGTCGGCCCATAATCGGCGCCGCAGCGCGGCCAGTTCGCCGTAGGTCACCGCCCCGGTGACCGCTTTCAACTCCGCGAGGGCCTCCACCTCACCGACCATAGCCTCGATCGCAATGGAACTTCTTCCCTTTCTGCCCCGTCGCAGTAAAGTCGGTTCGACCAAGTGGAGGAGTTCGGGGAATGGTGGCTGGTCAGGCAGCAGCGGAGGGGCCCGTGGCACCACCGCTGGATCCGTTCGCCGGAATACCGGACATCAGCTACCACCTGCCGGCGGCCGACCTGCTCGACCCCGGACCGGGAGTTTCGCGCCCGTTGCGCGCGCAGACCATCAAGGCGCCGATCGTGCGGGTGGAAAACGTATATGTCACCGGAAAACTGGATCTCCGTGGCGCGGATCTCGATTGCCTGTACCGGTTCGAGAACTGCCGCTTCGAGTTCCCGCCCGACGTACGCGAGGCGAAACTGCTGGGACTGGTCTTCCGGCGCTGCTGGCTTCCCGGGCTCCAGGCGCGGAACCTGCGCAGCCGCAACGATGTCCGGTTGATCCGCAGCGTGGTGGAGGCGACGGAACTCGCCGACGGCGAGACCGCGGTGCAACGGGCCGACAGCCGGGACCGTGGCATGCCGGACGCGGCGATCAACCTCACCGACGCCGTGGTGGAGGGTTCGGTCGTGCTCACCCGCACCACGATCAACCACCCGCGGGGCAGGGCGATCCAGGCCGACCGGCTGGTGATCACCGGGGCGCTTCTGGCCTACCGGCTCCGGGCCGAGGGTGAGGTGCGCCTGCCCGGCATGCGGGTCGGCGGCAACGTCAACTTCTCCGGTGCCACCCTGTCCAATCCCACCTCGTTCGCGCTCGACGGCAACGGCGTGCACGTCGGCGGAAGCCTGCTGTGCGAGGTGGACACCTACGGCGGCAGCGATCGGCACCGGCCGTTCAGGGCGCAGGGCGTGCTGCACCTGCCGGGCGCCCGCGTCGATGGCGACATCAAGTTCCGCGGCGCGAAGCTGACCGGTCGCAAGCGCGACCGCATCGAGATCGACGGCGATCCGTACGAGGACCCGTGGCCGGCGTTGGTGGCCGACAGGCTGCGCGTGGACGGCGACGTCGAACTGTCCGACGAGCTCTCGGTGACCGGCACCCTGCGCATGATCAACACGCGGATCGGCGGGACGCTGCGGCTGGCGCGGGCCCAGGTGAGCGTGCCACGCGGCGAGGTGGAGCCCTACTACGACCGCGCGCTGCACCTCGACGGCAGCGAGATCAACGGCGACATCGAGGCCAACGGGCTTCGGGTGCCGTCCGGGCAGGTGCGGATGAAGGACGTGACGGTCGGCGGGAACGTGCTGATGACCCGGGCGACGCTCGCACACGGGGGCCGGGACGTGCTTTCCGCGCGGCGCATGAAGGTGGCCGGGAACCTCGACCTCAAGGACGCCACCGTCGAGGGCACGCTGCGGCTCCAGGGGGTGGAGATCGGCGGCAGCATCGAACTCGACGGTTCCGAGGTGGCCGAGCCCACGGTTCGCCAGCACACGAGTTTCTCGGTGGACCTGCGTACCGCCACGGCGGGCCGGGACATCAGCCTCAAGCAATGGGGAGGGCGTGCCTTCCGGGCCGGAGGCGGCGTGAACATGGACGGCGCGACGGCCGCGCGCCGCGTCGACCTCACCGGAGCGTTGCTGCTGTCGTTGCCCGAGCACCGGGTCGCCCTGGACGCCAGCGATGTCGGCGCGGACGAGTTCCTGCTGCGGCCGGGCGAGCGGCCGCGAGGACGGGTCGTCCTGCGGCACGCGCACTGCCAGACACTCGACGACAACCAGGTGCTCTGGTCGGCCGAAGATGGTCTGGACCTGGAGGACTTCCGCTACGACGTGTTCCGCCATCCCATCGACATGCGCGACGACAAGGCCGTCGCCGAACGCATCGAGCGGCTGGCCCGTGCCATGGCCGGGTACCGGCCGGGCCCCTTCGACCAGCTCGCGAAGATGTTGCGCAGCAGCGGAAACGAAGAGCACGCGGCCACGGTCCTGTTCAGGAAACAGCAATACCGCTACCAGGCACTGGCGCGCGGCCGTCGCGTGCTCGGTCCCGGTGTGCACCTGTGGAGCTGGCTGCAGCGCTGGATGGTGGGCTACGGCTACCGCCCGGTCCGCGCGCTCGGCTGGCTGATCGGGTTACTGGTCGTCGGCAGTCTCTGGTTCGGTCTGGGCACCGACAGCTGCACGACCTCCGCCCCGGCGGGGTACTACCAGATCCACGGCCCGCGCTGCGCGATCGACCAGCAGGACACCGGCCTGGAATGGAACCCGGTGCTCTACACGGCCGACCTGCTGGTGCCGATCGTGGATTTCGGGAACAAGGGGCGCTGGTACATGCACGGCGCCGACAAATGGGTCAGCGACGGGTTCATCGCGGCGGGCTGGGTGCTGGCCACCACCGTGGCGGCGGGCGCGGGACGCCTCATCCGCCGCGACGGCTGATCCACCCGCGAACGCCCCCGGGTTCCCCTGCCACGGCCGATGCCGGGAGCGGGAACCGCGGGGGCGTTACCTGGTGTGTCTTACCTGGTGCCGGGGATCAGCGGGTGTGGGGGCGGTGGCCCGGCTCCTGGGTCGGCGGGGTCTGCGTCGCCGGGGGAACCACCGGGGCGGGCAGGTTGGCGGCCTCGTAGCGGGACAGGGTCAGCGGTCCCGAGGTGTCCGGGAGGACCGGCGGCCGCGACTGTCCCTGGTTGAAGCGGAAGGCCGAGGTCAGGTCGCCGAAGGTGGCGCGGCGCCAGTCGGAGATGTTCGGCTCGGCGACCCCGGTGACCTGCTCCAGCAGCCGCAGTTGCGAGGTGTGGTCGAGGTTCTCGCTGCACACCCAGCCACCCGCCGTCCACGGCGAGATCACGATGCACGGCACCCGGAAACCGCCGCCGATCCACAGGCCGTTGCCCTGGGTGCCGCCGGGCGAAGTGCCGTTGACGAACTCGTTCGGGGTGCCAGCCGGCGGAATCGGCGGGACGACGTGGTCGAACAGGCCGTCGTTCTCGTCGTAGCTGAGGATGAACACCGTCTTGGCCCACACCTCGGGGTTCGACGCGATCGCGTCGATCTTGCTGGCGACGAAGGCGGCGCCGTCGGCCGGGGTGTAGTTCGGGTGCTCGGACTGGGTGCTGGTCGGGATGATCCAGGACACCGTGGGCAGCTTGTCGTTGCGGGCGTCGTACTCGAACTGCCCCTCCGGGCGGTGGGTGAGGCCGTTGACGTACAGCTCGGAACCGGGGTCCGCCTTTTTGAAGGCGGCGAAGTTCTCCAGCATGTTGCAGCCGTAGGTGTCGGTCTGCTCATAGACCTTCCAGCTGACGCCGGCCTCGGTGAGCCGTTCGGCGTAGGTCTTCCAGGTGTAGCCGCCGGCCGGGGCGGTGTTCTGCAGGATGGGTCCGCCGTTTTCGCTGTTGGGGTCGATGGTGCCGGTCATCCACATCATCCGGTTCGGCCAGGTCGGGCCGAGCACCGAGCAGAAGTAGGAGTCGCAGATCGTGAACGATTCGGCGAGCGCGAACTGGAAGGGCAGGTCGGCGCGGGTGTGGTAGCCCATCACGAAGGGACCGTTCTTGCCGTCGGCCTTGCGGTGCGCCGGCAGCCAGCTGTCCATCTTCCCGTAGTTGAGGGCGTCGTGCTGGACCTGCCAGGCGTGCGAGGTCGACGGGATCTTCTGCGCGTTGGTGGCGTGTGTGTCGAGGTGGAACGGCAGCGCGTACCCGGCCGGGTTCTGCGCGTCGGGCTGGTAGAACACCGACTTCCCGTTGGGCTGTCGGAGCGCGTCCGGGTCGTTGAACCCGCGGACACCGGAAAGCGTGCCGAAGTAGTGGTCGAACGATCTGTTCTCCTGCATCAACAAAACCACGTGTTCGATATCACGCAGCGACCCGTTTCGCGGCGCTTCCTGAGCGAGCGCGGCCTGCACGCTCGGGGGAAGCAGCGTGCTGGCGGCCGCCGTCGCCGCCGCTCCCGCCGTCGATCCGAGCAGTCGTCGCCGAGTGAGTTCCATGCGGGCCAACCTTCCTGGGGCATCGGGGAAGAAATCCTCTGACACCCTGATCGGCAGGTGCGCCGGGAAAGGTTCGGCCCGGTCAACGAAGGGGGAACATTCGATGACGAAATGTCGTGTTTGTGCCCGAAGGTCGCCGGCCCGGCCGGGCGGCGGTCTCGGGTCGGTGCCGGAGCGGCTGGTTCAGCGTGGGCTGGGGGCCCGGGGCTGGTTGATCAGCTCCGGGGTGACCTCCTGGTCGTAGCGGTGCAGTGCCAAGCCCCGTGCGTAGCGCTGGGCGATCCGCGACATCATCGACTCGCCGGGCACGTCGGCGACGCCGAAGACCGTGCCCGGGTAGTCCAGCGGCCCCAGTACCTCCGCGATGTGGCCGGAGTCCTGGGGCGCGAGCACCTCGACCGGGTCGCCGCCGGCGAACCATCCCATCGGTATCGCCGTTCCCGGCGGTACCACGGTGTTGACGTGCACCACGGCCCCGAACCCGACGTCGGCGTGTGCTCCGACGCGTGCCCCGTTGTAGAGCATCGCGCCGGTCGCCACCCGGGCGTCGCCTTCGATCACGCATCCGCTCAGGTGTGCGTGCGGCCCGACCACCACGTGGTCCCCGAGGCGCACGGGATGTCGGCGGGAGCCGCGCAGCACCGCGTTTTCCATGATCACGCAGTTGCTGCCGATCTCCACCGGGCCGCCCTCGGCGGTGAGCACGGCACCGAAGAGCACTCGGCTGTGTGACCCGACGGTCACGTCTCCGCACAGTACGGCGGTGGGTGCGATGTAGGCCGACTCGTCGACGCGGGGATGAC
Organism: Amycolatopsis sp.; assembly: GCA_035685725.1. Taxonomy (GTDB): domain Bacteria; phylum Actinomycetota; class Actinomycetes; order Mycobacteriales; family Pseudonocardiaceae; genus Amycolatopsis_E. Next base: position 4,495 of record DASSAD010000089.1, on the reverse strand, counting down.
CGTGTTGATGCTCGATGAACAGTGCCCCGCGGCCCACCGGATGCAGATAGTCCTCGCGAAAAGTCATCTCGGCCTCCGATCATCTCCCTGGACCGGTACCCGCCCTCCTCGACGCTACGCGCGACCGCCCCAGACACCAAGGACACACAGGAAACGAAGCCCTCCCAACAACGCGATCCACGGCTCTCGCCGATCCACCGGGACTGGCGGATGAGGTCCAACGTGTGTTGGAGGCGAGAAAACACTCCCGATGCGATACCCAAGATGCGACACGCGATCCGCGGCCCCCCACCCGTCTTGATGCGACACGCGAGACGCGGCTCCGACTCATCCACCGGGAATCTCGCGGATGGGGGTCCAGGGGGCGAAGCCCTCCTGGCGGGGGCTTGGGGGTTCGACCCCCGAAAAGACATCGGCGACGGGGTCCCCGAGCGAAGCGCCAAAAAGGCGCGAGTAGGGCCACTCGACCCCGAGCGAGCGGACGACGGGATTCGAACCCGCGACCCTCACCTTGGCAAGGTGATGCGCTACCAGCTGCGCTACGTCCGCCTGGCTCCGGTGAACCGGAGCGAAACAGAGTCTATACCGATCGCATTCGGTGGCCGACACCCACCCGGTAGGAGGGAACTCCGTCACTCCGGAAGTACAGGGGGTGACGACCGGCCATTCGCTCCGTATGGTGTCCACAATCAACCAAACGGGGGTGGAGGTGCCTGGCCGGATGACGGAGGATGCGGCGGTGCCGCAGCAACGCGCGGCTTCGGCCGACGAACAGGCGCTGTTGCAACGCCTCCGCGCCGGTGAGGACAAGGCGTTCAGCGAGCTTTTCGAGGTGCATGCCGCGGCCGTCCGCCGGCTTTCCCGGTCGCTCGCCGCCGACCGGTCGGAGGCGGAGGACATCACCGCCGAGACCTTTTTCCGGGTGTTGCAGGCACTTCGGCGCGGCGCGGGTCCGAAAGACCATGTGCGCGCCTATTTGTTGACCGTGGCTCGCCGGGTTTCCTGGGAGTGGCACGGCGCGCGCCGGGATGTACCGGTCACCGACGACGAGCTGACGTCCCGGGTGGGCGCGGGTGTCGACGCGCACGCGGGCACCGCCGAGCGGAATCTGATCGCGACGGCTTTCACGAGCCTTCCGGAACGCTGGCGCGCGGTGCTGTGGCAGACCGAGGTCGAAGGGGAGCAGCCCGCCGTGGTGGCGCCGCATTTCGGCCTGAGCGCGAACGCGACGGCGGCGCTGGCCCGGCGTGCCCGCCAGGGGCTGCGCGCGGCGTATCTGCAGGCGCATCTGGCGATGAACCGGATTTCCGATGTCGGCTGCCGGGGTGTGATCGAGAAGCTCGGTGGCTACACCGCGGGCAGCGTGACCGGTTCGGAGGCCCGGCGGATCGGTGCCCACCTGCTCAGCTGTGCGTCTTGCCGGGCGATGCACGCGGAACTGCGGGAGGTTTGCTCGTCGCTGCGTGCTCACGCCGGTGTCCTGGCGATGCTCGTTCCCGCGACGACGGCCGCGGCCGCCTCGGGTTCGGGGTGGCTCTCGGCGCTGAAGGGCGTGCTGGTCTCGAAGCTGAAGGTCGGGATCGCGCTGGTGTCCACCGCCGCGGCCGGCGTGGTCGGGTTCACGGTCGGGCCCGCGTTGGTCGATTCGACGCTGACGCAGTCGATCGGTTTGCCGGGTGGCGGTGTCGATCTCCCGATTTCGGTGCAACCATCCCCGTCGGCCGGTGCGTCGGCGGTTTCCTCGTCGCAGCCCGATGAAGCGACGGTGGTGCCGGGACAACCCGAACTGTTCAGCGACGCGGGCGATCCCGGCACGCCTTCGGCTGCCGTGGCGGCCGCATCGCCGGCCTCGGCCGCGCCCTCGCGGACCCCGGCGAGTACGCCGCACCAGCAGGGCGGGTCCCGGGCCGGCGGCGGAAACCAGGGTGAGAATCGGAGTGACACCGGCCCCGACGTGTCGGGGAGCTACGCGCCGGACCCGCCCTCGGCCAAGCCGCACGCACCTGTGTGGTGCACCGACCCGGGTCATGGCGGCTGGCCGTGCTGGTGGTGGTGGAAGTCGGCCGGCGACCACGGGAACCCGGGCAACGGCCACGGCGACGGACCGGGCGACAAACCGGGCAACGGTCCGGGAAACGGCCCAGGGAACGGTCCGGGCAATGGTTCGGGCAAAGGTCACGGGAACCCCGGTGACGACCATGACCCCGGCAGCGGACACGGCAACCCGGGAAACGGGAATCCGGGACGGTCCGGGGGCCCTGGCAAGCGGTAGCGGTCGGGCGGTAGGGGACAGTCGGCCGACCGTGGGTCATCCGGTCGGAGGCGAAGTCGCGGTCCTCGCGCCGGATCTCGCGCTCGATCTCGATGTGGATCTCGCGCGGCCCCACCCTGTCACGCTACCGTTGACGACGCTCAAGAACGGTCGAGCGGAAGGCTTCTTCATGAACCGGGCGGTGCGCGGCGGAGACGAGCGGGACTGGGTCATCCGGGCACAGATGGAATGGCGCCGGCCGGCGACCGTCGAGGACTTCGAGCACGACGTGGCGGGCAGCCCGGCGCCCGGGTTCGCGATGTTGTCGGTGACCCTGGTGCTGGTGATCGTCCTGGTGGCCTGGCTCCCGCAGGGCGTGATCGTGCCGCCCTGGGTGCTGTACGGGCTGCTGCTGATCGTGGTGTTCTTCCCGCTGCGCTGGGTGCTGAACCGGCCGTGGACGGTGGTCGCGGAGACCGAGGGGGACCTGGCCGGGGAGCATCCGCCCGAGCGGTGGGTCGGCATCGTGTCCGGTATGTTCCGGGTACGCCGGGAAGTGGTCGAGGTCGCCAAGACGATCCAGAAGCACTCGCTGCCCGACTTCGATGGTCCGCTTCATCCCATGGAGTAACCATGCCGGAACTGCCCGAGGTCGAAGCGCTCGCCCATCATCTGCGCGCACACGGGGTGGGGCGGACGGTGACGCGGGTGGATGTCGCTTCGCTGTCCGTGCTCAAGACCGTCAGCCCGCGGTGGACGGAGTTGCACGGCAGGGTGCTGGCGGCGGCGGGCCGGCACGGCAAGCACCTCGACCTCACGGTTTCGGAACCGGACGCGTCGGGTCAGGACGGCGACCTGCATTTCGTGGTCCACCTGGCGCGCGCGGGCTGGCTGCGCTGGTCGGACGCCCTCTCGGCGGCCCCGCCGAAGCCGGGCCGCGGCCCGCTCGCGCTGCGCGTGCACCTCTCGGCGTCGGTGGGGGGCGACGCTTCCACCGGCGGCGGCCCGGGTTTCGACCTGACCGAGGCCGGCACGAAGAAGGGCCTTGCGGTGTGGATCGTGCGCGATCCGCGGGAGGTGCCCGGGATCGCCCGGCTGGGCCCGGATGCCCTCGAAGTGGACCGCGAACGCCTCGGTGAGCTGTTCTCCGGCCGGACCGAGCGGCTCAAGACAGCGCTTACCGATCAGACGCTGATCGCCGGCATCGGCAACGCCTATTCCGACGAGATCATGCACGCGGCGAAGCTTTCGCCCTATGCCACGGCGGGCAGGCTCCCGGGGGAGGCGCTGGACCGGTTGGCCGAGGCGATGGGGGAAATCCTCCGCGGCGCGGTGGAGCGTTCGGTCGGGCAGGACGCGGCGCGCCTGAAGGGGGAGAAGCGGTCGGGTCTGCGGGTACACGCCCGCACCGGCCTGCCGTGCCCGGTCTGCGGCGATACGGTGCGCGAAGTCTCGTTTGCCGACAAGTCGTTCCAGTACTGCCCGACCTGCCAGACCGGCGGGAAACCGCTGGCGGACCGCAGACTTTCCCGGCTGATCAAGTAGCCGTCGGCGGGCGGTATGTTGCGGGGAAACACATGATCGCTTTCGGTAGGCCCGCCTTCACCGCAGGGTGAGCACAACTACACAGAAAGTGGGCTGGAAGGGTTGCACCCCACTCACCAAGCGCAGAGCATTGACGCCGTGGCCGAGTTGCCGATCGCGCAGATCATCCCGTGGTCAGTCGCGGGGCTGCTGCTGATCGCACTCATCGTGGTCGCCGCCCGCTCGCGAAAACCGAGCAGGTTCGTCGACGACGCGGTCCTGGAAGCCGTGTACCACATGTCGAAGGCCACGCCGGACCTGCGCGAGGGCTTCGACCAGAGTTCCGCGGACCGGATCACCTCGCAGCTGCTCGAACTTCTCAAGTGCGTCGCGATCGGGATCACCGACGCGGAAGGCACGCTGGTCTCCTGGGACGGCGAAGCCAACGACCACTACGTCGACCTGACCGCGGCGATCGGCCTTGCCATCCGCAAGCACCGGCGCGAGGTGGTCGGGCACGACGACGTTCCCTGTGACCACCGCGGAACCTGCAAGATGAAGACCGCCGTGATCGTGCCGTTGATCGTGGAGGGCGAGATCGAGGCGGTGCTGATCGTGCTCGGCCGCAGCCGGGGCAAGCGGCTGATCCAGATGGCCGACGCGGTGGCCCAGTTCGTCTGCACCCAGTTCGAGCTGGCGCGGCTCGACGAGTCGAAGCTT
>DASSAD010000088.1:0-9763 GCA_035685725.1 Amycolatopsis sp. | reverse complement strand
TGGCCAGCCACGGCGACAGGGCCACGCCGGCCACCCCGAGCCCCATCGTGAGCGCGCCGGAAAGGACGCCCATGGTCGTCGAACTCAGGTGGAACTCTTCCACGACGGCGGGCTGCACCAGCTGAATCCAGTTGCGGGTGTTGGTGTTCATCGCATAGATCAGCCACAGCCAGAGCATCGCGAGCCACGAGTAGCCGCCGCCGATCCGCCCGAGAAACCGGGCCGGGCGCGGTGTCCGGACAGTGGGCGACTCGGTCAGTTCGGGCATCATCGGCTCCTCTGACGAACGGGTGAACGACGGTGTTCTCCCGGGGTCAGCCGGGCGCTCGGAGTGCGTTTCCCGCGGGTGCCCCGACGAGCGCGACGCGGGTGTTCCTTCGATGCAACGGCTCTATTTAACGTCACAGCCGTCGACCACGGTCAACGATCTTGGCGGTTGGGAAACCGGAAAAAGAGACGGATAAGCGAAGAACGGGACCGATTCCGGTCCGGGAAACGCTCAAATGAGCGTTGTCGCGCGTCGCGAAGCGACCACCGGGCCGGGTTCGCGCGCGTCGGTGGATCATGGTGGAACGGGTGATCGCAACCGAGGATCCTCGGCGAGAGGGGAACGATGACGACCGAGAAACCGGCCCACGGCGAAGGGGCGCACGAGATCGGCTGGGCGGGTTCCGGCGCAGGTGCCGGGTCCGGCGCGCCGGTGTGGGTCGCGCCGGCCTTCGACCTGGCGGCACACGGAATCGAGGCGCGCGACTCGTGGTGGTTCGCCTCGCGGGTCACCACCGGGTCCGTTCGGTTCGACCTCAAGATTCACGCGCTGATCACCGGCGAGAACTGCCTGTCCACGGTGGCGATCCGGCGGCACGACACCGGTGAGGTCACGGCGACGCATGTCGCGGACCCGCTCGGCGACGTGGTCTCCTCCACGTCGAAGTTCGAGGTGCGCACCCCGCTGCTGTCCCTGCGGGGCGACCTCGACAACCTGTCGATCGAGGCGAGCAGTGGCGAAACCCGGGTTTCCCTTGCGCTGCACCGTGTTGGACCGACGCTGTACAACGCCGGGACCGGGCATTTCCCCTTTTTCGGTGCGTCCACCTACCAGTACGCCCTGCCCGGGCTGAATGCCTCCGGGACGGTGAGCCTGGCCGGCACCGAGCATGCGGTCACCGGGGAAACCTGGTTCGACCGGCAGTGGTCCTCCGGCGCGCGCACCCGTCCGGCGCGCTTCACCTGGCTGGGGTTGAATCTGGGCCACGGACACCACTTGAGCGTCTGGGACACCGTCGGCGACGGAACCTCCTGGGTCACGATCCTGCGGCCCGACGGGACGCACACCATCGCGGCGGCCCACCGGACCGGTGGCGACGGCCGGTGGCGACTGGTCGTTCCCGCGCTGGAGGCCGACCTGACCGTCGATCACCTCCTGCTGGACGAGGTCCCGTCCTTTCCCTTGAGCACCGTGGTGTGCGAGGTCACGGGAGGGCTGGCCGGGCGGGCGGTCGCCGGGCACGGGTTCGCGGACCTCATCGGCTGACCCGGTGCTGTCGGGCCCGCGACAGGCCGCCCGGCGTCACCGGGCGGCCTGTCGTGTGTTTCCCGGGGAAACGCCCCACCGCCCGGGGGAAAGCGATGGGGCGTTTCCGGCCGGCTCCGCCGGCTCACTTGGTGGCGATCTTCTGGCCCACCAGGATGAGGTTGGCGTTCGGGATGTACTGCGCGTTCAGCTTCTGGAGCTGAGCGTAGCCACCCGGCACGTTGAACTTCTGCGCGATCCCGGACAGCGTGTCGCCGGCGACGACGGTGTAGTCGCCGTTCGGGTTCGAGCTCGGCCCGGCACCGGCGGCCGGGGCCTGCACCGGCGCGTGGGTCTGCGCCTGGGCCTGCACCGGGGCCTTCGCCTTGGCCTTGGCCGGCGCGGGGTCGGCGGCCTGAGCCGGCGCCGGGGCGCTGCCCGACTGGCCGAAGTTGGCGAACTGCGCGGGGCCGGGGCCCGGCTTGCACTCCCAGGGTGCGGAACCCTGGCGGGCGTAGATCCGGTCCGCGACGATCTGCTGCTGCCACGGGGCCGCCTTGTCCGCGGTCGGGGCGAACTGGCCACCGCCGTTGGCGAGCCAGGTCCCGGTGACGATCTGGAACAGACCCGCCGGACGACCGGCCGCCTGGCCCGCCGCGGTGTTGTTCACGGCGGCCGGGTTGCCGCCGCTCTCGCACCTGACCAGGCCGGCCTGGTTGGGAAACGCGTTGGCGGTACCGGACATGGCGATGCCGATACCCCCGACAGCGGCGCCTGCCAGAGCCGCCGTCGCGCCGGTCCGCTTGAGGACCGTCTTCATCCTGCTGGGCTTGCTGTGACGTCCCACTTGCGCGGGCTTCCTTTCCTGTGCACCGCTCGCACCACCGGCGGCACTTGCCCGCCACGGCAGACGTCAGCCGCTGCCGCGATCGGAAAACGCGCACCAGAGGTGGTTCACGGTGGCCCGCGGCCGCTGATCCTCGGGGTAGATCGCAGGTCACCGCAAAAGCGCGAGAAGATTACGAATAAGAAACGCGGAATGTCACTACTAAGTGGTGTTGAGCACAGATCATCAAATTCGGTAATTGATCGTGTGCGTATTGTCGAACCGATCGGCGGGCCGATCCGGAAATAGATCACGGGGCAACGATCGGAATAACGAAGGGATTGATCTCCGTGTCGGGGTCCGACCGGGTGTGGCCGACAATTGCGCACAACGGGGCGGGCCACAAATTTCGATCACGACGCGAGGGTGAGGCCGGCCGGGTCGGGGCGACTCGAGGGCGTCCGGGGCCGACGGATCAGGTCGCGAACGGCCTAGCGGCCCGGCAGCGCTGTCAGCAGGCTGTCGGCAGTGCTGTCGGCAGGCTGTCGACGGGCGGTCGGCGGGCCCCGTATCGGCCCTGGTGCGACACCTTTCGTCACCTGTTGTGACCTGGTGATCGCAGACCGGGATCAAGGGTCCGCGCTGGTACACGATTATCGGGATCGAGCGAATGAGCGGCCGTGAATCACGGCGAATCCGGCGTGTCGAATGCGGAACTTCCGGCCATCGGACGCGTTCGCTTGTGGCCGACGTGGCGTGGGCGACTCAGGCCGATCGGAATGGTTCGTCGGGTGACAGAACGCGAGACGAGTCGACGACGGATTTCGACCGAACGCGGAACCCGTCCTTGGGGGGCCCGGTTCTCCGACTGGGCCCGGTTGCTCGTCGTCGCGAGTATCGACCGGTCGTACTCGGTCGTGCTGTCATGGCCGCAGAGTTTCCTTTGTGGCCTCGAATATCTGTACGGTCTCTCGGTTCCTGGACGATGCGTTCCCGCCCGGCCGACGGCGCGGATCGGAGGATGGTCGGTCTCGCCGACCGTGGGCCCGATACGATCCCGCCGTGCCGGCCGACCTTTCTCGGCCGGACCGCCGAGGGTGGCGGGCACGGGGCACCTCGCTTGCCCGGTCGTCGCGGACCGGGTGGGGATCATCGAAGGGCCACCGGCCGCATCGGTGAGCCGGGTGAGCGTCCGGATGCGCTCGGTCGTGTTCGGTGGGAAACCGCTTACCCGCCGTTGATGTCGGGACGCCTGAGCGTGATGTCACCGGCCGCGCGAGCGGACATGGCGGCCGGGCGGGAGGATTCAGCGACCGGAAGCGGGGACACGGCGACCGGAGGGGGGAACTCGCCGACCGGAGGGGGGACACGGCGGCCGGAGGGGGGAACTCGCCGACCGGAGGAGGGGACACGGCGACTGGAAGGGGGAACACGGGGGTGGGGGTCAGGTGGTGCCGGGGGTTATCTGCCGGGCGGCCCAGTCCGCCCACTCCTGTTGCATCGCGGACAGGCGCAGGCCGTACTCCAGCACGAGGCGGCCGTTGGCGGTGAGCATGCCGGATTCCCGCCAGTCCAGGGAGTTGCGCAGTTTCTTCAGCTTGTCGCGCTGGGTCGCCGCCCGCCTGACCTGGTGTTCGAGGAAGGCCCGGCCCTGTTCGGGAGTGAGCAGGTCGAGGAAGAACACCCGCAACAGGGTGCTGCTGCGCCGGGGCGAGTCCGGTCCGGGGTCGGTGAGCAGCCAGTGCAGCAGCTCGGCCCGCCCGGCCTCGGTGATGGCGTAGTCCTTCCGGCCGCGGGGTCCCTGCGCCGCGACCTCCAGCAGGCCGTTGTCGGCCAGCCGGGTCAGTTCGCCGTACACCTGACTCTGTGTCGCCGGCCACACATTGGCCAGGGAGGTCTCGAACAGCTTCAGCAGCTCGTACCCGCTGGCGGTCCGGTCGACCAGCAGGCCGAGGAGGGCGTGACGGAGGCTCATGACTCCACCCTACCTTCCACTGCTGACAGGTCACAGGTGTTATTTCCAGACTTGACATGTCGATCAAGGATATTCTACTTTTGACATGTCGAAGTTGGGACATCGCGGATGTCCCCGACACCTGACCGAGTGAGAGGACTCTCGTTGTGAACTACCTGCGCGGTTTCATCCCTTGGATCGCCTTCGCCGTCATCCCTGGCTGGCAGTGGGGCGCCCTGACCGCTCTGCTGATCGGGTTCTTTCTGCTGGTCAAGCAGCACAAGGCAGGCGTGGGCATGGACGCGCTGATCCTGGAGACGAGCACCGTCCTCTACTTCGCCGCGCTCGCGGTGCTGGCCTTCAGCGCCCCGTTCTCGCCGCTGCACCACTTCAGCGGGGCGTTGTCGTTCGCCTGGCTCGCGCTGACCGCCTGGGGCACGCTCGCCGTGCGCAAGCCGTTCACCCTGGGCATCGCGCGGCTTTCCACCCCGCGGGAGTACTGGAACACGCCGCAGTTCCTGCGCATCAACGTCGTCATCACGACCGTCTGGGCGGCCGCGTTCACGCTCACCGCGATCGCTGTCGTGATTTCCGAAGCGGCGAACGCCAGCACCGTCGTCGCCATCGTCTGCCAGGTCGTCGGCTTCGTCGTGCCCGCCGTGTTCACCGCCCGCTACCCCAAGATCGTCCAGGCCCGCTACGCCGCCCAGGCCCAGGCCCAGGCCACCCAGTGACACCGCTGACGGCCGGCTGACCGGCAGCTGGCCGCCGGCTGATCACCCCGCACAAACCTGTTGACGGTCCCCACCGCCCCCCGCCCGCCGACGAGGAGTCCGAAATGACAACCACCGCACCGCACATGATGGGCAACTTCGCCCCGGTGCTCGACGAACTCACCGTGACCGAACTGTCCGTCACCGGTACCGTTCCGCCTGAGCTGACCGGCTGGTACCTGCGCAACGGGCCCAACCCCCGGGAGGCCGCCTCCGCGCACTGGTTCGTGGGCGACGGCATGGTCCACGGTGTGCGCCTCGACGGCGGGCGGGCCACGGCCTACCGGAACCGGTGGGTCCGGACCAGCACCTTCGAGCACCAGGGCCAGCTACACCCGGAGCACGCCGAGCCGGATCTCACGGCCGGTGTCGCCAACACGCACGTCGTCCGTCACGCCGGGCGGACACTGGCATTGGTCGAGTCCTCTTACCCGTATGAGCTCAGCTGCGAGCCGGGCCGCGAGCTGGACACCATTGGGGTCTACGACTACAACGGCCGGCTCCGGACCCCGATGACCGCGCATCCCAAGACCTGTCCCACCACGGGCGAACTGCATTTCTTCGGCTACGGCGGATTGAAGCCGCCTTACGTGACCTATCACCGCGCGAACGCCGACGGAGAACTGGTCGTCAGCCGTCCCGTGGACGTCGGCGCGCACACCATGATGCACGACTTCTTCCTCACCAGCGGTCACGTGATCTTCATGGATCTGCCGATCGTGTTCGACCTGGGCCTCGCGACCCGGGAACCCGGTGGCATGCCCTACGTCTGGACTCCCGACTACGGCGCGCGGCTGGGCGTGCTGCGGCGCGACGACCCCTACGGTGAGGTGCGCTGGTTCGAGATCAACACCTGCTTCGTGTTCCACACCCTCAACGCCCACGAGGAAGCCGACGGGCAGCGACTGGTCATGCACGTGATCCGCTACGACTCGCTCGGCGACGGCGTGGACCTCAACGGCGAGGCCACCTTGTGGCGCTGGACCATCGACCTGGTCACCGGCACCGTTTCCGAGCAGCAGCTCGACGACCGGATCTGCGAGTTCCCGCGGATCGACGACCGGCTGGCCGGCCTGCCCACCCGGTTCGGCCACGCCAGCACGATCCACAGCCCGCACGGCGGCGAGATCCACCGCTTCGACCTGACCACCGGCGCGGTCAGCAGCCACCGGCTGGGGGAGGGCCGGGTGCCGGGTGAAGCCGTGTTCGTGCCCGCGGATGACCAGCCCGGAGGAAAGGGCTGGCTGATGACCTACGTCTACGACGCCGCCACTAACGGCAGCGACCTGGTCATCCTGGACGCGGACGAACTCGCCGCCCCGCCCGTTGCCCGCATCCACCTGCCGCGCCGGGTGCCCGCCGGGTTCCACGGCAACTGGTTGCCCGACCCCGCCTGATTCCCGCTGTGTGCCGCCGCGTCCCTGTCGCGGCGGCACTGCTATGCGGGTACTCGGCTTTTGTTGGGCCCTCCGCTTTTGTGGGTACCGTGTTTTTGCGGGTACTGCGCGTTTGCGGGTACTGCCTGTGGCGAGAACGCCGAACCGCGCCGGGAAATACGATTGACGGCGGAGGCCGACGCCGGTGAAGATTTACGCACACGTTCGGACCGGAGGAAAAGGCATGACGACCATGCGGGAACGAAAGACGCGGCAGCGTTGCGCCGCTATCGTGCTCGTGCGTGCGTCGGGCGGTCGGCCCTGCCGGCAGGGCCGGCGCGGGTCCGCCGGTTCCCTGCCGTGACAAGGAAACGCCGTCACGGCAGGGGAGCCGTCCGACCGGAATTCCGGTCCGGGCGGCTTTTTCGTGCGGCGTGATCGGTCCCGCTTCGGTGTACCGGTTCGCGAATCGTGACCAAAACCCCTGTAGCTCAACGGACAGAGCACGGCGCTACGAACGCCGCGGTCCGGGTTCGATTCCTGGCAGGGGTACCGCCTCCGGACTCCCGACGCGACCGGAGTGGATGTCCCGTGGTGCAACGGGCAGCACGCCGGATTTTGGCTCCGGGGATCCGGGTTCGAATCCCGGCGGGACAGCGTGGGCGGTGGGGAAGGGCACTTTCACGCGGTCCTCGACGGACACAGTGGACGGTTGTCGTGGGGGCGCGGTTGTCCACTGTCGGCCACCTTGGGTCAGTGTGGATCAGTGTGGATCAGTGTGGGGCGGCGTTACCGTCGGGTGAGCAGGTTGGTCAGTGGCTCGCCCCGTTCCAGGCGGACGATGTTGGCGGCGATCTCGCGGGCCCGTTCCTCGAAGGTCTCCCGCGTGTGCCCGGAGTTGTGCGGAGTCATGATCACGTTGTCCAGTTCGCCGAAGGGTAACCGGCTGGGCGGCGCGGGTGGGGCGGCCCACCACACGTCCAGCGCGGCCGCGCGGATTCGACGCTCGCGTAGCGCCTCGTAGAGTGCGTCTTCGGCGACGACCGGTCCGCGCGCGACGTTGATCAAGGCGGTGCCCGGACCCATCGCGGCGAGTTCGGCGGGTCCGATCAGCCCGGTGGTTCCGGGGGTCAGCGGGGTGGTCACCACGACGAAGTCGGCGTCGGCGAGCAACATCGGAAGGTCGTCCGCGCCGCGTACCCAGTCCACGTGCACATCCGCGGGGAGCGGGGTGGCGGGATTGCGCCGCACCGCACGGACCCGCATTCCCAGCGCCCCGCACAGCCGGGCGACCTCCGTTCCGATTTCGCCCAGCCCGATGATGCCGATCCGTTTCCCGGACAGCGTTTCGGCCAGCGGCCGGTCCGGCTGGACCGCGACGTTGTCCCACCGGCCGGTGCGCAGCGCGCGATCGGTGGCCATGACCTGCCGGGACAGCATCAGCGTGCACATCAGCACGTGCTCGGCGATGGACTTCCCGTGGTGGAAGGTGTTGGCCACCGCGACGGTATCGGGCAACGCGTGGATCGGGATGCCGTCGTAACCCGCGCCCGCGACCTGCACGAGCCGGAGCTTCGTGGCCGCGGCCGCGACGGCCTCGCTCATCCGTGCGCCGATGAACACCTCGACCTCGGCGATCTCGGCCCGGGTTCGTGCGGTGTCCGAGTCCCTGTCCGAGTCCCTGTCCGACTTTGTGGCCAGCAGCCACTCGTGCCCGTCGCCGGCTTCCTTCCGCAGCAGCGGGGCGAACCGGGCCAGGATCGGGTGATCGAGCATGATCTTCATCGTGGTGCCCTACCAGCGAGGGTTCTTCAGCTCGAACGTCGGGTCGATCCGGCGCATGTAGCCGGTGTCGTCGCGTTCGCGCAAACCGCACCGCAGGTACTGTTCGTGCAGGCGGGCGAGCGCGTCCCGGTCCAGCTCGATCCCGAGCCCCGGCGCGGTGGGCACCGCCACCGAACCATCCACAAAGGACAGTACGCCCGGCGCGACCACGTCTTCGTGCTCGTCCTTCCACGGCCAGTGCGTGTCGCAGGCGTAAGTGAGGTTCGGGGTGGCGGCCGCGAGGTGGGTCATCGCCGCGAGGCTGACGCCGAGGTGCGAGTTGGAGTGCATGGACAGCCCGAGCCCGAACGTGTCGCAGATGCCCGCCAGTTGCGCCGAGCGCCGCAGACCGCCCCAGAAATGGTGGTCGGACAGGACGACGCCGACGGCGTCCTGCCGGACGGCCGGGGCGAGGTGATCGAAGGCGACCACGCACATGTTGGTGGCCAAGGGCATCGGCACCGCGCGCGCGACCTCGGCCATGCCCTCGATCCCGGAGGTCGGGTCTTCGAGGTATTCCAGGGTGCCGGCCAGTTCGGTGCCGACCCGGATGGAGGTGTCCACGCTCCACACCGCGTTCGGGTCGAGCCGCAGCGGATGGTCCGGGAACTCCGCGCGCAGCGCGCGGATCGCCGCGACCTCTTCCTCGGGCGGGAAGACGCCGCCCTTGAGCTTGATCGCGGTGAAGCCGTACCGGTCGATCATCCGTTTCGCCTGGGCGACGAGGCCGGCGGGGTCGGTGGCGGCGCCCCACTCGTCGTGCTCGCCGCCGGGGTGCCGGTCCCATTTGTAGAACAGGTATGCGCTGTAGGGAACCGACGACCGGACGGCGCCGCCGAGGAGATCGCTCACCGGCCGGCCCAGAGCCTTGCCCTGGAGGTCCAGGCAGGCGACCTCGAAGGGCGCCATGACCCGGTCGACGGTGCTGGCGCCGGTGATCATCCCGGCGGTGCCGTGTCCGCCGGTGGTGGTGTCCCCGCTCAGCGCCCGGCGGGTGCGGACGGCGAGCTCGTTGACGGCGAACACATCCAGCCCGGCGAGTTCCGCCGCGACGAGGCCCAGACGTTCCAGATGTGCCAGGTCGCCATAGGTCTCGCCGACACCGGTGATGCCTTCGTCCGTGCTGATCTCGACGATGGCCCGCAGCGCGTACGGCTCGTGCACGCCGACGCTGTTGAGCAGGGGAAGGTCGCGAAAGGCCACCGGGGTGATCGCCACAGTGCTGATACGCATCGGTCTTGCCCTTGTCCTCGTATGTAGATAGCGTACTCGAATGTAGACGGCGGCTGATGTACTGTAAAGATCCACAGCGTCAGCCCGGGACACCGCTTTCGCCACTCGCCCCTCCCCGCGGACAGCAGGCCATTCGAGGACGCATGGACACGCGATCGACCCATTCGGACACCGCTGTCGCGCGGCAGCCCGAGCAGTGGAAGGTGCGCAAGGTCGCGCTGGCCGGCCTGCTCGGCACCACCCTGGAGCAGTACGACTCGGCCG
>DASSAD010000087.1:0-13020 GCA_035685725.1 Amycolatopsis sp. | reverse complement strand
GGCAGCAGCTTCGCCGGGTAGGCGCCCAGCCGCATGGTTCCGCCCATGTCCCGCTCGCCCGCGATGACGTCCTTCTGGTCGGCCATCGTGGAGATCACCGGGTGCGGGGTGGTGTCGTCGAACTCGGCGGAGTTGGCCTCCGCGATACCGGCCAGGTTCCGCGCGGTCTCGATGACCATGCACTGCAGGCCGAGGCACAGGCCGAGCACGGGGATCCCCCGGGTGCGCGCGTAGCTGATCGCGCCGATCTTGCCCTCGATCCCCCGCACACCGAACCCGCCGGGCACCAGCACACCGTCCACACCGGACAGTGCGGCGGCCGCACCGGACGGGGTGGTGGCGCGGTCGGAGGCGACCCAGACGATCTCCACCTTGGCGTGGTGGGCGAACCCGCCCGCCCGCAGTGCCTCGGTCACCGACAGGTAGGCGTCGGGCAGGTCGATGTACTTGCCCACCAACGCGATCCGGACCGTCTCGGTGGGACGGTGCACGCGGTCGAGCAGATCGCCCCACACCGTCCAGTCGACGTCCCGGAACGGCAGGCCGAGCCGCCGGACCACGTAGGCGTCGAGCCCTTCGCGGTGCAACACCTTGGGAATCGCGTAGATCGACGGTGCGTCGGGGCAGGCCACCACGGCCTCGGTGTCCACATCGCACATCAGCCCGATCTTGCGCTTGAGGTCCTCGGGCAGGTCCCGGTCGGCACGGCAGACCAGTGCGTCGGGCTGGATACCGATGTTGCGCAGTGCCGCGACGGAGTGCTGGGTCGGCTTGGTCTTCAACTCGCCCGAGGGCGCCAGGTAGGGGACCAGCGAGACGTGCAGGAAGAAGCAGTTCTCCCGGCCGATCTCGTGCCGGACCTGCCGGCAGGCCTCCAGGAACGGCAGCGACTCGATGTCGCCGACCGTGCCGCCGACCTCGGTGATCACCACGTCGGGCCGCCTGTCGGTGCCGTCGGACTCGGCGACGGCCATGATGCGCCGCTTGATCTCGTCGGTGATGTGCGGGATGACCTGGACGGTGTCGCCCAGATACTCCCCGCGCCGCTCCTTGGCGATGACCTCGGAGTACACCTGGCCCGTGGTCACGTTCGCCGAGCCGGACAGGTCACGGTCGAGGAAACGCTCGTAGTGGCCGATGTCGAGGTCGGTTTCGGCGCCGTCCTCGGTGACGAACACCTCGCCGTGTTGGAAGGGGTTCATCGTGCCCGGGTCCACGTTGAGATACGGGTCGAGTTTCTGCATCGTGACACGGAGGCCACGCGAGGTAAGGAGCTGGCCGAGACTCGAGGCCGTGAGTCCCTTGCCCAGTGAGGAGGCGACGCCCCCGGTGACGAAGACGTACTTTGCTGTGCGCGGCTGAAGTCCCACGGGCTTCCACCTTATCGCACCTGGCACCCGGCGGCGCGCGAGCCTTGCCGGCGTAGTTGTATGGGACAGGTCACCGGGGACGGCCACCGCCCTCGACCGGCGGGGGTTCCCCGGCCAGGCCGGAACTGAACGGGAAAGAAGGCAATGGAAATGTGGAGCGCGCCCAGCGCGTCCGAGCCCCTCGACGCGACCGTCCGGGTCCCCGGGTCGAAGTCGATCACCAACCGCGCCTTTCTGCTCGCGGCGCTGTCGGCGGGCCCGACCCTGGTGCGGGCGCCGCTGGATTCCCGCGACACGCGGCTGATGCTCGGCGCGCTGGCCGCGCTCGGCGCGGGCCACGAAGTCACCGCGGACGGCGTGGTGGTTGCGCCGATGGCACGGGACCGGACCGAGCCCGCGCCGGTGGTGCTCGGCAACGCGGGCACCGTCGCGCGGTTCACCCCGGCGCTGGCCGGGCTGGGCTCGGCCGAAGTGCTGTTCGACGGCGACGAGGCGATCCGCCGCCGTCCGATCGCGCCGCTGCTGGGAGCGCTCACCGGCCTCGGGGTCGACATCGACGACGGTGGCCGCGGCGCTCCGCCGTTCACGGTGCGTGGCCACGGCGGCGTGCCGGGTGGCAAGGTCGACCTGGATTCCGGTGCGTCCAGCCAGTTCCTGTCCGCGCTGCTGCTCGCCGGGCCGTCGTTCGAGGCGGGCGTGACCGTCCGGCTGGTCGGACAGGCCCCGCCGAGCGAGCCGCACATCGCGATGACCCTGGACCTGTTGCGGCGGTTCGGCGCGGCGCCCGAGCGCGACGGCCGCGAGTTCCATGTTCCGCCGGCCGCACTGTCCTGCCCGGACTACCCGGTCGAGCCCGACCTGTCGACCGCGGCGCCGTTCGTGGTCGCCCCGGCCCTCACCGGCGGGACGCTGCGGGTCGCGGGCTGGCCGGAGCACACCACCCAGCCGGGCGACTGGCTGCGCGTCCTGCTCACCGACCTGGGCCAGCGCGTGGAACTCGACGGGTCCGGGCTGAGCGTGACCGGTACCGGCACCGTGCCCGGTGGACGGTTCGACCTGCGCGAGGTGGGCGAGCTGACCCCGGTGGTCGCGGCGCTGCTGTGTTTCGCCGAGGGCCCCTCGGTCATTTCCGGTGTCGCGCACCTGCGGGGGCACGAGACCGACCGGCTCGCCGCGCTGGCCACGGAACTTTCCGCACTGGGCGGGGAGGTCGCCGAGACCGCGGACGGGCTGCGGATCACCCCGGCCCCGCTGCACGGCGGTGTCTTCCACACCTATGACGATCACCGCCTGGTGATGGCGGGCGCGGTGCTGGCGCTGCGGGTCCCGGGCGTGCGGGTGGAAAACCCGGCGACCGTGGGCAAGACCTTCCCCGGCTTCGTCGACACCTGGACGGCCATGCTCGGTTCCTGACGCCGACCGAGCCCGTCCTCATCCACAACGGACTCCATAGCGGACTTCGAGCACCTGCCCGGATTTCCGGTGTTTCCCTTGCACGCTTTCGCTTCCACGGCGTAGCTGTGGAAACGAAAACTCCGCAGTGTTTCCGTACCTGACAGAGGAGGATGTCGTGGCCGATCGGGTTTTCCGGTTCGGGCTGGTTTCCGCGCCGATGGTCCCGGCCGGGGACTGGACCGCGCACGCGCGCCGCGCCGAGAGCATGGGGTTCTCGACCCTGCTGATCCCGGACGCGGCCACCGTGCGCGCTTCCGTTCCCTATCTGGCGGCCGCCGCCGCGGGCACCGACAGCCTGCGCGTCGGCAACTTCGTGCTGGCCGCACCGCTCCAGACGGCCGGGGCGATCGCCTGGGACGCCGCGAGCCTGGACCAGCTCTCCGCGGGCCGGTTCGAACTCGGGCTCGGCGCCGGCCGTCCCGGCGCCGAGGAGGACGCCCGCCTGCTCGGCGTGCCGTTCGGCGCGGCGGGTGAGCGCGTGCGGCGGGTCGGCGAGATCATCGCGGAGGTCCGCGCGATCTTCGACGACGCGCAGGCGGGCAAGGAAGGGCTCGGCGCCTTCCGGCCCGCGCAGCGCCCCGCTCCCCCGATCATGGTCGCCGCGGGCGGAAACCGGCTGCTGTCCATCGCCGCCCGCCAGGCCGACATCGTGGCCGTGCAGGCGGGCACCGAAACCGATCTCGGCGAAAAGCTCGCTCATCTCCGCGACGCGGCCGGGAACCGCTTCGACGATCTGGAACTGAGCAGCAATGTCTTCGCCATCGGAGACGGCGAACTGCCGCCGTGGCTCGCGCAGTTCGGCATCGACGCCTCCCGCGCGGTCGACAACACCCTCCTCGCGGTGCTCAACGGCGATACCGCAACGGCCATCGACGTGCTGAAGCGACGCCGCGACGAGTTCGGCGTCTCCTACGTCACCATCAACGCGATCGCGCTGGAGGCCGCCGCCCCGATCGTGGCCGCACTCGCCGGAAAGTGATCCCGGCCCGGGATCACAACAGGCGAAGCTGAGTCTGGCGGGGCTTGGCGCGCGCAACGGGGTCGCCGACCCGCTCGAAGCCCTCGCGGATATCGGCGAGGAACGGCGAACGGCCCGCCTTCCGCGCCGCCCCCTGCCGGACGCGTTCGGCGGCGTGGCTGAGGAAGAGGCGCCGCTGAGCGCGGGTCATGCCGACGAACAGCAACCGGCGTTCCTCGGCCAGTTCTTCCTCGTCGGGTTCCGTACCGGGCCACCGCAACGGCAGTAACCCGTCCTCGCAGCCGACCAGGAACACCACCGGGAATTCGAGGCCCTTGGAAGCGTGCAGGGTGAGCAGCGAAACCCGGTCCGCGCGCGGGTCCCAGCTGTCCACCTCGACCCCCAGGGACAACTCGGCGCGAAACCGCTCGAGGTCGCCGTCGCAGCGCTGTGCCAACGGTTTGAGCAGATCGACGGCCGCGTGGATCTCCTCGGCCTCCCCGTGACCCCGGGCCAGCACGGCCTCGGCGGCATGGCGCACCTTGTCCGCCACGGACTCCCCGGGTCCGGTGAAGGACAGCTCGGTGAGGATCCGGTCCACACCGGGCCGGTCCGCGAGCCGGTCGTGCGAGCGTTTCTGGAACGGCACGCCGGACTGGGTCAGCGCGTCCATCACGGCCCACGCCTGCCGGTCGGTCCGATAGAGCACCGCGAAGTCGGAGAATCCGAAGTGGTCGCCGTTTTCGCCATCGGTGTCGCGCACGCGCCCGCTGTCGAGCGAATGGAACGACGAGCCGCCGAGCAACCGGTCGATCGTGCGCGCGACGAACGAGGCCTCGGCCCGCTCCCCGGCCGCGTGGTGCAGGCCGACCAGCGCCGAGCCGTGCTCCCCCCTCGGCCGGAGTTCCCGGCCTGGCACCAGCGTTCCGGGCGCGATCGCCTGCAGCGCCGCGCTCAGGATGTGCGGGGCGGACCGGTAGTTGCGGGTCAGCTGCACCGTGCGGGCCAGCGGGAAATCCTGGTGGAACCGCAGGAAGAAACCGACGTCCGCGCCGCGGAACCGGTAGATGGCCTGATCGGGGTCGCCGATCGCGGTGAGGTTGCCCTCCGGCGGCGACAACCGGCACAGCAGCCGGTACTGGCGTTCGTCGACGTCCTGGTACTCGTCCACGCAGATCCAGCGGTAGCGCGCCCGGTAAGCGGCGGTCAGCTCGTCGTCGGCTTCCAACAGCTGGACGGGAAGCGCGATCAGCTCGTCGAAATCGACCAGGTTCCGCGCCCGCAGCGCCGCGCGATAAGCGTCCTCGCTGTCGCCGAACTCGGCGGTCAAGGCGAGCTGCTGAGCCTGGTCGGCAATGCCGAAATCGGGCCGCAGCCCGGCCCGCTCGTGCTGCTCGCGCAGGATGCGCACGCCGAGCGAGTGGAAGGTGGCGATGGTCAGCTTCGGCGCGTGCTCCCCGGCCAGCGCGACGAGCCGCTCCGCCATCTCCTCCGCGGCCCGGCGCGTGAAGGTGATGGCGAGGCACTGCTCCGCCGGCACCCCGCGCTCGGTGACCAGATGCGCGATGCGGTGGGTCAGCGTGCGGGTCTTGCCGGTCCCCGGACCGGCGATGATCAGCAGCGGGCCGCCGGGGCTTTCCGCGGCCGCGCGCTGGTCGGGGTCCAGACCATCGAGCAGCGAGCCGGTGGTGACGGGTTCCGGTCGCGGCGCCGGGCTTTTCGCCGGCGCGGCGGGAGCGGACCGGTCGGCCCGCGGCTTCACCGGTTCCGCCGGGACGGACGGCGCGTCCCCGGCCGGAACACCGGCGAACAGATCATCGAAAAGCGCCGGCGCCGCGATCGTGCTGACGCGCTTGAGTTCGCCGGGCTCGAACAGCCGGATCGTGCCGTACTCGCCGTCATACCCGGCATCGCGGATCACCGCGCCGCGACGCAGGCGGCCGATCGCCTCACCCAGCAGCGACGAATGCGCCGTCAGGTCGTCGACCGGCACGTCCCGCAGGATCGCCAGTTCCGGCCCGAAGACGGCGGTCAGCTTGTCGATCTCGCCGAGCACCTTCTTGCTCTTCGGCCCCACGGAAAGGATTTCGCCCATGATCTCCGGCAGCGGCACCAGACTGCGGAAGTCCGCCGCGCCCGCGGGCCGGACCGGCTCCGGCCGGTCGGCGAGGTCCTCGACCCGGCTCAGCACGCCCACCGTGAGCGGCTTGCCGCATTCCGGACACCGCCCGTCGTGCGCCCGCGTTTCGCCGGGTTCCATCCGGACACCGCATTTGCGGTGCCCGTCGACGTGATACTTGCCTTCCTCGGGGAAGAACTCCAGGGACCCGGCGTGCCCGGTGCCGGTCTCCAGCGCCCGCTTGATCGCGAAGTAGTCCAGCTCGGTGTCGAACAGCGTCGCCTCGCGTCCGAGCATCGGCGGCGAGTGCGCGTCGGAGTTGCTGACCAGGCGATAGCGGTCCAGACCGGAAATCCGCCAGTTCATCTCCGGGTCGCTGGAAAGCCCGGTCTCCAGCGCGAAGACGTGGTCGGCGAGATCGGCGTAGCAGTCTTCGATCGCATCGAACCCGGACTTCGACCCGAGCACGGCGAACCACGGCGTCCACACGTGCGCGGGCACCAGGTACGAGCCGGCCCCGGATTCCAGCGTGATCTCCAGCAGATCGCGGGAGTCCAGACCGAGGATCGGGCGCCCGTCGGAGCCGAGGTTGCCGATCCGGCCGAGCCTGCGGTTGAACTCCGCGGCCGCGTCGAAATCGGGCATATATACCAGATGGTGGACCTTGCGGGTGCGCTCGGCGCGCTTGTAGATCGTGGAGATCTCGACCGACAGCATGAAGCGCACGTCCGCGGCCGCGCAGCTCGGCGGCAGGCGGCGACGGATGTCGCCGTCCAGATCGGCACGCAGGCGGAACAGGCCCGGCTCGGCGGGGACGAGGTTCTCCCGCAGGTGATCGAACCACGCGGGATGGGTGAAATCGCCGGTCCCGACCAGCGTGATCCCCTTGCGACGGGCCCACCACGTCAGATGCTCGAGGTCGCAGTCCTTGCTGCACGCCCGGGAATACTTCGAATGGATGTGCAGGTCGGCAATAAAACGCACCCGCGGCATCCTGCCACACCGCTGCGACCGGACTCACGAGCACGGTGCGGGATCGGTCTTGACCAGCCGGAACACGCCGCACCACAACAAGATTCGCGACACTAGCGCCCGGACATGCCGGGCGCGGGCGCCTGCGCGTTGCCCGCGACACCGTACCGGCCGGCGCCGCCGTCGAGTTGCTCCGCGAGCGCGAGGATCGTAGTGATCCGGCCCGCCGCCGCCGGCAGGTCGTCCACTGTGGACAGCACCGAGGTGGCCGAGGTGTCCGCGCGGACGAACCCGATCGCACCGGCGCCGCCGGCCGACGCCGGGTCGCCGGCGAGCACCGCGCCCGCCCCGGACCGGTCCAGCTGCGTGGCGAACCGGGCCACCGTGGCCGCCCGGTCACCCGCCCCGTTGCCGGTGGCCTGACCACCGGTCAGCACCAACGCCAGCTGTCCCGGCGCGAGATCGGGGCTCGCCTGGACGAAACCGCCGTCGGTGAGTCCGCCGATCGCCGCGGCCAGCTCGTCGGGCGAGGACTGGGGGCGCGCGGTTTGCCGGTCGAGCAGCAGAACCGAACCGAGCAGCGCGCCGGCCAGCGTGCCGGGGTCACTCGCGGTCGGGAAGGCCGACCCGGCCGGTTGCAGCCGGGTCACCAGCCCACGCAGCTGGTCCGCGCGGTCGGGATCGGTGAACGCGTCGGTCAGCTGGAGTTCGCCGGAGACCGTCCCGCCGGCCTGGCCGATGAGCGTGCTGAGCGCGTCACGATCAGCCGGGTCGGCGTCCGCGGTGGTGATCATCACCACGGACCGCTTGTCGAGCGCCCCCGCGACGATCCGCGGCCCGACCGCCCCCGCGAAGCCGTCGGCATCGGCCAGCCGTGCGGTCAGTCCGTTGCGCTGCGCCTGCAGATCCGACACCTGGGCGGCCAGCTTTCCCTTCTCGTCGGAAAGCCCGGACAGCAGCGAACCGCTCAGCGCGCTCGACCCGAGTACCACGCCCACGGCCAGCGCCAGGAAGACCGCCGAGAGGGAAATGAGGTGATACCGCGGCGAAATCACGGCAGCAGCCCCTCGACCCCATGGGCGAAGGAGCGCAGTCCGTGGTAGGCCTCGTCGAGGTAGGCGCTGCCGGAGTCGGAGAACAGCAGGACGGCCACCACCAGCACCAGGGCGGCCAACACCAGCAGGAGCACCGGGCCGACGGAAACGCGGTTGCGGTGCAGCGCCACCACCGCCCGGCCGTCCACCAGCTTCGTGCCGAGCTTGAGGCGGGTCAGGAAGGTCGAAGGGTTCGAACCGGAACGGCCGTGGTCGAGGAACTCCCGCAGCGTGGCCTGGAATCCGATGGTGACCACCAGGCTCGCCTGGTGCGTCTCCGCGATCAGCAGCGCGAGATCCTCCGCGTTGCCCGACGCCGGGAAGGTGACCGCACCGATGCCGAGGTCCTGGATGCGGGCCACGCCGGGCGCGTGACCGTCCGGCTGCGCGGGCACGACCACCTCCCCACTCGCCTTGAGCGTGTCGGCGTCGATGCCGAAGGGATCACCGACGACGATGTCGGGCCGGTATCCCTGCGCGTGCAGCGTGTCCGCGCCGCCGTCGACACCGATCAGCACCGGTCGATGGTCGGCGATGTACTTCTTGAGCGCCTTGAGGTCGGCGGCGTGCCCGGTGCCGTCGGCGACGACGAGCGCATGCCGGTCACGCAACTGCGCCTTGACGGTGGGCACGCCGACCCCGTCGAGAATGAGCTTGCGCTCATGTCTGAGGAATTCGATGGTGTTCGCGCAAAACGCTTCCAGCTGGGTCGACATGCCGGCCTTGGCCTCGATCATCTGGTCGGCGATGCTGTCGCGGGTCTGTTCCACGCCGGCGGCGACCCGCTTCTGGCCCACATAGACGGCGCCCTTGTCCACCCGTACCCGGGAGCCGTCCTTGATCCGCCGGAACACCTCACCACCCACGCCGTCGACGAGCGGAATACCTGCGGTGGCCAGGACTTCCGGTCCCAGGTTGGGAAACCGCCCCGAGATCGACGGGGAAACGTTGACCACGGCGGCCACCTCGGCTTCGACCAGCGCGTCCGCGGTCGCCCGGTCGAGATCGATCTGGTCGAGTACGGCGATGTCACCGGGCCCGATCCGGCGCAGCAACGGCCGAATCCGCCGGTCCACGCGGGCGACGCCGGTGATTCCTGACTCTTTCGCGGTGTGCCGAGCACGGCGGTCCGAGAGCTTCATGGCACCGATGGTGACAAACGAATGCCGAACGGCCCAGCAACACGCTGACCGAGTGTTTATGTTTTCGATACCCGATCGGCTATCCGGGTGAGGTGGTCCCTTGCCAACAACCTATTACGAGCTGGCGTCATTGTTTGACCAACCTGAGCTCTCGCTGCGGATTCGCCGCGTGCGGCGCCCCGGGGGCACACCGCTTGGGCCTTGTCCGTGCTGTCCGAGTCGCGAGCCGTCTCGAGCCGGCTGTCTCCGGCTACCCGCGGGGTTCCGCCGGCGAGCCAGGTCGCCGGCTCGGGCGGTCCGGCCGGTGACCGTGTAGCGGGTCCACGGTCACCGGATGAAGATCGTGTTCTCCGCACTGCCTTTCTACGGGCATATTTTCCCACTGATCCCTTTTGCCAAGGCCGCCCGGAACGCGGGACACGATGTCCTGTTCGCCACCGGTGCGGATTTCGATTCCGTCCTGCGGCGCGCGGGGCTTGATCCGGTGGCGGTCGGAAAACCCCGGCTCGACGTGAGCCTGACGACCATCGATGGGCTGCGCGTGGCCGGCGACGATCTCACCCCGGAGCAAGCGCTCGCGCGTGCGGGCCGGGTGTACGGCGACGACCTGCCGCGGCAGTTCGTCGCCGATCTGGGTCCGGTCCTCGAGGACTTCAAACCCGACCTGCTCCTGCACGATCCCGGCAATCCCGGTGCGGGACTGGCGGCCGAGCTCGCCGGGGTGCCGGCGATGGTCCATGCCTACGGTCGCGCCCCGCGTGGGGCACTCACCACCGCCGTGGAGCACTATCTGGCCGAATACGCGGCCGAACTGGGCGTGTCCTTGCCCGCCGAATACGCGAGCACGCTCGGAAACCCCACTGTCGACATTTGTCCCCCGTCCCTGCAACGCGCTGATTTCCTCGCGCTGGGAAAGAGGTTCGCCTTGCGGCCGGTCGCGTTCGCCGAGGCGGATGACGTGCCGCCTTTCGTGCGGCACGGCGGCCGGCTCGGCTACGTGACGCTCGGCACCATTTACGGTGCCGTGGATCTGCTCCGGCGGGTGATCGACGGACTGGTGCGGCTCGGCCTGCGGGTGCTGGTGGCGACCGGTCCGAGTGTCGACCCCGCCGAACTCGGTGAGCTGCCCGCTTCGGTGTCGATCGAGCGGTGGGTACCGCAGGCGAAGCTCTGGCCCTGCGTGGACGTCGCCGTGCACCACGGCGGCAGCGGGACCATGCTCGGCGCGCTGGCCCACGGCGTGCGGCAGCTCATCGTCCCGCAGGCGGCCGACCAGCCCACGAACGCGCGGACCGTCGCCGAGGCAGGCGCTGGTCTCGCCCTGTCGCCGGCGGAGGTCACCGCCGACGCCGTGGCCGAGAAGGTCAACCTGATCATGACGGCCGACTCGTTCCAGGAGGCGGCCCACCGGCTGCGCCGGGAGATCGAGCAGATGCCTTCCCCGGCCGACCTCGCGGCCCGGCTACCGGACCTGCTCAGCCGGTGACTCGCGGCGCCGGGGTCCGGCCGCCTCGGGCCGGACGTCCGGACCATGAGCCGGGCCACGGTGCTCGCGCACAGTTCGCCGCGGTCCCGACGATCCGGGCCGCCCGCCCGGCATCATTTCGTTCGCCGGCTTGTCCCGCCCTGACCGGCCGCCTTCTTCTTGTCGGCCTCTGCGGCGGCGAGGAGTTCCTCCGCGTGGGCCCGCCCGGCCTCGGTGCCCTCCATACCGGCGAGCATCCGGGCCAGCTCCAGCACCCGCTCCGACTGCGCCAGTGTCCGCACATCGCTGCGCGTGACTCCCTTCGCGGTGCCCTTGTCCACCACGAGATGCCGGTCGGCGAACGCGGCCACCTGGGGCAGGTGGGTGACCACCAGGACCTGGTGGCTGCGTGCCAGCCGGGCCAGCGTGCGGCCGACCTCCACCGCCGCGCGGCCACCCACCCCGGCGTCCACCTCGTCGAACACCAGGGTTTGCACGGTGTCCGCGTGCGCGAGCACCACTTCGATCGCCAGCATGACCCGGGACAGCTCACCACCGGAAGCCGCCTTGTGCACCGACAGCGGCGGTGCGCCCGCGTGCGCGCGCAGCAGCAGTTCGACGTCGTCCACGCCGTCCACACCCGCGTGCACCAGCTCGCCCTCCACGGTCAGGCCGTGCTGGTCCGCGGCATCGGTGGCCCGCCGCCGCACCGTCACCTCGATCTCGGCCTGCCCCATGGCGAGGCCGGACAGTTCCGCGGTGATCGCGCCGGCGAGTTCGGCGGCGGCCTTCGCACGCGTCGTGGACAAGGCGACCGCCTGCCGCGCGACCTGCCCGGCCAGCTCGTCCCGCCGGACGGCCAGCGCGGCCAGCGCCTCCTCCGAGGTGTCCATTGTGGATAGTCGCTGCCGGGCGTCCTCGGCCCAGGCGAGCACACCGTCGACATCAGCCGCGTACTTGCGGGTCAGCTTCTTGAGCTCGGCCTGGCGGGCCAGCACCTGCTCCAGCCGGTCGGGGTCGGCGTCCAGGGTGTCCAGGTAACCGCCCAGCTCGGCGGCGACATCGGAGAGCAGCACCGCGGCCTCGGCCAGCCGGGGCTCCAGCTCCCGCAGCACGGCGTCCTCGGCCGTGGCCAGCCGCCGCCGCGCCTCCCCCACCAGGCCGAGCGCGCCCGGCACGTCGGGATCGCCGTCGGCCGCCCCCGAGACCGCGCCGTGCGCGACGCTCGCCGACGCGCGCAGCTCATCCGCCGCGGCGAGCCGCTTGATCTGCTCGGCCAGCTCGGCGTCCTCCCCCGGCCGCGGATCGACCGCGGAGATCTCGCCGAGCCCGTGCCGGAGCAGATCGGCCTGCTGCGCCAGTTCCCGCGACCGGCTCGACCGCTCCGCCAGCTCGGTGACCACGGCGAGCCATTCCTCCCGGACGGCCCGGTACTCGCGCAACGGCCCGGCCACCGCCTCCCCGGCGAACCGGTCGAGGACGTCACGTTGCTCGGCCGGGCGCAGCAGCCGCAACTGATCGTTCTGGCCGTGCACGGCCAGCAACTGCTCCGCCAGCTCGGACAGCACGCTCACCGGCACCGACCGCCCGCCGAGGTGCGCGCGGGAGCGCCCGTCGGCGTTGACCGACCGCAGCGCGATCACGCTGCCGTCGTCGTCGGTCTCGGCGCCCGAGTCCGCGATGATCCCGGCGACCGGCTCCGCACCGACACCCGCGAACCGGCCCTCCACGGTCGCCCTGCCGGTCCCGTTGCGGACCTTCGAGGCCTCCGACCGGCCGCCGGAGAGCAGGTGCAGCCCCCCGACCACCATCGACTTACCGGCACCGGTCTCGCCCGTGACCACCGTGAAGCCCGGGTGCAGTTCGAGCAGGGCGTCTTCGATCACGCCCAGCCCCTGGATGCGCATCTCGGCCAGCACGGCACCCACCGTAGCGGCACCTGCCGACGATCCGGGAGAGCACGTCGGCAAACACCGGGAAAAGCCCGGGCATTCCGGACGTGCCGGGCGGGATCAGGGCGCGTGCCGCTGGCGCCAGCTGGTCACCGGCAGCGCGAACTTGTGCACCAGCCGGTCGGTGAACGGGCCCGGCCACAGGCGGGCCAGCCGGACCGGGGTCTGCCCGCACACCACCTCGACCCGGGCACCGCGGGGCAGCACGATGTGGCGCAGACCATCGCAGGTGAGCACCGCGGACGAGCCGTCGGGGTCGATCGCCACCGTGATCACCGAGGTGCGGGAGACCACGAGCGGGCGGGCGAACATCGCGTGCGCGTTGCTCGGCACCACCAGCAGCGCCTCCACCTCCGGCCAGATGATCGGTCCGCCCGCGGAAAAGGCGTAGGCGGTGGATCCGGTCGGTGTCGCGCACAGCACGCCGTCACAGCCGAACGCGGACACCGGATGGCCGTCGACCTCGATCAGCACGTCGAGAATCCGCTCGCGG
>DASSAD010000086.1:0-21208 GCA_035685725.1 Amycolatopsis sp. | reverse complement strand
GCGCCTGACTGCGGCGGTTGCGTTTGTCGACGTGCCCGCAGGCGTGGCAGGTCTGCGAGGTGCTGATCTGGTGGTTCACGTCGGTGGCGAACCGGGCCTCCTTGCGGCGGCGTTTCCTGAGCAGCCGTCCCGCGGAGGAGGTCTTCTTGGCCCGCAACCGTTTCCGGATTCGCTGCTGGCGTTTGCGGTAACGGTTCAGGCGCGCCCCGCAGGTCCGATCACCGTCAGAGGTGGTCGCGATGTTGACGATGCCCAGGTCGACCCCCGGGAACCCGTTCACCGGTTCCCGCTGGGCGGCCTCGGGGCCCTCGACGACGGCATGCAGCAGCCACACCCCGTCCCGGTGCAGCAGATCGGTCTCCCCGATCACCGGTCGGGAGCGCAACAGCGCGAGATGCCCGGGGTTTCCGACGATCCGCACGGTGCGGAGCCGACCGGCGGTGGTCCAGACCGACACTGTCCCATCGCGGCCCGCGTCACCGAGTTGCCAGGACAAGCAGCGGGCGTCGAACGGCTGCCCCGCCTGCGGACGGAACCTGATCGGGGTGTCCTCGACCTGTCGGCGCCGATCCGACCCGGGCGGACCGTAGTTGCCTGCCCTGAGGTTGGCCCGCGGCGTCGTGTAGGCGTCCACGGTCTTGCCGATCACCCGGATCGCCGATTGGGCGGCCAGCCCGAACCGTTCCCGCAGTTCGGTGTAGAGGCGTTTCTGCACGTCGAACTTCCGGAACACCTGGTCGGTGTGCATCCGATCGGACAGTCAGGACGCGGCCGTGTTGCAGGCGCGCGGGGTATCGGCCAGCGCCGACGCCTGCTCGGGTGTCGGCGGCAACCGCACCTGCACCACCTGCTTCACGCTGATCACCACAGCGTTGGTCTATGTCACCACGATGGGAACCCGACCCCGACGTACGCAGGGGACGCAGTGTCATCCACAACCTTCACGTCCGCCTGGTCTTTGTCACCAAGTATCGGCGTGGCGCGTTCACCGATCAGATCCTGCGCCGCCGCGAGGAGATCATGCGGGACGTGTGCGCCGGCCTGGGCGCGGAGCTGCGCGCGTTCACCGGCGAGACCGACCACGTGCACCTGCTCGTGCACTACCCGCCCAGCCTGGCCCCCTCCACGCTGGCCAACAGCCTCAAAGGCGTCTCCTCTCGACGCCTGCGGCAGGAATTCTCCACGCACATCCATCGATACCTATCGGGTCAGCACTTCTGGTCACCCTCCTACTTCGCCGGGTCGTGCGGCGGCGCACCCCTGTCGATCATCAAGGACTACATCGAACAGCAGAAGCGCCCCGACTGACCGCCCGCTACGCGGGCCGGGCAAGCCGGGATCGGCTCCTCCCGGCCGTAAACGACCAGACTTCCGCCGATTGGAGTTCAGGTGAAACAGGTCGTGCAGAACTACAAGAGCGGGGAACTCACGCTTCTCGACGTTCCGGCGCCCACGTGCAAACGCGGCGGGGTGCTGGTGCGGACCCGGTACTCGCTGATCTCCACGGGCACCGAGCTGATGAAGGTCTCCGAGGCGGGCATGTCCATGCTGGGCAAGGCGCGCTCACGGCCGGACCAGGTCGCCAAGGTGGTGCGGAGCGTGACGACGAACGGGGTCGTGGCCACCTACCGCAAGGTGCTCAACCGGCTCGACTCCTACACTCCGCTGGGGTACTCGCTGTGCGGGATCGTGGAAGAAGTCGGGGAAGGCATCGACGACGTGGCGGTCGGCGATCTCGTGGCGTGCGCGGGCAACGAGCACGCCCTGCACGCGGAGGTGAACTGGGTTCCGCGGAACCTCTATTCCCGTGTTCCGCGGGGCGTTTCACCGCGGCACGCGGCCTTCGGGACCGTCGGTTCCATTGCACTGCAAGGAGTGCGGCGCGGCGAAGGACAACTGGGCGACATCGCGCTGGTGATCGGGCTCGGCCTGATCGGGCAGCTCGTGGTGCAACTGCTGGTCGCCGCAGGGGTACGGGTGATCGGTGTCGATCCCGATCCACGGCGCTGCGAGCTGGCCGAGACGCTCGGCGCCCAGGTGTGCGGCGAGCCGGGCGCCGACACCGTCGAAGCCGCGGTCGCGGAGATCACCGGCGGGCACGGCGTCGACCAGGTCTACCTCGCCGCTGGCGGCGGGACGAACGAACCGGTCGAACTGGCCGCCCGGCTGAGCCGGGATCGCGGCCGGGTCGTCGACATCGGCAAGTGCCGCCTCGATCTGCCGTGGAACGCCTACTACGAAAAGGAACTCGACGTCCGGTTCTCCCGGTCGTACGGCCCCGGCCGGTACGACCCCGAGTACGAATTGGACGGTCGTGATTACCCGATCGGCTATGTGCGGTGGACCGAGCGGCGCAACCTGGCCTGCTTCGTCGATCTCCTCGCGCGGCGGCAGGTGGACGTCGACCCGCTGATCTCCCACATCGCGGACTTCTCCGCCGCCGTCGAGACCTACCGGCGGCTCGACGAGGGCGATCTGAAGGCCGTCGCGGTCCTGTTCCGGTACCCCGAACCGATCACTGACCGGCGCATCGAAGAGGGTCGATCCGACCCGGAGCCCGGGCCTGTTCGGAAGTCGCGGGACACCACCGCCTGGGCTCCGGCGGGCAAGCCCGTGCGACTGGGCTTCGTGGGCGCGGGGAACTACGCGTCCTCGATGTTGCTGCCCCGGCTGACCGGCCGCGACGACGTCCGCCTGCACCAGGTGGTCACCACGTCCGCGCTGTCGGCAGCCAACGCACGCCACAAATTCGGCTTCGCCAGGGTTTCCACCGATGTCGACGAGATGCTCTCGGACCCGGCGATCGACGCCGTCTTCGTGGTCACCCGGCACAGCTCCCATGCGGAGCTGGTCAGCCGGGCGCTGCTCGCCGGGAAGGCGGTGTTCGTCGAGAAGCCCCTCGCACTGTCCGATGTGGAACTCGGGAAGGTGCTGACCGCGATCGAGGAGTCCGGCAACGACCGGCTCCAGGTCGGTTTCAACCGCCGCTTCGCGCCGCTGCTGCGCCAGGCCAGGGAAAGCTTCGGGACCCGCGTCGGGCCGGCGTCCGTCCGCTACCTGGTCAACGCCGGGCGACTGGACACCGGAAGCTGGTACGGGCAGCGGGAAACCGAGGGCACGCGTTTCGCCGGCGAAGGCGGGCATTTCATCGACACGATCAGCTGGCTCCTCGGCGGCGACCCGGCGTCGGTCTACGCCACCGCGACCCCCGGCCACGCCGATCTCCATGCCGTGTTCCGGTATCCCGACGGCTCGACCGCGACCGTCACCTACACCACCAGCGGACACTCCGGCTTCGCCAAGGAAACCCTGGACCTCTCCGCCGACGGGAAGGTCCTGCGCCTCGACGACTTCCTGCGCGCCTCGGTGTTCGCGCGCAACCGGTGGACGGGCCCGCGACTCCCCCGCGGTCGCGACAAGGGCCAGCGCGCCGAACTCGACGCGTTCCTCGAAGCGGTCTCCACCGGCGGGCCGATGCCGGTCGCGGTCGAATCGCTCGCGGCCACCACGCTCGCCACCCTCGCGGTCGGGCGCAGCCTGGAGACCGGCGCGCCCGTCGAGGTCGGCTCATGACGAGTCCCGGGTGGTATCTGCGGCGGCTGTCGCGGATGGGGCCGCGCGAGATCGCGGGCCGCGTGACGGACGAGATCCGCCGACGCCGGTGGCGGTCCCGGCCGCCGTCGGGGCCGAACCCCCGGTCCCGAACACCTCCCACCACCACCGTCCCCACCACCACCACCACCACCACCGTCCCCGCCACCGTCCGCAGGGCCGCCCCCACCGCCCTGCCCGCCGCCGCCCTCGCTGCCGTTCCCGCCGCCGCCAGGGCCCGGCTGCTCGCCACGGCGGAGGAGATCATGGCGGGCCACGCCGAGTACTTCGGCCTCGCCCGGCACGACCTGGTCAGTCCCGACTGGTCCCACGACCCGAAAACGGGCCGCCGCGCACCCGACACCTACGCCTTCGCCATTCCCTACCGCAGCGAGGATGTCGTCGGCGACATCAAGCAGATCTGGGAGCCCTCGCGCCACCAGCACCTCACCGTCCTGGCCACGGCCTATGCCCTCACCGGGGAAGACCGCTTCGCCGCCAGGGTGGCCGATCACCTGAAATCCTGGTGGGCGGCCAACCCACCGCTGCGGGGCGTCCACTGGGTCAGCGGGATCGAGCTGGGGATCCGCCTGCTGTCCTGGATCTGGGTGCGCCGGCTGCTCGACGGCTGGCCGGGCGCGGCAGGCCTGTTCGAGGACAATCCCGAGGCGCGACACCAGATCTGGTATCACCAGCGGTGGCTCGCCGCCTTCCCCAGCCGGGGTTCGTCGGCGAACAACCACGCCGTGGCCGAAGCGGCCGGACGGCTGGCCGCCGCCTGTGGCTTCGCGTGGTTCCCCGAATCCCGACGCTGGCGGGCCGAGGCGCTCCGGTCCCTCGACCGGCACCTCCGGCACAACACCTTCGCCTCCGGACTCAACCGCGAGCTCGCCACCGAGTACCACGGACTCGTCCTGGAGCTGGGGTCGGCCGCCGCGCTGGAAGCGGAGGCGGCCGGTGTCGAGGTCCCCGCCGCCACCTGGACCGTGCTGGCCAGGATGACGGACGCCTTGGCGTCCATTGTGGATTCCCGCCTGCGCCCGCCGCGGCAGGGAGACGCCGACGACGGCCACGGCCTGGTCCTCGACGGCACCGGCACCGACCGGTGGGTCGCGCTCCTCACCACCGGTGAGGTCCTTTTCGGACGACTCTCCTGGTGGCCGGAGGCACCTGCCGACGATGTCCGCACTCCGCTGTTGACGGCGCTTTCCCGAGGAATCCGGGAGACTCGGGACCGCCCATCGCGCCGCCCGACGTCGTTTTCCGACGCGGGGCTGACGATCCTGCGCGCGGGCGACATCTGGTGTCGGTGCGACGCCGGCCCGCACGGCTTCCTGTCGATCGCGGCGCACGCCCACGCCGACGCGCTGTCCATCGAAGTGCGGCACGACGGCGTCGAAATTCTCGCCGACCCCGGAACATTCTGCTATCACGGTCAACCGGAATGGCGCACGTACTTCCGCTCGACGCTGGGCCACAACACACTGCAACTCGACGGCCGGGACCAGTCCGCTTCGGGCGGTCCGTTCCTGTGGACCCGGCACGCGCGAAGCAAGGTCCTGTCGAGCGACACCGCGACGTGGAGCGC
Organism: Amycolatopsis sp.; assembly: GCA_035685725.1. Classification (GTDB taxonomy): domain Bacteria; phylum Actinomycetota; class Actinomycetes; order Mycobacteriales; family Pseudonocardiaceae; genus Amycolatopsis_E. Next base: position 16,029 of record DASSAD010000086.1, on the reverse strand, counting down.
CGAGCACGACGGCTACCGGCCTGCACTCCATCGGCGGCGCGTGGAACTCGAAGACACCCGGCTAAGGATTTCCGACGAAGTCCTCGGCGGTACCGGGCGGTCCTGCCGGCTCGTGTTCCACCTCGGCCCCAGTGTCCACAGTGCACTCCGAGGCGCCCGAGCCGCGCTGGTGTGGCCGGGGGGACGCGCCGTTCTCGAACTCCCCACGGAACTGTCGTGGACGGCGCATCGCGGTGAGACGAGCCCACCCCTGGGCTGGTACTCGCCGGGCTTCGGCCGCCGCCAGGCGGCTGACACGCTGGTCGGGATCGGCCTCACCGGCCAAACCGTGCTGAACACAGTTCTTCGCTTCGGCGGGAAGCCATCATGACCCCGGCGAAATGGGGTGGCTTGGCCATTCTCGCCGCCGCGGGGCTTGTCGCGGGTTGCTCGGCGGGCGACGCGGGCGGCAGCCCGGCAGACCCGGCCTCCCCTGCCGTACCCGCCGCCACGGTCTGCGACCGGATGCCGCCCGGCCCGGCGAGCGGACCCGCGGGTGCGGTGAAGATCGACCCGGCGGTCCCCGCCGAACTGGCCGTCCAGACCCGGGCGAACCCACCGGGCACGACCTTCTGGCTGATGCCCGGTGTCCACCGGCTGAGCGACGACCGCTACGACCAGGTCACCCCGAAGGACGGCGACACCTATCTCGGCGCACCGGGCGCGGTCCTCGACGGCCGCGGGATCAACCAGTACGCCTTCACCGGCAGCGCCCGCGACGTGACCATCCGGTACCTGACCGTCCGGCATTTCTCCGCGCCCCAGGACGAAGGCGTGGTGAACCACGACTCCGGCGATGGCTGGATCATCGAACACGACACCATCCAGGCGAACTCCGGCGCGGGACTGATGGCCGGCGCGCGCCAGCAGGTCCGCGGCGACTGCCTGCGCGACAACGGCCAGTACGGCATGAACGCCTTCAAGGCGGGCAACACCATCAAGGGCCTGGTCGTCGAGGGCAACGAGATCACCGGCAACAACACCGACGACTGGGAGACCCGCAAACCGGGTTGCGGCTGCACGGGGGGCATCAAGTTCTGGGCGGTCGACGGGGCCGACGTCCGCGGCAACTGGGTGCACGACAACCGCGGCCCCGGACTGTGGGCGGACACCGACAACAACGACTTTCTGATCGAGAACAACCTCATCGAGCACAACGACAGTGCCGCCATCATTTACGAGATCAGCTACAACGCGATCATCCGCGACAACACCATCCGGCGGAACAACTGGGTCGAGGGCCGCAAGTACGCCGCGCGCGGAGACAACTTTCCCGTCGCCGCCATCTACGTTTCGGAATCCGGCGGCGAGCCGCGGATCCCGGCCCGCACCGACAAAATCGACATCTATGGCAACGCCCTGCGGGACAACTGGTCGGGAATCACCTTGTGGGAGAACGCCGACCGGTTCTGTGGCAGCCCGGCGAACACCTCGAGCGGCACCTGCACGCTGCTCGTCGGAGACCTCGGCCGGTGCGCGCAACCGGGAATCGACACGGACCCGCTGCGCGCCGACTGCCGATGGAAGACCCAGCGCGTGGACATCCACGACAACACCTTCGAACTCGACACCACGGTCGTCGGGTGCACGACGGAATGCGGACGCATGGCCATACTGGCGAACTTCGGCACCTATCCCGACTGGTCGCCCTACCAGGGCGAGGTGGTCCGCGACGCGATCACCTTCGACCAGGACGACAAATGGCACGACAACACCTACGCCGGTCCCTGGACCTTCACGCCCCATGACACCGACCAGGTCCTCACCTTCGCGCAATGGCAGTCCACGCCTTACCGGCAGGACCTCGGCAGCACGGTCAAGAGCGGCTGATGGTCTCCGAACACCGCACCTGGACCGCTGAACGGACCGCGCCCGGTCCCTCTCGCACACCGGCGCTGGTCGGCGCGGTGTGGGCGCTGCTGGTGGTCAACACGCTGGGCTCGATCGGCGTCGTGACGATCGTCCGGATTCCCCGCTCGATCATCCAGCTGGTCACCATGGGATCGCTGGTGGTCGCCTTCGCGCTGGCCTTGGTTCTCAACCCTCGGGTGCGCCTCCGGCCCAGCGCGTATCTGCTGCTGCTCAGCCTGCTGCTGGTGGTGACCCTGGTGTCCAGCGCACGGCTCGAAGCCGGATTCGGGTCGCTGTTCCGCTGCTTCCGGCTGCTGGTCTTCATCGCGACGTTGTGGCTGCTCACGCGGTGGTGGGACGGGCGCCCGACCTTCGTGCGCCACCACATCCGGGTACTCGCCGGGGTGCTCGTGTCGGTACTGATCGGCCTCGTCATCTCCCCCGGAACGGCGATGCCGGACTTCTACAGCGGCCGGCTGCTCGATGCCGTCTGGCCGCTCACGCCACCGCAGGTCGCGCACTACGCCGCCATCGCCGCCGGACTCACGCTGCTGCTGTGGCTCGGCCGGCGGACCGATCGGGTCAGCGCACTGATCATCGCGGGCCCCGCGCTGGTCGTGCTGATGTTGAGCCATACCCGGACCGCCACCCTCGGCCTTCTCGTGGGGCTGGCCGTCGCCCTCGCCTCGCTCTCCCTGACCAATGGCCGCGCGCGCAAGGTGTTCGCGGGAGCCGCGCTGACCGCGGGTCTGCTCGCGGTCCTCGCCGGACCTCTGGTGCTGGCGTGGTTCCAGCGCGGGCAAAGCCAGGAAAGCCTGTCGAACCTCACCGGCCGGGCGAAGGTCTGGGACGCGCTGCTCGCCGCGCCACGCACCACCGTCGAGGACCTGTTCGGTGTCGGACTCGGCGACAAGTCGTTCGGCGGACTCCCGATCGACAGCAGTTGGCTCGCCGTCTTCCACGAACAGGGCTATCTCGGCGTCGTGATCGTCGCGGCCTTCCTGCTCGTCCTGCTGACGGTCGCGGTGCTACGACCACCCTCGCTGTCGCGGGCGTGCGCGATCTTCCTGATCGTGTACTGCCTGACCGCGTCCTACACGGAAGCAGGTCTTGGCGACGCGTCGCCCTATCTGCTGGACCTGGCGCTGGCGGGATCGCTTCTGGCGCCGGAGGAGGCCGACTCGTGAAGGTACTGGTCGTCCACAACCGCTACCGGTCCGAACAGCCCAGCGGGGAGAACCGGGTCGTCGATCAGGAAACGGCCCTGCTCGCCGAGGCCGGTCACGAGGTCGGCCTTTTCGAACGGCGCAGTGACGACATCGGCTCGATGACACCGGCGGAAAAGGCCGCCGTTCCGCTGCGCGTCCCGTGGAATCCGGTGGCCCGTGCCGAACTGGCGGCCCGCCTGCGCGCGGACCGGCCGGATGTCGTGCACATCCACAACACGTTCCCGCTGCTGTCGCCGTCGGTGCTGGCCGCCTGCACCGATGCCGGAGTGCCCACCGTGGCGACACTGCACAACTACGCGCTGGTCTGTCCACCTGGGACGCTTTTCCGAGACGACCGGCCGTGCACGGAATGCCTCGGGAAGGCTCCTGTTCCTGCCGTCCGCCACGGCTGCTACCGGGATTCGCGGCTGGCCACGGCGCCGTTGGCCGCGAGTCTCCTGCTGAACCGGCGCCGATGGTGGTCCAGCGTCTCCCGGTTCTTCTGCATTTCGGCCGCGCAGCGGGAAATCCTGGTCCGGTCCGGCATGCCCGCGACCCGCCTGACGGTCAAACACAATTTCGTCGCGGACCCGGGAATTCACCGGGAACGGCCCGGAGAGCACATACTGTTTCTCGGGCGGCTCACCGAGGAAAAGGGGGTACGTCTGCTGATGGCCGCGTGGGAAGCCGACGGCCCTCGCGATGTACCGCTCATACTCGCCGGAAGCGGTCCGTTGGCGGCGGAGGTGGCGGACTGGGCGCGGGGCCGCGACGATGTGCGCTACCTGGGCCTGCGCGGCAAAGCCGAATGCCAGGACCTCCTGGCACGCTCGGTGGCGGTGGTGGCTCCCTCGACCTGGCCGGAGGCGTTCGGCTTGGTGATCGTCGAAGCGATGGCCGCCGGCGTTCCCGCGATCGCATCCGCGCAGGGCGCCTTCCCGGAACTGATCGAGGACGGGGTCACCGGACTTCTGCACCGCCCCGACGACGCGTCGTCACTAGCCGATCGCCTCCGCCGCGTCCGGGACGACCGCAACCACTCGATGGGCACCGCCGCCCGCCGCCGTTACGAACAGGATTTCACCCCCACGGTGGGCCTGACCCGCCTCCTCGCCGGCTACGCGTCGGCGATCGCGGAAGGGAGCGCCCGTGGCCCGCATCGAACCCACTGACCAGGCACGATCGCACAGATCGAGTCCCATCCCAGCGCCCGTGCCGATCGTCGCGGCGCTGGTCGTGGCCGTGCTGGGAACGATCTACTTCGCCGGCGGCACGCTCGGCCCGTTCGACGGCCGCGCCGAAGGATGGGACGCACTGCGGGAACCATGGCGGACCATCGCCCTGACCGTGGACTTCTGCGGCGAACCACTCGGCTCGACGATCCTGACCGGCATCGTCGTCGCGGTATGCCTGCTACTCCGGCGCGCCAGACTGGCCGTGACCGCCGTCGCCGGCATCGGCGTGACCATCGCGGCCACGACCGCGCTCAAACCGATCGTCGGTCGCACCATCCACGGGGACTACCTGTCGTTCCCCAGCGGCCACACCGCTTTCGCCTCCGCGCTCGCCCTGATCGTCGCCCTGACGGTCATCGACGTCTTCCACCCCGGCCACCACGGCCGGTCACTCACGATCGCGGCCCTCGTGCTCCCGGCCGGCGCGGCGATGGGCTGGGCGCAGGTCATGCTCAGCGCCCACTACCCCACCGACACTCTTGGCGGCTTCTGCACCGCCCTCGCCACCGTTCCGGCGACGGCCCACCTCGTCGACCGCGCCTGGAAGCCACGAGGCTGACTTCTACACAAAAGCTTGCTTTTGCCGCGGTGGGCAGCAACGGCGCCTTCCGGCGTAACACCGAGACCGAAAGGTGCGACCTACGGTCAGCGACCCGCATGTACTAGGAATGGCAGGGACATTGGCACACACCGCCTCCCTCTCTCAGCTGCAGAAACCGGCCTGGGCGCTGGTCAACGGCGAGCTTGTCGACTACGCGGACGTGCGCATCCACATCAGTGCCGAGGCATTGACGCGGGCACTGAGCGTGTTCGAGGGGATCAAGGGCTACTGGAACTACGAGGGGGACGTGTTCGCGGTTCGCAGCCCTCGCCGCCACTACGACCGGCTGTGCCGGTCCGCGGCGTTGTTGCGGATCCCCGTCACCTTCGGTTATGCGGAGTTCCTGGCCGGGCTGGCGTCGCTCGCGGGACGGTTGCTGGTGCCCGGGCGGGATCTGTGGTTCCGCCCCACGCTGTATGTGACCGAAGGTCACTGGGGTGAGGGCACCCGGGCCGATCTGGTCATCACCGCGTTCACTCAGCAGAAGGACGATCCCGATCCGATGCGGCTCGGGGTGAGTACGTGGCGGCGGGGGCCGGATGTTTCGTTGCCGGCACGGGTGAAGTGCAGCGCGAACTACGTTGTCGCGCGGCTCGCCCGGATGGAGGCGCGGCGGCTCGGTTACGACGACGCGATCTTGCTCAACCCGGCCGGTCGCGTCGCCGAGGCGACCGGGGCGTGTGTCGTGATCGCCGACCGGGGACGGGTCGTGACTCCGCCGACCGGTGAAGGATGCCTGGACAGCATCACCGTCGACGTCGTCGAGCAGATCTGTCACCAGTTGGACCTGCCCTTCGAGCGCAGGCCGATCGAACGGACCGAACTGCTCTCCGCGGACGAGTGCGGCCTTGCCGGGACCATCACCGAACTCACGCTGGTCAAGGAGATCGACGGCTTCCACTACCGCCAGACCGGCATCCTCGCCCAGGTCAGGAAGCGCTATCTGGAGTTCGCGCGCGGCGCCGCCGTGCTGCCCGGGGTCGACCTCGTCCCGCTGAACCCGGTTCAGGCGGGCCGGGCCGCGATCAGGTAGCCCGTCCCCAGCCCCCGCCACCGGCGGGCGATGCTGCGGTCGGGGCGGTTGAGCCGGACCCATCGGCGAAACAGCCGGTCCGCCGGCGGCACGAACAAGGTCGTGTCGAAGTAGGTGACCGAGACCGTGCGCAGGCGCGCCTCGGCCATCAGCCGCCGCAGCGTCCCTTCTCGGTAGGCCCGGATTCCGTCGGTTTCCGCGCGGTGCCGCCGCTCCGACGGCACCGTGAGCACCTGTTCCAGTCGCCCGAGAAAACGGAGCAGTGGCCGGTAGACGTGCCATTCGACGAACCGGTACGGACTGGCGGGGTTGAGCATGCTCACCAGCACAAGGCCGCCGGGCCGGGTGACGCGCGCGAGTTCGCTCAGCGAATGCCGGATGTCGGTGTACTCCAGGCTGCCCATGGCGAGCGTGACGTCGAAACTCGCGTCGGCGAAGTCCATCCGCTCGATCCGGCCGACGACCGCCCGGACCGGGTGCTCACCGGCGCGGCGCAGGCACGCGTCGACCATCACCGGCGACCGGTCGAGTGCCGTGATCCGGAAATCGCCGGGCCGGGTGTTCAGCAGCTCGCGCACCATGATGCCCGGCCCGCACCCCACGTCGAGCAGTTCGCCGCCGGGAACCGCCGCCAGCGCCCTGGACACGGCGTGCAGGCGGGACCGGAAGAACCGGGCCTCCGGGCCGTTTCCCGCGTGTGCTCGCGCATACCCGGCCGCGGCGTCCGGAACGTCGTACTGTGCCGCGACGATCTCTTCTCGGGAAAAGAGTTCACGCACTTGGCGACCCCCAGGATATTCGGTTTTCCCACCATGGTCAGTGCAACGAGATGACCTCGGAGAGCACGTCGAACTGGCGGTGGAGCTCGCGCGCCGTCGCCTCGTTCCGTTCCGCCATCGCGCGGACCAGTTTCTCCCGTTGACGTTCGAGTTAGGTGAACTGCTTCACCAGCAAGGAAAAGTCCAGCGCGTCGGCCGGCTGGCAGAACTCGGCCAGGCCCAGACCGGCCATCAGGACTTCGTTCTTCCGTGCGTAGCCCAGCGACAGCGTCGGTTTGCCGAGCTTGAGTGCGCACAGGACGTTGTGGTATCGGGTGGCGACGACGGTGTCGACCGCCGCCATCTCCCGCATCAGATCGTCCAAACTCGACACTCGCGGCGCGGTGACCCGCGAAGGGGCGAGATCGGGCCGGTGGGCCCTGACGTCGGCCATGATCTCCTGAAGCACTTCCTGATCGACCTGGTCGCCGACGAACAGCCGCACTGATCGCCCTTCGTCGACCAGCCAGCGGACGAACCGCTTGAGCGTGTTCACGTAGCGGCTATGGATCTCGCCGGCCCGGCCGCGGTCGTCATTGCCACCGTAGTAGGCCATCACGCCGACACCGACCGAGCCCGGGGCCGCCGCCGGGTGATCCGGGGCGGGCAGGGCGAACACCAGATCGGGGTAGACCTCGTCGCGGGAGGTGTCGACGCCCATGCGCCGCAACGAATCCTTCGAGAAAGCGTCGCGATAGGACCGGTAGTGGGCGAGTCGAGCGGCTGTCGTGAACACGAGCCGGGTAAGCCGCTTTTTGATGGGGTTCGAGCCGACGGTGACCAGCGCGACCTTCGTGCGGAAAAGCCTTCCGGACGCGCACAGCAGCAGTAGCGCATACGGAAAACCCCAGGCACGCAAGGGAAGCGACGCCTCCAGAACGCCCATACCGGGCACGATCACGACGTCGTGCCGGGCGACCCAGCGTGCCGTCCTGACCGCATCGATGCCTTTCCCCAGTACCTTCAACGGTATCGTCGTCGCACCGGACCGTTCCTTCGCGTAGTACCACTGCAGCGGGATGGCCGGCAACCCATAGCACTCACGGACCTTTTCCGCGCCCATGCACATGAAGTCGACGACGGCGTCCGGGTGCCGCTCTTCGAGGAATCCGAGCACCGCGTCGAGCGAGCCGTCGTTGCCGAGGTTTCCCGAGCCCAGCAGGCCGAACAGGCCTATCCGTCGGGTCACGACGACTGCCCCGGCACGATCGCCGCAACGGAGAAACCGGCCAGGTCGAGCTCCGCCGCCGGCTGGTCGGTGACCTGCCCCCAGGACCGCCGGGTGGCCCTGCTCGCGAGCCATCGGACCAGGTGGCCGCGGCATTCCCGGCGCTGCTCGCGGCTGAGCGGCGCGCGCTGGATCATCGCCAAATAGGCCCAGACGTACTCGGCGAACAGGCGGGCGACCGGGTGCCGGAGGCGATCCGCGCGGCGGGGATCCAGGTTGGCGCACCGCTTGCGCACCGTCGGGCAGGCCCGCTCGGCCCGGTCGGGGTGATCACGCCGGAAGTACAGCCAGTCGCGGACCTGGTGGAACGGGCCGTGCAGGGCGAGTTCGGTGACGATCGTGCGGTCCGCGTGGTGGTAGCTGCCCAGCGGCGCGATCCGGCGGAGCACCTCCGACCGGATCACCGCGCCGTCGTCATCGCCACCGTTTCCGAACAGCATGCTCCGGAACCGTTCCGGCGCGTGCGGCGACGCGGTGGCCAGCGGGTACTCGATGGCCCGGGTGACCGCACCCGAGCCGTCGATCATCGCGGTCCAGCCGTGCGCGGCCACCGCGTGCGGGTGTTCGTCGAGTGCCTCGACGCAGCGTCGCACCAGATCGCGAGCATAGAGATCGTCGTGGGACGCCCATTTGAACAACTCGCTGCGGCTGAGCTGGAACGCGAGGTTGTGGTTGGGCGCGCAGCCGAGGTTGCTGCGGTTGCGGAAATAGCGGACGCGTGCGTCCCGGGCCGCGTAGTGCCGGCAGATCTCCTCGGTGCCATCGTTCGACGCGTTGTCGGTGATGATCAGCTCGAAGTCCTGGTAGGTCTGGCCGAGCAGGGCTTCGATCGACTGGGCGAGGAAGTTCTCGCCGTTGTAGACGGGAAGCCCGATGCCCAGGCGGGGAACAGGGTTCATGTCAGCTCCTTCAGGGCGGACCGAAGCTGGAGCCACCAGATGGCGGCGCCGGTCGACGTGGCGACGGCGACTCCCCAGGCCGAGCCCACGGCTCCGGCCGACAGCGCACCGGCGAGCCCACCGGCCACATAGCAACAAGACGTCAGCACCTGCGTCGGCATGCTGCGGCGTGCCGCGGCCAGCGCGCGCAGCCCGGCTTGCGCGCCGGTGGTGAAGCTCGCGCCGACGACGGCCAGCGTCGCGGGCAGGATCAGCTCGGACGCGGTCGGCCAAACCGAACCGAGCACGAACTCGCCGAGTCCGTCGGGCAGTAGCAGGAGCAGGCCCAGTCCCCACAGTGCCGCCGCGGCCGCCTGGCTGCCGCCGAGGAACAGGCAGAACCTCGCCAGCCGGTGCGGCGCCTTGCGGACCACCCGGGACGCTTCGGCGACGGTGACCAGCGACAGTCCCATGAGGACGGCCAAGAACGGCCCGAGCAGCAGTTCGGCGCCGCGGACCGTGCCGACGGCGGCCAGTCCGGCGATCGCGCCGAGGCCGTACATCCGCACCTGGGAGGCACCGCTGTTGCTCACGTTCTCCAGCAGGTAGCGGGGTGCGAGGTCGCGCTGCTCCCGCAGCCATCGCCGGGCCGCGCCGACCCCGGGCGCGATTCCGGTCTGCAGATAGCCGAAGCCCGCGGCGACAGCGGCCGAAAGCCCCCACGCCAGCACGAACGCGGTCACGCTGCCCTGGTGGTCGGCGAGGACCATCGCCGGGACGAGCACGACCGCCCAGACCAGGTCGTTGAGGAAGGCCTTCCGGCCTTTGCCGGCGGCGAAGAAGGCGAACCGCCAGCTGTCCTGCGACAACAGCGCGGGCAGCACGACCCCGAGCCCGGCGAAGGCGTGGCCGGCGGCGCCGCCGATCGCGACGCCGAGGAGCAGGCAGGCCGCACCCGCGGCGGCGCCGACGCCGATGGCGGTTCCGGTGGCCCGGGAAACCGCGCGGCGCCAGGACTGCTCGGACACCCCGCTGAACCGCACCATCAGCGGGTCGGTCGCCAGTCCCCGGGACACGTTGAGCGCAACGCCGTAGGTGACCAGCGCGAGGCTGAACACGCCGAAGGCCGCCACGCCCAGGGAACGGGCCACATAGCTGCTGACCGCGAAGTTCGTCAGACTGGAGACCGCCTGATCGGCCAGTCCCCACGACAGCCGACCGGCCATCGCGCGTGCCGTGTCCCGCAGGGCGCCGGTGCGGCCGTGGGAGGTCGGCGGCGACCCGTGGGCCAGGATGGTCTCCGGTGGTTTCGGCGCGGTGGGTGAGCGGCGGTGTTTTCCGTGGCGGGGTGCCTCCTGGCTGGTCATCCGCGGCGCCGCAGCGTCTGGTCCACCTTGCCGGCGCCGACCTGCCGGCGCAGCCAGGCCAGCCGGGTGAAGCGTTGGTCGAAGGCCTGGGAGGTGAGCCCGTGCTTCCGATACGCGGCGGCCAGTTCGACCGCGCCGTCCCGCACGGTCCGCTCGCAGGTGAAGGACGGGACCGCCGCGCGGAAGCGGGAGAAGTCCACCCGGTAGGAGCGCGGGTCGGGGCCGGTCTCCCCGGTGATCACCGGCTTCGATCCCGGTACCGCCTCGGCGACCTGCCTGGCGATCTCCGCGACGGTCACGTTGTTGGCCTCGGTGCCGATGTTGAACGCCTTCGCGTGCACGGCGGGGCGGGGCGCGTCGAGCGCGGCGGCGAACGCGCGGGCGATGTCGTGGGCGTGGACCAGCGGGCGCCACGGCGTGCCGTCCGAGAGCACCCGCACGGTTCCGGTGAGGAAGGCGTGCCCCACGAGGTTGTTGAGCACGATGTCGGCGCGCAGGCGCGGCGAGTGGCCGAACGCGGTGGCATTGCGGAGGAAGACGGGCGAAAAATGGTCGTCGGCCAGTTCGTGCAGGTCCTCTTCGACGCGCACCTTCGACTCGGCGTACGGGGTCACCGGCCGCAGCGGCGCGTCCTCGTTCACCAGTTCGTCGCCGCCTGAGGCGCCGTAAACGGAACAGGTCGAGGCATACACGAACCTGCGGACGCCCGCGTCCCGCGCCAACCGGGCGAGCCGGACCGAGGCACGGTGGTTGATGTCGTGGGTGAGCTCCGGTGCCAGTGCCCCGAGCGGATCGTTGGACAGCGCGGCCAGATGGACCACGGCATCCACTTCGGACAGTTGTCCGGCGGTGACGTCGCGCAGGTCGACCCGGTGGCCGGGCGGATCCGCGGGCCGGGGACCCAGCAGGCACTCCGCGAACAGGCCGGAGTCGAGTCCGATCACCTCGTGGCCGGCGGCGGCGAGCACCGGCGCCAGCACGGTGCCCAGGTAGCCCTGGTGCCCGGTGAGCAGGACACGTGCGGCTCGCGCCGGTCTCATGCGGTTCTCGCCATGGCCCGGGGCTGCTCCCACAGCGCCCACGGACGGTGCCCCCGCGCGTAGTCGTGGTCGAGCGCCGCCCGTTCCTTCACGGTGTCGGTCGGCTTCCAGAACCCGCGGTAGGGGTAGGCCAGCAACCGGCCGCGTTTGGCGAGCTCCCCGCACCCGTCGACGACCAGATCGCCGTTTTCCGGGAGATGGTCGAAGATCTCCTGCCGCAGCACGAAGTAGCCGCCGTTCTCCCACAGCGGCATCTCGTTCACCGGCGTGATCGCGCCGATCATGCCGCCGTCGCCGAGCTCGACGCAGTGGAAGGACGACTGCGGCGGCACCACCATCATCGACGCGCCCGCTTCGGCGGTGGAAAGCCGCTCGATCATGTCCGGCAGCGGGGCGTCGGTCAGCACGTCCGCGTAGTTGGCCAGGAACATGTCCGCACCGTCGAGGTGGTCGCGCACCCGGCGCAGCCGTTCGCCGATCGCGGAGGAGATCCCGGTGTGCACGAAGGAGATCGACCAGTCCGCGATGTCGGTGGACAGCATCTCCGTCTTGCCGCCGCGCAGCACGAAGTCGTTGGACGCGGTCTCCTCGTAGTTGAGGAAGAAGTCCTTGATGTGGTGCGCCCCGTACCCGAGACAGAGCACGAACTCGGTGTGTCCGAAGTGGGCGTAGTAGCGCATGACGTGCCAGATCAGCGGCCGCGGTCCGACCATCGCCATCGGCTTGGGCGCGTCGTCGGCGGCGCCGTTTCGCATCCGCATGCCGTATCCGCCACAGAACAGCACGACCTTCACGGGAGCACCTCCAGGTGCGGGATCGGGAACACCAGCCTGCCGCCCCATTGCTCCACATAGGACAGCTGCCGGGTCAGCTCCGCTCTGAGGTTCCACGGCAGGACGAGGACGTAGTCGGGCCGGTCCTGCGCGATGCGCTCGGGAGGCAGGACCGGGATGCGGGCGCCGGGGGTGAACCGGCCGTGTTTGTAGGGGTTCCGGTCGACCGTGTACGCGAGCAGGTCGGTCCGGATCCCGCAATGGTTGAGCAGGGTGTTTCCCTTGCCGGGGGCGCCGTAGCCGACCACCGTCCTGCCCCGCGCCGCCGCGTCGGTCAGGAAGCGAAGCAACTCCAGCCGCACCCCGGTGACCTTGGCGGAGAACTCCGCGTATCCGGAAAGCTCGTGCAGACCGGCGGCCTTTTCCCTGGCCAGGACCTCGGCCATCACCTCGCTCGGCTCGCCGGCGACCTCGGCCGGGCGTGCCCACAGCCGGATCGACCCGCCGTGCGTCGGCAGCAGCTCGACGTCCACAACGGACAGTCCGCCGAGCGCGAGCGCCCGGCAGGCCGAGCGCACCGTGTAGTACTGGAAATGCTCGTGGTAGATCGTGTCGTACTGGACGCGTTCGATCAGCGTCAGCAGGTGCTGCACCTCGATGCTCACCCAGCCGTCGTCGGCGACGAGAGCGCGAAGCCCGTGCGTGAATCCGGTGATATCGGGGATGTGCGCGTACACGTTGTTCGCCACGACGAGATCGGCGGGACCGTGCTCGGTACGAACCGCGGCCCCGGTCTCCGGCGACAGGAAAGCGGTCATCGTGGGGACTCCGGCCTCCCGCGCGGCCTGCCCGACGTTCACCGAGGGTTCCACGCCGAGGCACCGGATTCCCTTGTCCACCACGTGCTTGAGCAGGTAGCCGTCGTTGCTGGCCACCTCGACGACGAACGATCCGGCGACCAGCCCGAGCTTTTCCGTCACCGCATCGACGAAATCCCGCGCGTGCTTCACCCAGCTGGCCGAGTACGACGAGAAATAGGCGTAATCGGTGAAGGTATCCTCCGGCGTGATCAACGGGGGGAGCTGGGCCAGCCAGCAGTCCGTGCACACCCTGAGGTGCAGCGGGTAGGTGAGTTCCGGCTGATCAAGTTGTTCCCTGGTGAGAAAACGCTCACAGGGCGGAGTCGCGCCGAGATCGACCACGCTGGCAAGGCTTGCCGACCCGCACAGGCGACAGGCTGTCATAACGGCTCCTTGGCGTGCGAAACACGGCCGGTTCGGGGGAGGACGACGAAAGGTGCATCCCCTGATTCGGAGCGGGCACAGCGGTTGTTACAACTCGCGGATTTCGAGCGTGCAGCATTTCGGGCCACCGCCCGACTTCCGCAGCTCCGAGATGTCGACGGGGACCGGCGTGTAGCCCTGCTCCGCCAGGCGGCCGGCCAGTCCGGTCGCCTCCACCGGGAGCACGACGTCGCGACCGTCGGAAACACCGTTGAGACCGAGACATTCCGCGTCCCGCGCGTCAGCGAGGACCGCGTCCGGGAACAACCTCGCCAGGACCCGGCGAGACCCCGGTGAGAACGCCCCGGGGTAGTACGCGATCTGTGCGGCCGTCTCCTCGGTGGCCTCCCGCAGGACGAACAACGCGGTGTCCAGGTGGTAGTAGCGGGGGTCGATCAGCCGCAGGGACACCACCGGGACACCGAGCACCTCCTGCGCTTCGGCATGCGCGGCCGGGCTGGTCCGGAAGGGGCTGTCCGGCACCGGCTCGGCCGTGCCGACAACAGCCGGTACGACAGCCGGTGGGACAGCCGGTGGGACAGCCGATGCGGCGGCCTGCGGCGAAGACGATGCATTCCCCCGCGCATTCCCCCGCGCATTCCCGCGCCCGGCGCAGGGCCCGAAACCGGTGCCGGCGAGCAGAACGCCGCCCGTCCACACGAAGTCGCCCTCGCCTTCGTTGATCTCCGCGGGCATCACGAGGTCGCGGTAACCCTGTTCGACGAACCACCGGCGGAAGTGCTCGGCCTCCGCGGCGCGCTGCGCGGCGCGGAACCGGGCGCCCAGCACACGACCGCCGACCACGGTCGCCGCGTTCGCGGCGAAGACCATGTCCGGCAGGCCCGGCCGCGCCTCGATCTCGGAGACGGTGTGTCCGAGCCGGCGATAGGTGTCGCGCAGCCCGGTCCACTGGGCCATGGCCCGTTCGACGTTCACCGGCCGGGCCGGATCCATCCACGGGTTGATCGCGTGCTCGACCGCGAAGTACCGCGGCGGGCACATCAGATACCGCCGTGCGGTCGGTAGCTTCGGCGCCGCGGCGAGCAGGGCACGCTCGGTGGCCACGGCGAGTGACGCCATGTCCTCGGGGGGCAGTCCCGGGGGCACCCGAACGGTCATGAAACCACGGTAAGGGCTCGATTCAGGGACAATCAATCGCGCTTTCTTGTGCGTATACCTGCTATTCATTGCGTGTGAACCCGATAGATCAACGAATCGTTTCCTGCCTGGTCGCGAATGCACGCTCCAGCTACGCCGACGTCGGCAAGATCGTCGGGCTTTCCGCGCCCGCCGTGAAACGCCGGGTCGACCGGCTGCTCGAGACGGGCGTGCTGCGCGGGTTCACCGCCGTGGTGGACCCGGAGGCACTCGGCTGGGGCACCGAAGCGTTCGTCGAGGTGCACTGCCGCGGAAATGTCGCGCCGTCGAGGATCCGCACCCGGCTCGAACCGCTGCCGGAGGTGGTGGCCGCCTACACCGTCACCGGCGCGGCCGACGCGATCGTGCACCTGCGCGCCGCCGACATCCACCAGCTGGAGACCGCGCTCGAACGGCTTCGCGGGCTGGACATCGTCGACCGCACGGTCTCCACCGTCGTGCTGTCGCGACTGCTCGAACGCCCGCCCACACCGGGAAACACCTGAGCCTGCCGACCGTCGAAGTCTCAGCATCCGGACCCCTGGCAAGAAGCGCGTACCGTGGACGGAGGCCGCTTTCGAGCCGGCCCGTCCTGCTGCCCGCGACACCGGCGAAGTCCCGCTCGTGACGAACCCGGATCCCACGGCTGAGGGCGGCCCTGTCCGGACACTGGACACCGTGGAGACTGGGATCGTGCCGCGACGAGAAGCCTCGGATTTTCCCGGGTTCGCCGCCCCCGTACCGCCTGATCGGCGACGAAAAGTAACTGTTACCATGGGTTACAGGTAAGTCGGGTCACACGGTCACACGAGGGACCGAAACGCGAAGTAAGGTAGAGGTATCGGCGCCGGGAGAGAGGGATTCCCCAACCCATGAGCACGACTGCCAACGGCAATGGCTCGTTGAATGGTTCGTTGTCGGCAACTCGTCCCACGGAAATTTCAAAACTGGATCGCGTGGTGATCCGATTCGCGGGCGACTCCGGTGACGGGATGCAGCTGACGGGTGACCGGTTCACCTCCGAAGCGGCCGCGTTCGGAAACGACCTGGCCACCCTCCCGAACTTCCCGGCCGAGATCCGCGCCCCTCAGGGCACCATCCCGGGCGTCTCCTCGTTCCAGGTGCATTTCGCCGACTACGACATCCTGACCCCGGGCGACCGGCCGGACGTGCTGGTCGCGATGAACCCGGCGGCGTTGAAGGCCAACCTCGGCGACCTTCCGCTGGGCGGGACGATCATCGTCAACACCGACGAGTTCTCCAAGCGCAACCTGACGAAGGTGGGCTACGACTCGAACCCGCTCGACGACGACGCCCTCTCCGCGTTCCAGGTCCACCAGGTGTCCATGTCGGCACTGACCCAGGGCGCGGTGGCCGACACCGGACTCGGCAAGAAAGACGCCGAGCGGTGCAAGAACATGTTCGCGCTCGGGCTGCTTTCGTGGATGTACCACCGGCCGACCGAAGGCACCGAACGGTTCCTGCGCGAGAAGTTCGGGCGGAAACCCCAGATCGCCGAGGCCAACATCCTGGCCTTC